>DIKR01000053.1 GCA_002424625.1 Desulfuromonadaceae bacterium UBA5613
TTGCTGGTTTCCCGCAAATTATGTCCCCGGCCGATAATCTCGCCGCCCTTAACGACAACAGCCCCGACAGGAACCTCACCCAGCCTTGCGGCGGTTGAGGCCTCCACCAGGGCCTCCTGCATATAGACCCTGTCTTGCATGTCATCAAGATCCATTGGGTCGGTATTTTTTAAATGGCGCGCCACGAGAGATTCGAACTCCCGGCCTTCTGATCCGTAGTCAGACGCTCTATCCAGCTGAGCTAGTGGCGCGTATTCAAGAGGTGCAGTTATCGCCGATTTGGTTTTGTTTGTCAACTTTTTTTACCGTATCGGCACATTTTTTTAGCATAAAATGGCGGAGAGGGAGGGATTCGAACCCTCGGTACGGGTTTACCCCGTACACTCGCTTAGCAGGCGAGCGCCTTCAGCCGACTCGGCCACCTCTCCGTTTTGTTATTCTATTATGCTCTTGCTGACCTGTCGCAAACGACAGACTTTCAAATTCAGTATATATGGCGGAGGAGGTAGGATTCGAACCCTTATATAAGGGCCAGGGTGATCCTGCCTCCAACCGTGTGTATGCAAACGATCAGCGAGACCAAACAGATTTGTTTGCTAGACCGCAAACGGAACTCTGTCAGCGCCGGCAATGGTAATAAATCAAACTACCAATGTCAATGCGTTTTTAAGGGGCAGCCTTAGTAAATATCGGCTTTTTGTAAGGCGCACTAAACTGCGCCTTACAAAAATTCTTTCTATCTCCCGAGCCGCGACAGATTATGCGTAGCGGCGCCAACTTCAGGAGTGGTAGAATTCTACGGTAGGTCTGCATCAGAAGGAGGCAGTGATGGCAAATTTGAAGGATGAGAGAACTGCTGGCCTTGAGAAAGTGGCTGACCTTAAAACCATTCAGGCGATGAAAGAAGTCAAGGCGGGCCACTCTGAGCCGATTGATGATCTGCTTGAAATGATCGAAGAGGATAAAATCTGGCTTGAGGAGAACAAAGACGCCATCGATGGCTACAATGGGCGCCTGAGAAAAAATGGTGTTTTCGGGGATCGCAAAAGAAGATTTTGATAGCTTAGCATTGATCAGTGCTTATTGTTGCCCAAACAAAGCACCTATTCTCACATCAAAACCGCCACCCATTCTTGAGCCAAAACCACCCCCCAGTAACCAACGAAAACTATCCACCCTTTGTGGTCCTGGAACCCGCCTTATAAATCCTTAGATAATCTAGGACTGAATTTGGGACATAATATAGGACGGGCCGACCTGTAGAAAGCTGGTTGGGCCAATTCGTGTTCTGCTACTCGTCACATATAGGAAAGCCCGCCTAGTTCTCCAAGCGGGCTTTTCACGTTCTGGAAATGGTGAGTTATCGGAAATACGGGGAGCGTCCCTCCATCTACTGGTAATCGTGGTTATTGGGACAGACCTTTTGCCCGTCTCAAGGGCTCATGATAACCGGCGGTGACGAGAAGGTTCGAGCACCACCACAATTTTAGATTTTGTTTTTCATTTTTGCACAGCCGTATTTTCCGTCCGGTTGATTTGTTTCATACTATTTTACCAATTTACTAAATTAAATTTCATATACATGCTTTCAATAGCATTAGCGACAGATTCTAAGGGAAAAATGATATTCTTGCCTTCAACAGATGCCTGATAGTCTAAGAATTGTTGGGGGACGTATTTTCCGGCCTTACTGCTAAGCTCTTGTTGTTTAGGCCGGGCAATAGTTCCCCAGGTTAAAGTTTCAAAGTTCCAAATTTTCCAATAATATTCGTAACTATGAGTAACTCTGTTTCTTATTAACCGCAAAGCGTTCATTATTTTGCCATTCTCACCTTGGCTAGAGCACCATTGGAAAATGTTTTGACCCGTCTTTGCGTCTATTAGTTTTTCAAAATCTTCACTTAGGGCAAATAACCAAAATAGAGATTCACATCCGCTACGTACAATCTTGGCTTCGGTTTCAGCAGTTGGTGATGAAGCATGTTCTTGTTCAGCAGTCTTTAATCTTTTTATCGCAAAGTGAAGGCCGCTTCTTGCTAATACAATCCCTGGACGGACCATAGCATTTTCCTTATGCTTAACTAGGTATATGCAATCTGTTTAAACTGACAAATCCATCAGGAAACAGCAATGCCCACGCCTCCGTCCACCGGATTATCGCCAATTCGGAAGCTATTTGGGATTGGCATCGGTTTGGCTTGCTCCAAGTACGCATCCTCCATGAATCCGTCAATAATACAATGAAACAAACGTATCCAACTTGAGCAGCGAAGGTCAAGAACAAGATGTCTAAAAAGTTGTTTCAGGTCCTAAGGCGACTGTAAAGATGGGGAAATGGAGGATTGCAAAAATTTCTGACAAATCAGAAAACCCCGCCAGGTACGCCAGGCGGGGTTTCGTGCTTTTAATGTCGTGATTAGTAAGAAAATGTATCGTCATTGCTTAGGTCTGGTTATCTGTTTCTAAACTTTTCGAGATAATTGTAATTATATACACAAAGTTTTTACAGGCTCTAGTATATAGTCGTAGCGTACTAATAGAAATAATAGAGATGATCAAGTTCCAGATCTATCATTCACTGCTAGGCATAGATACTCCAGAATCTTGCAAGAATTCGGTTAAAAACGTAAAATGTGCATTAAACACCGCCAAAGACGCATCATCTTCAGAATGTCTAAGAGAAGTTACAACTTCACCTATCTTATATATACCTCCAGCAACATTCCAAGAATAACAAGTCCCATTATTTACATCATATTTAACAATGTCTTTTATAATTTGGGGCCTGAATTTCAAAAACACCTCTAAACTGGATTTATTATTGATTTTACCAATAATATTGTTCATATTGAAATCAAACAATTCATTTTTTAATTTATTTCCCAAGAAATCACGTATGATAAAAAATTTATCATCAGACCATTCGCCCCCGGTAAATGACAACCTGGATACAAACATGAAAATATAATCAAAGAATGATTCTTCACTAATTGACTTGGAGGTTTTAGAGTTTATGCCAACATAGATACTATACGTTTCATAAATATCTTTTATATAATCAAACATTGCACAGGACGTTTCAATGTAATCTTTTAAAAGTGTTTCATATGCATAATTAGCATAATGATAAAGGCTGTCTTCAATTCCATTCAAAAACCTTTTATGTGTTTTTACGTATGGAAAAACTGTTATTTCATTGTCACCAACAGTTGACTTTAACAACAACGTACCTTCAGGAGTTACATACCATCTTCCTTTCAGATTATAACGAAGAGTCTCTCCGAAGTATGATCCAAACATATCGATAAGATTTTTAGGCACTTCACTTTCCTGATCAATAAAAGCATTCTCAATATATTGATCTACATATTTTAGAGAATTGATTGTATGGTCTAGCTTGTAATCCAAAACGTCTTCAAAAAAAGCAATACAGTTTTTTGACAAATTTATTATCTTGGCCAAATTTTCATTCAATAATAATGTCGCTGAATCTGCTTCGAACTGGTAAAGATCGACACTTTTACTCATATTCTTTTCCTCCCTCTAATTCTAATTTGATACTTTTTCTCTTTTACTTGTCACCTCAAGTAATTCAATCATATATGCCTTTAATTATAGAACTGAAAAATCTTCATAAAACTTTATCATTTTTGCAACTTTATCAGAATATACATTCATGATTTCTATGAAATTTTCATAATTATAGATCGAAGAAGTCCTATACTCGATCCCCTCACACAATATCAATGGGGATAAATAAATATAGTAATTATTGGCAGTGTATTGACCATCACCAATTGTAAAATCGAACGCATAATAAGACGAAGAATCATGACTAATTAAATTAGAATAATATACATGGTCTTTCAGTTCTTCTATTCTCGTTTCATTAAAATACAAATCTTCATGCGCTGGATAAACTTCTAACGTTGGTGATTTAAGACTTATTCTAGAATTGTAAATATCCCATTTTCCTCGTTTGATTTTCTTTAACTGATTATATTCTATTTCCTTCAATTCTATTCTGTATTTTATTATTAAGTAATTTTTTACTTCTTCATCAGTAACATACGTTTTATCGATTATTGTTTTAATTTTTTCCTCCTATAAATTATCGCATTTATTATATAACCTTATCTAAATAATAAAGGTAAAACATACAGCGCTTTGACATTGTTGTAATTCCTTAGCTACAAGAAAACTTCTTCTAGCGATCTATACCTAGTTTCTGTGTATTAGGTTTAGTGATTTAATCGCTTAGTAATGACAGCTTATCTTTTTGCACATAAGTAATAAATAAAGTCTAAGACCTTGCACCTCCTATGCACTGAAGAAGTAAAAGGAATGCACCAAGAAAAATTGCAAGCCTAACTTGATAATAATAAACCGGTTTCTGTTCATATTTTTCCCGGTCGCTATATTTTTCTTTCGTATCTTGATTCGCCTTATAGTCTTTTGGCTCCATTTTTACCTCGCTTGGTTTTAAGAAACACGTCTTGGCATTATGTGGCCCAGTAAGCAATCAATCAGATTGCCCCCTTTATGGGCACCAAAGATTTGCTTAATAACCGGCGGCGACGCGAGCTTACGTGACCCACCGCAGCCATCCTACCCCCTCTTGAAACATCGGCAAGTTAAACATGCTCCAATATTTACTAGAATGGTTGGCATGTCAAAGAGTTTAATGTCCCGAATGTTGGCCCATATGTTGTTCGACTGATAAGGTAGGGCCTGTCTGAAAATTCTCACAATCTCTGACATATTGGAAAAGCCCCTGCCAGGTAACTGGAGCATTTCGCGTCTGGCGAGTGGTGATTTATAGGGTTGCCAATCCCCCCCACCATTTTAATGCGATCTAACGTTAGATATTCCAGCCCAACCTAAGCCGCTCGTTTACACTCTTATAGGAAACGAGTTGACCCTCCCGAATCATCGCCGCTACACGGGCCTCGACTTTACGCTCGAAACTCTTTCTCGGCTTGCCTCGTGTAACTATCTGGCAGTTCTTCAAGATGATAGTCGGTAACGCCGAGCGCACACAGGACTGGTTCGGCCGCGACCTGATAGCCTCGATAATCAGCGCTACCAGTTCGGCCGGCTTCAAGCTGAGTACCTCTCGGATATTGAGTGGACACCCTTTCAAAGCTTGTCCGGCAGACTCAGCTTCATCCTCCTCCTAGTCATCGACGAACTCCGGCTCTTCCGCCGAAGAACAAGCAAACTCCTTGGTGGCCTGGTCAGACCGAGCACTCTGGTAAAAAGTATCCTCATCGCCGGCCTGCGATTCATCGGCCGGCGGCACATCGCCCTGAGCCTCGACCGGGAAAATTCCTCTCGCTTCGAGCATACGCCACAGCAGCTCAAGAGCCTTTTCAGAATCGGCCCTGTAGGAGCACTCCCTGACCCGGAAGAACACCCAATTACACCGCTCCAGCATTCGCTGGCGCTGCATGTCGGCCTCGAACTCGTCACGGCCATGCCAGTGGTCGCCATCACATTCGACAGCAAGCTGAGCGTTGCCCCCTTGAATAACGAGGTCGATGCGTTTATTGGCAAACTCGAACTGCGGCAGGACGCTGTAGCCCCGTGAAGCGATATCCAAGGCAACATCAACCTCGAACCAGCTATCGAATGGAGCTGGCGCTTTCACCCGCCATCTGTCGGCCTCGTAGGCCTCTCGGCGGAGCGTGTCGACATCGATACCTGCGACCATCTTCACGGACGTATCGTAGAAGTGGGACAGCAACTTCTTGCGCATACATTCCTGACTCAGATCGTTGGTCGTCACGGAGTGGAAGAGCCACATCTGTTCCTTGGCGCGGCTGGCGGCAACGTTGAACCGCCGCATATCCTTCTCCATGGTCATGGAGCCGATGCGGCCCTCGCCCCGGGCAGCCACCATACTCAGGAAGACCACGTCACGCTCGTCTCCTTGGAAGCTGTAGGGGTTGCCGCAAACAATACGCCGCTCCTGCATTTCCTCGGCACCGAGACGGGTCAGCAGCATCCCCTCAATCAACTTGGCCTGAGCCTCGCCCTGAAGGACGATAACGCCCATCGACATGCCGGAATAAGTGGTGTCCTCGCAACACGTTACTATTTGCTCGACCAGCGCTTCGGCTTCGGGACGGTTAATGACCGACTGGGCATTACCCTCACGGAAGCCGTTCGACACATGCACAGGCATGAGCGGCTTGAGCCGGTTGGGCGGGCACTGCTTCAATGGAATGAGCGGGTCGGCCGTGTAGCAAAGCTCGTTGGAGAATCGAATAATCTCCGGCGCACACCGGAAGTGCTCGCGCAACGTGATGCGGTTGCCAAACCGGATACGTCCGTGAGCAAATAGGCTGGTCTCGATATCGAACGAAGCCCGGTGGTCGAAATCCGATAGGTACGACCGCATGAGATTGGCGACGTGTGTACGGTCGACGCCGACAGCATCTGGGCTTATCTGCTTCTCGTCGCCGACAACAATGACCTTCTCGGCAAGGTAAAGCAGCGGTAGCGCTTCGTAACCGCACTGCGAGGCCTCATCGATGATGATCACGTCGAAGCTTTTGGGCGCCGCCTGCACAGTCTCGAACACCCGGTGGATGGGCATGACCCAGGCCGGGACTGCCTCCTTACACGCATTCAGGTGGCGCTGAGCATCCTGACGGTGGCGATGGGCATGCTTGCCTGTCCCTTTGCCCAGACGACGCATGGCAAGCTGCCATGACTCGAGGTGCCGCTGGTGGTCCCGGGACATCCGCTCAAAACAATGTCCCCAGGCCTTCAAAGCCGCCAGGTCGCCGAGGGCCTGCATGGCGGCCTGTTCAAAACGCTTCAGGTTACGCTCGAGATGCGACCCGTCGTTGTCCTCGTACTCGTTGAGCCACGACTTCGCACGGCGCCACGCCCATGCCTTGTGAAGCTCCTTTAGCCGTGAACACCACAGTTCTCCATCCTGCCGGCTCGACAAGATTGCCGACAGCCGAGGTGCCTTGACGGCCAATCGCGCCAGGTAACTTTGCTTGTCCTTGATGTCCGAGAACCGACGCGACACGCCACGCAGGCGGTCGACGATGACCCGGTAATGGTCGGCGTCCTTGTCTTTGATGGTAGCCAACAAGTCACTACACAGCGGATGAGTGTTGGTCCGGGCCGCAACAGTCGCCACCCGTTCCTCTTCCCTCCTGACTTGTTCAGAAAGCGTTCTCAACTCCGAAAGGAGTGCGGTTTCGTGACAGGTCTTCATCAGCGTTACCAGCGACCCGTTTTCGGCGAACTGCGGTTCCGAAAGACCAACGAATGAGGAAATCGCCGTCCGCACCTCGCTTCGCATATCATAGAGGCCAAGCACATGCTGTAGCGCCTCGACGACCTCGTCAACGTGCGCCATCTGCAAAGCAAAGTTGGGCGTCGCCGGAGGCGTTTCGTGGCCGGCCCAGAACGACCAAATTTCATCGAGACCAAGCCGAACATCCAGATACGCCAGCAACTTCTGAAGCGTTGTCATGTCGCTCAGGGCCGGCTGGCCGTCGACTGTGACCAGCTTGATATGCTTTCCATGCTTCTTGATGACCGGGTGCTCGAACATGCCCATGCGCTTCATACCACCACCCGCCGCAAGGTGCGACTGAATGGCCGACGTGTCGCTTCTTATGCGCCGCAAATCGATTCCCGCCGGGAGGTCGACCGAAATTCGCTGAATCTTTCCGGCAATGTGCCGCACGTCCGTGAGTCGCTCCTCGGTCAGGCGCAACAACTCCTTCCAGGGCGTATCGAGATCCTGCAAAACCTCCTTGATGGCCTTGTTCACCCAGTCCTTCGGTCGAAGACGCACGCTCTCGACTTCGGCGACCATCTTACTTACTGCATCGGACAGCGCTTTGACGCTCGCCGGTTGCGCCTTCGCTAGGGCAATCCCATCCGGCGAGCCAAGACGCTTCTCGCCAGCCTTGACCAGCTTAGTCAATTCGTTGATGCGGTGCCAGGCCTCGCGCAACCAATCGATGGAAGGGATATCCTTGTCGACATCTGGAAAATACTTGGCCAACTCCTCTTCGGTGGCAACATCAATGCTGTCGAGAAGGCTTGCCAGCTCCGTGACCTCCTGCTCGGAAAGGGGAAGTTCGTCATTCTTACCAATCTCATCGGTTAACCAGGAAAAACCCTCTTCCTGTTTCTTCAGCTTGACGGCTATCGAAGCGGCGGTACCCGAGTAAGCGCCACCGGCGACGTCGTGCCTGAACGTCTCCTTTTCACGAATCGCCAGCAGCTCGCCTTCGGCCTCCGCAATATCCTTGTGGGCATCGGTCAGTTTGCGCTCCAACGCCTCCATCATGCGCTGGTTGGCGCTATCGTTGCGCTGATTCACCCTCGTCAGGATGCCGCTGACACTTCGCTCCAGCGACTCGCGCTCGTCCGTTCCGCTACCGAGCATGCTGATGCACAGCGGCTGAATCGGCGCCGGTATTTTGCCGCCCAAGACCTCCAGAGCACGAGGCGACTTCGCTGTGACAAGAACCCGCTTGCCGGTTGCAAGAAGGTGCGAAATCAAGTTTGCGATGGTTTGCGACTTGCCGGTACCCGGAGGCCCCTGAACGAGGACACCGGCATTCCTATGTGACTCCCTGACGATTTCCCTTTGCTGTTCATTCGCCGGAAGCGGGAAGTAAATGTGCCCGGGGATTTCTCCGCCGTTGCCGGACGACGACCCTTCACGATCTTCGTCGCCGCTTTCCACCTCGCACAGCTCGGCGAAGTGAGGCGGCACCTCACCACCTTCCTCAATCTGCCGGCGCATGTCATGGAGCGTGTAGAGAAGCCCCTTCATCGAACGCTTGCGAAGAATCAGGGCCGGAGCATACTCGATCAATGGCACATCGGACGCGCCTTGCATCGACGCCTTCTCGGCCTCCGGCAGATAGGAACCCCGGCCTTGTTCTTCGAGCGAGTTGGAGGCCGCCGTGAGGAGCGCATCCATGGTCGTCCTGTCCCAAAAGTTGTCCCTGAGACTGTGGCCCGTCGCCAAAAGCGACTCCGAATTGGAGGGGTAGCTCTCAGGTTCGAGCATGTCGAACTCGACATCCGCCTGGTCGCCGTCAGGCGCCGCACGGACGATGAAGCGGCCGAGAGCCGCCTCAAACTCCAAGGCGGCCTTGGCGATAACGAGATGCCGCTTTACAACCTTGCCGCCTTTCTGGCGCCACGTCAGGAAGCCAACGCCCATGATGAGTTCGTACTGCTCACCCAGTCGCTGCTGCTCCTGATAGATACTGTGCAAGGCGCCGAAGACCTTCTGCACTCGCTGGAATTTCTGATAAGCCTGCGCCCAGGAAAGCCACTTTTTCTCTACATACTCACGCCAGGAGGCCTGGACATCTTCCCGGTCTCGCAGATTGTAAATATGGACGTCGTCAAAAACCTCTTCCTTCGTCACCGGGTCAATCTTCATAACCGGTCGACTGATGGTCTCCTTGAGTGCCGGGCGCACATCTGAAACCTTTAACTGATTCTGGTCGGCCCATTCCTCACAGATTTTTGGAACGGGCGGGAAAATCGGTTCCGGGCATTTACGGACATCGAGCCAGACGTCATCTGGCACGTTTTCGTCCCGTCCCCAGGAACGGGAATAGCAATACTGGCCCTCCTTCGGCACGTCTGAGCTCCACAGCACGTTCTGGTACGAGCTGATTTCGCGAACGGTCACCATCGTCACCCGGGCGAGATTCGACAGATAGTCTACGACCCGCAGAATTTTACCGCTGGGTCCCGTATAATCACTTTCGATAGTTGGTTTTGGTGCGGATGCACCACGGTTCTCAGTCAACCCTGAAAAGACTTCGCTTCCACGCCGCGAGCGCTCAAGAGCATCGCCCTCGGCCGCAAAGAGGACATCTCCTTGGTCAACGCCCGGCTCGCCGACCTCATCTTCGAACACGACGTACTCGATGTTGTCAGCAGTCTCGTCCATTGTCCCTCCGTCGTCCTCGCCCGCAATCATCTCGACGTCGCAATCATCTTCAGCGATAACCGTCTGAGGCTCCCAATCCCAAGGATTAGATTTTAAGGTGGTTGGCTGGGCCTGCTCCTCGGCTTCCTGCGACCCGGAGCCATGCCCGTCTACAGGTTCGGCTGCCGGTTGCAGCGATGGCACCCAGGGAGATGGCCCAGCACTTTTGCGATTACCCTTGTCCTTGCTTAGGGCATCAATGGCATCAATGATTGTTGCTTTGAGTCTTTTTGCGGATGGGGTTTTGCGGCCGCCCGCAGTGAGTTCGTGAAGAATGGATCTGAGATTGGTAATATCCCTCGGCTGGGCCTCATACATCTCAGTGAGTTCCTGGGCCGACTTAGAAAATAACGGACGTCTTGACATCCCCCCCCCCTGCAAACCGACCAAAATAAGACATGGCCAATGTAACCTAACGTGTCACTCAAGTCAAAGTTTTGAACGTGTCTCGGATTACGTCTTTTTGGATTTTGGCAAATCCCTGAGGCCGGATTGCGTTGTTATTACATATCCTGCAATACGCGAAAGGCCCGACCTGTTTCCAGGCGGGCCTTTCACCGTAGGACATACAATTCATTTCAATAACGACCTAGGGGTCGATCGCGCATCAGTCCGGAGAAAAAGGGATTATATTGTCAAATCCTCAATCTTGGCCTCGGGAGCATTCTTCTTTACCGACTCGATACCATTCTCCATGCTTGCTTTGGAAGAATAATATTCGCTACGCCCAACTTCCTGGCCGTTAGTTGCCTTCAGTATGAAATAAGACTCTCCCTTGGAATTATCTCTGACCTCGAAGGCGCCTTCTCGAACGGAGTTCTTGCGGACCGATTCGATGCCGTTTTCTGCACTGGGTTTTGTCTTGTAGCGCTCACTGGTCAAGATCACCTGCCCGTTTGCAGCCTTCAGATTAAACATGAACTGGCCATCCTTTGCTTTTTTCAGTTCGAATTTGCCGGCCATAGAGATCTCCCTTCTTGTCAGTGTTGAATCGTCCTGGTGTCCTAGGCGCTCCGAAGTTGAAAAGACTAGCCACAGGAGTAGTTAGTAACCATGGGCAATTCATGGGGTGAATAGGCAAACAAGGTTACAGGGCTAGAGGAAGTTTAAAAACGGCGGGCTAGCAGGGCCTGACGCTGTGACACGCCCGCCAGATGCCACGCTTTTATGGTAACCCAGCCAAACCGAGTGTCAAATATAGGTTTTTTAGTAATCTGATGATGCTAAACAGGGAGACTTTTTCAATTTGCCGCGCCCTCTACATCCCCTCCCCAGAACTAGAAATAGCAGATAAATTTTCATGACAATTCCCTACTTGGGAAAAACCATCCAGGAGAGTGAAAGGAGACCGTCATGGGAATGAGGATCGGGTACGCAAGAGTCAGTTCCAGAGGGCAAAAGTTGGATGTTCAAATTGACCGTCTGGCCGACTGCGAGCGGGTTTTTTATGAAAAGGCATCTGGCGCAACCGCGAAAGATCGCCCTGAGCTGCAAAAGGCTTTAGATTATGTTCGGGACGAGGATGTGTTTGTGGTGACCAAGCTCGATCGTTTGGCAAGGTCGGTGGTTGACTTGGCCAACATCATTAAAAGGCTCCAGAGGAAAAATGTGGACCTCGTAGTCTTAGACCAGGGAATCGACACAACCACCCTTTATGGAAGGCTACAATTCAACATTCTGGCTGCTATAGGCGAGTTTGAGCGAGAATTGATCAAGGAACGCTCTACGGAGGATCGGGTAAGAGCCGTTGCGCGAGGAGTGAAGTTTGGAGCAAAGCCAAAACTCACTAAGAAGGAAATAGAGGAACTGATCAGGGATTATGAAGAACCTGGTTGCAGCAAAAAGGAAATTGCGGAGCATTACGGCATTAGCCGCTCATCGGTCTATCGATTGTATGCAGAGAACCGCCAGCAGTATGTCTGAAAAATAGCGGTGAAAAAGAAAAGCCCCCGATCATTAAATCAGGAGCTTTCGTGTATCAGAAGGGCTGCATTAGGAGAAAACCCCGTCTAGCGAACCAGACGGGGCTTCTGTGTTTTGGAAATCGTAAATCGCGAGAAACCTTCAGGATGATTCGCATGCCATCAAGAGTCTGGGGAAGTGTCAACGACGCTCACTGGACAACTCAAATGACGGTGTTATTCAACTTGGACTCGATCTGTTCAGCAATCGCAAGCTGTTGAAAACCACCAACAGAGTAGCTCCGGTGTCGGCCGCAATGGCCATCCACAGTGACGCCAGGCCAAACAGCGTCAGGATGATGAAGGCCAGCTTGAGTCCCAGGGCAAAGATGATGTTCTGCTGGATGTTGCGCAAGGTGCGGTGAGAGTGGCGGATCAGCCACGGCAGTTTCGATAGGTCGTCGGACATCAGGGCCACATCGGCTGTTTCCAGTGCGGCATCGGTACCCATTGCACCCATAGCGATACCGAAAGTCGCCGTGGCCATCGCCGGCGCATCGTTGACACCGTCGCCAACCATGGCCACCTCTTTATATTCGCGAACGAGGTGTCCGATAGCCTCGACCTTATCTTCGGGCAAAAGTTCACATCGGTACTCATCGACACCCGCCTCGGCCGCGATGGCCCGGGCAGTGCCTTCGTTATCGCCGGTAAGCATGATGATCCACTTCACTCCGGCTTTTCTCACGTCCTTGATTATTTGGGGGACGTTCTCACGCAGGCTGTCGGCAATACTGATCAGCCCGCAGATATGGGTGTCGTTGCCGATGGCGACCACAGTGTGCCCTGCATCCTCCAGTTCCTCCGCTTTAGCATGGATTTCCGGAGTTTCCTGACCTTTTTCATGCATCATGCGGTGGCTGCCGATCCAGAACTGCCTGCCACCGATACTGCCTTCTCCGCCCTTGCCGCGAATGGCCTGATAATGTTCGGCCGGGATAACTTCGACGCCCAATTCGCGAGCTTTTTGCAGGATCGCGCGAGCCAGAGGGTGTTCGCTGGCGGCCTCCAGAGCCGCTGCACGTTCCAGAAGCTCCCGTTCGCTGTGTCCGCTGAGAGGGACTATTTGCTGTACTTGCGTTTTTCCTTGAGTGAGTGTTCCTGTCTTATCCAGGGCAAGAACTTTGATTCGGCCAGCCGTCTCAAGGAAAATGCCTCCCTTTATTAGCACACCGTTACGGGCTGATGCCGTTAGGGCCGAAACGATACTTACCGGTGTGGATATCACGAGAGCGCATGGACAGGCGATCACGAGTATGACAAGAGCGCGATAAACCCCTTCCGACCACGAGGCCGTCGTCAGTAGAGGTAGAAGAATGGCTAGGGATATGGCTAGGATCATCATGGCCGGGGTGTAGTAGGCCGAGAAGCGATCCACCCACTGCTGGCTGTGCGCCCGCCGTGACTGCGCACTTTCGACCATGTGAATGATCCGCGCCAGGGTCGTATCGTTGGCGGACCTGGTGGTTCGGAACTCCAGCGCGCCATCCTGGTTGATGGTTCCTGCATAAACCTCGTCTCCAGGCTGTTTGGAAACCGGCATGGACTCTCCGGTAATCGGGGCCTGGTTCACTGAGGATATGCCTTTGACTACCTCCCCATCCAAGGGAATCTTCTCGCCCGGGCGGACGTGGACAATCGCGCCAAGGGGGACTTCCCCCACAGGTTTTTCGTGGATAGTCCCATGATCCGGGCACAGATATCGAGCTGTGGGAGGGGACAGATCCAGAAGCGCGCCGATCGCGTTGCGTGCTCGCTCGACGCTCCAATGTTCGAGCAACAACGAAAGGGCGAACAGGAAAGCCACCGTCGCCGCTTCAAACAACTCGCCAATGGTGATTGCGCCGACGACAGCCACAACCATAAGGAAGTTCATGTCCGGCCTCAGGCGGCGGGCTGCCAGCAGGGCCTTGGGAAGGACGTACCAGGCGCCACATACAACCGAACCAAGGTAAAGCAGGGTCACGGGCAACGGAAAGGTGTGTGTGCCATCATGGCCACCAGCAAAGGCATCCAACAGGCTGCCGTGCATCCCCCAGTGTGCGAAAAATGCTGCTAGCAAGAGCATGCCGCTTACAACGGTCATAATAAGTCGCCCGTGCCGTATCCAGAACGGCCCCTCCTCTTTCTCAAGGCGCCGCTCCCAAGGGATGGCCTTCATACCCGTCGCATCCACCGCTGCTACGATCTCAGCGGCGGACAAGGCGTCGGCGTCAAACTCCACTGACATCCGAGCATTGAGAACGTCGAACTCCAGGTCGATGATCCCCGGTTTCCCGCCCACCTCACGGCGCAAGATCGCCACTTCTTCCGCACAACACAACCCATGTACGCGATATTCGATACGTCGAGACATTTTGTTCCTTCCGGAAAAAATTTCATGAGGTTTATATCTAGCCGGTTTCTTGCTCGGCAGTGCCACATGCCTCAGCCGAGGCCGTCGCCGGGAGCGCCCCTCGACCTAATGTTAGCATAGCTTGGAGCGGCTGGCGGTAGGTGCCGCAGATGCGTCGCCTGAAACAGGATCAGGGTGGAATGACCGCCAGAGTTTTTTTGATCTCGTTTTTATCTGTCAATGGAAGGTGAGCTTCGGCAAGCTCTTCGACCAGCGCATCCCTGCGTTCCTTGATCTCGCCGATGCGCCGGAACACCTTTCGTTTTTCCGAAACCCGCATCGTCTCGTAGCGCAGCGCCAGCGCCTGCCGGTACTCTCCGGCCAGGGACTCGGCCTCATCCTTCCATTGTCGAACCTGCCGGCTTTGCTCTTCTGCCTCTCGACTGCTTCGGCGCAGAAACTCCTCGGCACCGGAGACGTTCGCCGGAGCCGGGGTTTCCGGAACGACGCTCAACGCCCCTTGACGATCCCCCGGCGCTTCCTGGCGGCAACCAGGCGGGAAATGCGCCGGATTATCGGTAAAGAACAGAACGCCACCGGCGTCTCTGCATCGATAGATTTCCGCGGCGGCGTTTGAACCCGTAAATCCCACTACCGCCGCCAGCAGCGCCGAAATCATCATCCTGATCATTTCCGTCAATCTCCGCAATTTTCGCCGGCCTAGCGGAAAAGATACCGGAAGGGGAATGGATGGTTCCGGCAACAGGTTCCGCTTTCTGGTCCGCAGGACGGCGGTGGACAATTGACCGGTCCGCCCGCCGAATGCAGGCGGGCGGACTCGGCTGTTCCTGGTTTAAGTGCAGATATGGAGACTTTCGTCCCCGAAGGGAGGAGCATGATACTTGAGCCGAATTTTGGCCCCCTCGGGAGGCACGAAGTCCAGGCGGAACCGGAAAGGCAGCTCAAGGGACCCCCGCCGGTTCGAGTTGAGCCCGGCCACTTGCGTGGTCTTTTGCGCAAGGGAGGTTCCATCCGGGGAACAAACACTCAAATCCACATGCCCGGGCAGTTGGATTTCATGGGGCCGCCGGACTTTGCCGGCAACCACAAAACCCTCTCCTTCGCGATAGGCATCGGTCCGGGAGATCCTTACCGACGAACTCTGCGGAACGATTTCCAGGGAAATGTCCGACCTTTCGGTCAGAGCCGATCGGTGAGTCGCACAACCGGCGACAGCGAGAACCATAAACGAAAAAATGATGGCCTTCCAAGTACCTTTCATGACGCTTCCTCCTGAAGTTAAACGGCTTCCTCGCCGCGTTCACCGGTGCTGATGCGCACCGCCTGTTCGATACTGCTCACATAAATTTTGCCGTCGCCTTTGAGGCCTGTGCGAGCGACTTTTTCGATGGTCGCAATCACCTCGTCAACTAAGTCGTCTTGGCAGAAAATTTCCAATTTAAACCCGGGCCGGCAGTCGATCTGACCTTCGCTTTTAGGCGAAGCCCAGCCGATGCCGTAGCCGCAGCTCTCGATTACGCTCAGACCGGTCAGCCCCTCGATCTTTCGCAGGGCGCGGATCACTTCGTCCAATTTGTGCTTCTTGATATAGGCCTTGATTTCCTTCATGTCTTAAACCTCCTTTTCAACCTTGACGGCGAACCATTTATAAAGGGCGGGAACGACCAGCAGGGTGAGGATGGTCGAGGTCACCAGGCCGCCGACAACCACAGTGGCCAGCGGGCGCTGCACCTCGCTGCCGGTGCCGCTAGAGAACAGCAGGGGAATGAGCCCCAGCGCGGTGGTGATGGCGGTCATCAGCACCGGCCGCAGCCTCAGGCAGGCCCCTTTGATGGATGCTTCGTCCATCTCCACCCCGTCGCGCAGCAACTGGTTGAGGTAGGTGACCAGCACCATGCCGTTTTCCAGGGCGATGCCGAACAGGGCGATGAAACCGACCGACGAAGGGACCGAGAGGTTCTGGCCGGTCAGCCACAGCCCCACCACCCCGCCGACCAGCGCCAGCGGAATGTTGAGCAGGATCAGGAAGGTGTTTTTGAGCGAGTTGAAGTTCATGAAGAGCAGCAGCAGGACGATCAGTAGGGTGACCGGCACCACCAGCGCCAGGCGCTTGTTGGCCTGCTGCTGCAGCTCGAACTGCCCACCCCAATTGACGAGATACCCGGCCGGCATCCGCACCTTGGCGGCGATGGCTTGTTGGCCTTCGGCGACGAAGGAGCCGATGTCCCGGCCGCGCACGTTGGTCTGCACGGTGATGAAGCGCTGGTTGTTCTCGCGGGTGATCTGGCGCGGACCGACGATCTCCTCGATGGAGGCCAGCTGGTCGAGAGGCACCTTGGCCCCGCCGGGGGCGGCGACCAGGATATGTTTGATGGCCTCGGCGTCGTCGCGCGCCTCGTTGGCGAAACGCACGAAGATGTCGAAGCGGCGGATCCCCTCGAAGATCTGCCCCGCCGTCTCGCCGCCGACGGCGGTGCGGATGACGCTCTGCACGTCCTCGACGTTAATGCCGTAGCGGGCGATGGCCTGACGGTCGATGGTGATGCGCAGCTGCGGCGTACCGGTCACCTGGTCCTTCTGCACGTCGGCGGCGCCGGGGATCTCCCGGATCACCGCCTCGATCTCGGCCGCCTTCTCCTTGAGCACCTCCATGTCAGGACCGAAGATCTTGATCGCGAGCTCCGCCTTGGTGCCCGTCAGCAGCTCGTCGACCGCCGCCGCGATCGGCTGGGTGACGTTGAACTGGGCACCGGGAAAGTCCTCGAAGGCCTCGCTGATTTTGGCGTAGAGTTCATCGGGACTTTCGGCGCTGGTCCACTCATCCTGGGGCTTGAGGGCGACGAAGGCCTCGGCGCTGTTGACCGGATCGGCATGGGCGCCGACCTCGCCGCGTCCGACGCGGCTGACGATCCGGGTTACCTCGGGGAATCTGGCCATGAGACGCTTTTCAAAGCGCAGCATGGTCTCCTTCGACTCCTCCATAGAGATCGAGGGGGCCATGGTGGCGCGGATCAGCAGGTCGCCCTCGTCGAGACGGGGCACGAACTCCGAGCCGAGCCGTGGAAAGATCAGCAGACCCGCCAACAGCATCACCACGGCCAGACCAACCGCGATGGAGCGGTGGCGCACAAACAGGCTCACCGCCGGCCGGTAGGGAAGCAGCAGCCAGCGCACGATCCAGGCCTCCTTGGCGCCATCTCCGGCTGCGACCGCCCGGGGGCGGCGCATCAGCAAATGGGAGGCGACCGGGGCCAGCAGCAGCGCGTAAAGTAGCGAGCCGAACATGGCCAGCGCGACGGTGAAGGCCAGGGGCTTAAAGGTTTTTCCCTCCACTCCCTGCAGGGTGAAGAGGGGCAGAAAAACGATGACGATGATGGCGATGGCGAAGATGATCGGCCGGCCCACCTCGGCGCAGGCCCGGGCGACGATGGCCAGACGCGACTCGTCCGGATCGGCCTCGCGCAACATGCGGTCGACGTTTTCCACCATGACGATGGTGGCGTCGACCATCATGCCGATGGCGATGGCGAGCCCCCCCAACGACATGAGATTGGCGCTGATGCCGAAGACCTTCATCATAATGAAGGCGAAGAAGATCGAAAAAGGGATGGCCAGGGACACCACCAGACTGGCCCGTACGCCCCCCATGAAGATCAGCAGCACACCGGCCACCAGCAGAACGCCAAAGATCAGCGAATCGGTGACCGTCTTCACACACTTGCCGACCAGGGTGGCCTGATCGTAATAGGGGACGACCGTGACCCCGTCGGGGAGCACCCGGTTGATCTCGTCCAGTTTGGCTTTGACGTCGGCGATGACGGTGGAGGTGTTGGTGCCGATCAGCTTGAGGACCATGCCAACCACCGCCTCACCGGCACCGTTCATGGTCGCCAGGCCGCGGCGGATCTCGCCGCCGATGACTACATCGGCCACCTGATCGAGATAGACCGGGGTGCCGTCCTGCACCTTGAGCACGATGCGCTCCAGGTCGCCGATCTTCTCGGCCAGACCGACGGAGCGAACGATGTACTCCTCGGCGTTCTGGACCAGAAACTGGGCGCCGACGTTGCCGTTGTTGGCCTCGACCTTCTCGACGATCTCGCCGATGGCGAGGTCGTAGCGCAGAAGATCAGCGGGGCGTACCCGCACCTGGAACTGCTTCACCTCCCCGCCCAACGAGAGGACCTCGGTCACGCCGGGGACAGTCTGCAGGTTGAACTTGATCAGCCAGTCCTGGATCTCGCGCATCTCCTCGGGGCTGCGCTGGCCTGTTTCATCCTCCAATACGTAGAAGAGAATCTGCCCAAGGCCGGTGGCGATCGGCCCCATCTCCGGGTCGCCGAACCCCGCGGGTATCTGCTCGCGAGCGAGTTGCAGACGTTCGCCCACGAGCTGGCGGGCGAAGTAGACGTCGGTGCCGTCCTCGAAATAGATATTGATCACCGACAGGCCGAAGTTGGAGATGGAGCGGATCTCCTTGAGGCGGGGCAGGCCGTTCATGGCCGTCTCGACCGGGTAGGTGACGAACTTTTCCACCTCCTCCGGGGCGAGACCCTCGGTCTCGGTGAAGACCTGGACCTGCACGTTGGTGACGTCGGGGAAGGCGTCGACCGGCAGCTGCTTGTAGCTGAACCAGCCGGCCGCCAGCACCAGCACGCCGAGCACGCTCATCAGCAGCCGGCTGTGCAGGACAAAACGGATGATTTTTTCCATAAAAATAATGTTCTCCTTATTCCCATGGGCATTCAAGACGGCAGCCGACCACCCCTAACCCCTCCTGAACCAGGAGGGGCTGGGGGTGGTTGATCCCAGTGCCATCTTGATTGCCATGGAATTAGTGATTATGGCCGTCGCCGAAGGCGCCCTTCAACAGCTGAGCCTTGAGGGTGAACGCCCCTTGGCTCACATAGGTCTGCCCGGCCTCGAGTCCGGAGAGGATTTCCACCTGGGTGGCGTTTTCCCGGCCGATCTGGACCGGTCTGGGTTCGAACCCATCCTCGTCCTGCACGAAGACCACGGCACGGTCCTCGAAGGTCTGCAGAGCGCTCTTGGGGACGACAATCCCTGCCGCCGTGCTCGCCACCGCCACCCGGGCGGTCACAAAGAGGCCCGGGCGCAGAACTCCCTCGGGATTGGCGAGCACCACGCGGGCCTTGGCGGTGCGGGTCGCCTCGCCGACCAGGGGACCGACCCAGGCGATCTTTCCGTACGCCGTGGGGATGCCGTGACCGATCTCGATCACCACGGTCTGCCCTTGGCGGATCTGGGCCAGATCCTTCTGATAGACGTTGATGTCCACCCACACCGAGGAGAGATCGGCGATGGTGAACACCTCGGCGTCGCCGTTCACGTTTTCCCCGAGGGTGAGGTGTTTTTCGATGATGGCGCCGGCGAAGGGCGCCCGGATCTCAAAGCGGGTGTAGGTGGCATCCGGATGTTCGGGCAGCGTCTTGATATAGGCGTCGGAAAAGCCCAGGGCGTGCAACTGCTGCTCCGCCGAGTTCTTTCCGATGCGCGCCTCGGCCAGGGCCTGCCGGGCGTCGAGATATTCCTGCTCGCTGGTGACCTTTTTCTGCCACAGTCGTTCTTCGCGCGAAAAGTTGGCCAGGGCCAGCTTCTCGCGCTCGCCGGCCGCCAGATAGGCCGCCTTGGCATCGGCCAGTTCGCGGCTTTCGATCACCGCCATGGTCTCCCCGGCCTTGACCGCATCGCCCACGCTTTTTCGCACCTCGCGTACGATGCCGGAAACCCGGGGGACGACATGGGCCAGGCGGTCGGCGTTGAGGACGATCTCGCCGGGCAGGTCGACATACTGGTCGAGCCGGTCGGGGCCGGCCGTGGCGACTTCGATGCCGAACTCCTTCATCTCCGCCTCGGAGAGGCGGACCACCTCTTCTTCGCCATGTTCGTCTTCGCCGGCATGCTCTTCCCCCTCCTCCGCGTGGCCTTTTTCCTCCGTCGCGTGGCTTTCGGCGGCGGGTTTTTGACCTGCGCCCTGGTGGGTCTCGGGCGTGCTTTGCCGGCCGCAGCCGAACAGCAGCGCCAAGGCGGCCAACAGGGCCAGAGTGGCAACAAGGGATGCTTTAAGTTGCTTGATCGACTTCATCTTATTTTTTCTCCTGTCCGTTGTTTTCGATATCCGTCTCCAGCGGCGCCCCGATCAGCCGCTCCACCTCGGCCTTGGCCTGGTGGTAGGCGGCGAGGGCTTCAACATACTGCCCCTTGACCTCGAACAGGGTGCGCTGGGCGTCGAGAACTTCGAGAAAACCGAATTTCCCCGCTTGATAACCGAGGGTGGTGGCTTCGAAAGACTCTTCGGCTGCTGGCAGAATCTGTTCCCGGAGGGTGGTGGCTTCGTTGGAGGCGGCGCTCAGGTCCCGGTAGCCTGCGGCCAGGCGAGATAAGGCTTCATTGCGGGCGGCACGACTTTCTTCACGGGCCTTGCTCCTGGCGGCGCGGGCCGCCGCGATCCCTCCCTGATTGCGATCGAAGATGGGCAGTGGGATGGAGAGGCCGGCGACGAACGCATTGTCATTGCTCGCCCGAAGGTTGCGCCCGCCGGCGAAGAGGGTCAGGTCGGGGATGGCGTTGGCGCGCTCCAGTGCGAGCCGCGCGCCGTGTTGTTTCTCCTCGGTTTCCCAGCGGGCGACATCGGGATTCTGGACGAGGAGGGAAGCCAGTTGCTCCTGGGACGGCACCGGGCCGATTTTCTCCAGGGA
>DIKR01000092.1:0-2479 GCA_002424625.1 Desulfuromonadaceae bacterium UBA5613
CCAGGGCGGTCCCCAGGGTCAGGACTCCGGCGAGGAGGAAGATCACCTGCCAGTTGATCGAACGGTAGGCCTCCTCCAGGTTGAGACAGCGGCTGAGGACCATGAGAATGCAGCCGACAATGGCACCGCTGACAATCGGCACGACGCCGCTGGCGGCGGCAAAGACCACCGCGGTGACAATGGCGATGGCGGTCAGCATTCGGCTCTTTCTGAAGAGGGGCAGCTCCACCTGCGAGACGAGGACAAAGGTCTTATCCTCCCGCAACTGGTCCAGATGCTCTTTTTCCACTTCGAACAACAGGACATCGCCGGCCCGCAGCGGCAAGGTTTCGAGATTTTCGCGCATCACCACCCCGCGATGGCGCACCGCCAGCGCTGTCAGGCCGTAGCGGGAACGAAAACGGGCCTGTTTCAGGCTCCGCCCGTCCAGAGTGGAGCGGGGGGCGATGACGGCCTCCACCAGCACCGCTTCTTCGCTCGGGGTGTCCCCCGTTTCGTGCTGGTGGCGCATGGCGATCCCGCGCCGCTCCCGCAGTTTGCGGAAATTCTCCAGGTCACAACGGACTTTCAGGTGATCGCCCGCCTTCAGTACCAGCTGGTCCGCCCCTTCTTGCAGAAGTTCTCCATTCCGAAAGACTTCGACCTTGTGGATATCAACATCCTGCAGCAGCGGCGATTCGCTTAAGGCTGTGCCGACCGAGCGGGCTTCGTCCTCCAGGACAATCTCGATCTGGTAGTCGCCGCTGCCGAAGACCGCAGCTCGGTCAGCTGGATTGACCCGGTTGGGGATCATCCGCACCCCGATCAGCAGCATGTAGGTACTTCCGGCGGCAAAGAAGATGAGGCCGAGGCCGGTCATCTCAAACATGCCAAAGGCGGGAAGCCCGTGCCGTTCGGCAATGGAGGAGACGAGGATATTGGTCGAGGTGCCGACCAGGGTACAGACGCCGCCGAACATCGAGGCAAAGGAGAGGGGCATGAGCAGGCGACCCGGCGAGACCCCCGTCTCCCTGGCGATGCCGAGGACAATGGGAAGGAAGATCGCCACGGCCGCGGTGTTGTTGATAACGGCCGAGAGGGTGCCGACCATCAGCATCATCACCACCAGCATCAGCCAGGGGCTGATTTTGCTCACCCGCCCCAGGGTCCCCCCCAGTAAATTCACGGCGCCGGTCTTGAAGAGCCCTGCCGACAGGACAAACATGGCACCGACGGTGACCGTGGCCGGGTTGCTGAAGCCGCCGATGGCATCCTCGGGAGTGATGATGCCGGAGAGGAGCATCGCCCCCATGATGATCATGGCGGTCAGGTCCACCGGTAAGCGCTCGGTGGCAAAGAGGATGATGGCGGAGAGGACCAGCCCCAGCACCACGGCTATTTCAAGGGTCATGTTGCTACTCCATAATATGCAGACAGCGATTATGCATCATTATGGAAATTTGAAATAAATCAAATCTTTTTTGAAGGTTATTGGCGATTTTCAAGGAAAAATGCCTGACAGGAGGGTTCCCTGTCAGGCATTTTTTATTCAGGATAACGTCGGAGTTGCGCTGATCGATTAATCTCGATCTCCCCGCCCGCGGTCATCATCCCTGCGGTCGTGCCGCTTGTCCTCTTTTTTCCCCTGCGATTTTTTGTCGTCCCGGGATTTATGTTTCTGGTCTTCCTGCCGCCGTCCTTGATCGCGATAATCGCCCTTTTTCTTGTAATGCTCGCGAACGTGCGTGTCACGCGGCTGGTAGCGATAATGCTGGCTGCGGAGTTTTTGTTGTTGTTCTATCCGGGGATAGTGATCTCCGGAATATTTCCGCTGGTACTCAGGCCGCGGGGCGCGCGCCTCGACAGAACTGCGCTCCCAGCGATCCCAGCCGTGGCGTTTCTCTTCCCATTCATGCCCCCAGCGCTGATTCCAGCGGGGCGGCGCATTCGACTGCCAGCCGCGAAAGGAGGCCGGACGATCCCGGTAGTAGGCGACGGGGATGCGCAGGACAAAGAGCGGCACATACTCCGGCTCGACAAAATCCCAGGGGCCATTGTACCAGGAGCTCGCGTACCAGTCATCGTTTTGATAAACCCAGTACAGGCCATCATAAAAGAAGTAATTGGCATTCATTGAGGGAGCATAGTAGACCGGATAACCCGGCACCGGAACAAGTTGCGGGAAGACCGGCAGGTTGACGCCGATGCGCACACTCGGGAGGTTGATACCGATGCTTACACTGGCGACAGCGGAAGTCGCCAGCCCCAACAGCATCAACAGTCCAATCAATCCAAAACGTATTTTTTGCATTTTAAATCCTCCAACAGTAAGATTTTGCGTTAAATTTTGCGAGTCGTACTAATCGTGATCGTGGTCGTGTTTCTTGTGGTGCTTCTTTTTGCCATGATTGTGTTTGGCAGGTTTTTCTTTAATGTAAATGCGCTGTTCTCTTTCGACATAGTAGGGTCGGCCGGAATCGAGCAGAACGACCACTCCTGG
>DIKR01000092.1:2613-4098 GCA_002424625.1 Desulfuromonadaceae bacterium UBA5613
TTTTTTCAAATAAGTGGCGTAACCGGTTGTTTTGTTACTTAAGTATTAATACATCTATCATGCCAAAGTGGGTTAATTGGCTAACTAAAGATAAGTAATTGATAATTTGTGAAAAAAATAATGCTGGTCACAAGGAACAGTGTCAAATCCGTCACAGATTATCGCCGGGGGGCAAAGATTCTGTCACATGTGGTAGTTTTTGTGAGGACAAAACAGGAAGCCCGCAACCATAACCGGCTGCGGGCTTCCTGTTTATTTTTACAGTCACACACCGCGATCTAAAGCGTTGCGGCTTGGCAGTTACTTTTCGACGACGATCTCAAAGAGAACGCGCATGTTGGCTTTGGCGGCGTCTGAATAAAGATCTTTGGGGGCAGCTTCGTAAACGGCTGGTTGGGTCGAGCCATAACCGATCGTGGAAAGGCGGCCCGACTTGATGACGCCTTCGCTGACCAGGAACTCATTGACGGAATTCGCTCTTCTTTCACTGAGCGCCTGGTTGTATTCGTCAGTGCCGGAAGCAGAGGTATAGCCGGCAATGCGGATGTGCGCCTTGGGGTTTTCCTGGAGAAGCAGAAGATTCTTTTTCAAAAGGACCTTCGCTTCCGGGGTCAGGGTCGACTGATTGTAGTCAAAGTGGATGTCTTCAAAAGCAAGAACAACGACTTCTTCCGGCTCGGCTGCGGCGACTTTGACCTTCTCCTCGACCTTCGGCTCCGAAGCGAGGATGACAACCTTCTTCACCGGCGGGCAGCCATTCTGGTCAACGGCAACGCCCGTCGGGGTGCCAGGGCATTTATCGAGATAATCAGGGACGCCGTCTTTGTCGGCATCAAGGGGACAGCCATCCTGATCAACGGCAACGCCTGTCGGGGTGTTGGGGCATTTGTCGAAATTGTTGGTGACGCCATCATTATCGCTGTCCGCCGGGCGGTCCACCGGAGCAGCAGCTGATTCGCCGCCGAAGGCAAAGACCACCCCGGCGGTGGCAGAAAGGTTGTGCAGCTGTTCGTCAAAGGTCATCTTGTCGCTGAGATCGACCCGCAGGGCGACATTGTCTGCCACCCAGTATTTGGCGCCGACGCCAACATTCATCAGCCGCATGTTCTTACTGTTGATCTCGGGATTATAGTGGGAAGCCCCGTAACCGGCGGTGACAAAGGGATTGAATTTCTCTTCCGGCAGAAAGTGGTAAACGAGGTCAAGATGGTAGGAGATGATCTTGACATCATCGCCCCCGGTGAACTGCCCCTGCTCGGTCCATGTTTTGCTTTTGTCATCAACCCGGGTTTTGCTGAACTCCCCGGTCCCTTCCAGGCCGAAATGATTGGTAAAATTATAGCCGATCCGGCCGCCAAAGACCGGGCGGTCCTTGATGTTGTGTTGGTTGTCGTAGAAGTTGTAACCGACAAAGGGACTCAGTTCAACGCTGCCGGCCTTGATCTCGGCGTGCGCCGCCAGGGGCAGAAGAAAAACTGCGGATAA
>DIKR01000004.1:0-7527 GCA_002424625.1 Desulfuromonadaceae bacterium UBA5613
TTCAGTCTTGAATATGACCAGACAGCCAAGATGACGATCAAGAAGGAGGGTTACTTTTGGACTTAGGCGGCCTCGACTTCAAACGCATCAAGCTATCGCAGGAATCGACCAAGAAGCTTCAGCAATTCAAGACGCGCACCGGTCTGACGCCGAATATCGCCTGCCGTCTCGCCTTGGGGGTTTCCCTTGGCGAAGGATCGATGCCGTCTCTGGAGCTCTTTGTTGAAGAGACCGGCCAGGAGATCAACCGCTACACCCTCTTTGGCGAGCATGAGCAGATTCTCGTGGCCCTCTTCATTCAGTGGTGTCACGAAAATCAGATTCCGCCGGAGGCACAAAACAAATATTTCCTTGCGCATATCAATCGTGGTGTCGAGTCGCTGACCAACCGGGTTAAAGGTCTGGAAGGTTTGACGCAATTGCTGAAGGCCGGGTAACCGCCATGGACGAGCCGATTTATCTCGATCATCATGCGACCACTCCGCTCGACCGGCGGGTGTTGGAGAAGATGCTGCCGTACTTCACGGAGATTTACGGCAACCCCTCCAGCATCGACCACCTGCACGGGAACAAGGCCAAGGTTGCAGTCGATGGCGCTCGGCAAACGATTGCCAAACACCTCGGCTGTCGTAAAGAGAATGAAATCATCTTTACCAGCGGTGCGACCGAAGCGAACAATCTTGCTCTGATTGGCGCATTTCGTAAGTACCGCGACAAGGGCAAACATCTCATCGCCTCGGCCATCGAACACCCCGCCGTTCTCGATACCCTGAAAGCGTTAGAGCGTGAAGGCGCCGAAGTGACGTTGCTGCCGGTGGATAGTCACGGTGTGGTTGACCTTGAGGCTCTCCGTAACGCCATCCGCAAAGAGACGATTCTGATTTCGGTCATGTTCGCCAACAACGAGATCGGGACAATTCAACCGATCGCACAGATTGGGGAACTGGCCAAGGCCAAGGGGATTTTGTTCCACGTTGATGCCGCTCAAGCAGTTGGCCATGAACCTATCCATGTCTACGATATGAATATCGATCTCCTCTCCTTCAGTGCCCACAAGTTCTATGGCCCCAAAGGGGTAGGGGGCCTGTTTGTGCGATCCTTTGCGCCGATGGTGCGGTTAGAGGCAGTCACCTTCGGCGGTGGACAAGAGCGCAATTTACGGCCGGGATCGTTGAACGTGCCGGGGATCGTTGGCATGGCTGAAGCCTTGAGTTTTGCAGCAACTGAGCAAAAGGCTGAACGGAAACGGCTTGAACAACTGTCGGCCACTATTACGGACGCACTGCAAACGGCTTTTCCCGACGTTAAGATTAACGGCCATCCGGAACGTAAATTGACGCACAACCTGAATCTGACCATCCCCGGCGTTGAAGCCAAAGCATTGATTCACGTGCTCAAGTCAAAGCTCTCTTTTTCCGCCGGATCGGCCTGCTCGACAACCAAGGTTGAACCGTCGCATGTTCTCAAGGCGATGGGGTTGAGCGATGACGAGACCTTTCAGACGATCAGGCTGGGGTTGGGCCGATCAACGCAGGACGCTCAAGGTCTCGCCCATTTGTTGATTGAGGGAATTGGACAAGTAAGAAGATAAGGGAGGGCAAATGCCATCTTTTGCTGAAGTCTATGAATTGCTATTGCGTAAAGGTCCAGGTAGGGCGGTTTCAAGTCGACAAACTCAATACCGAATTGAGGCAATCAATGGGAATATTGTTGCTTTTCCGAAATCTGGGAGAGTAACGATTCATCAAGATTGTTGGGGACAAAATATCACCTGTCAAGGAACGCGAGCAGGTGGAATTTATAGTGGTACCTATACGATCTACGATTGGTATCGCGAACACATTTAGATTGACGGAAATCATGCCCCGCTTCGTTGTCCACGAACATCACTCCACCCACCTCCACTGGGACTTTCGCCTCGAACACGACGGCGTCCTCAAATCCTGGGCCATCCCCAAAGGACCATCGATGGATCCAGCCGATAAACGACTGGCGATCCAGGTAGAAGATCATGCCCTGGAGTACGGCAACTTCAGCGGCACTATCCCGCCGGGAGAGTATGGCGCGGGCGAGGTGCTGATCTGGGACCGCGGCAACTACGAACCGATCATTCCGATGGACGCCGGTCTGGCCAGTGGCAATCTCCTTTTCCGCCTTGACGGCGAGCGCCTGCACAGCATCTTTGCTTTGGTTCGCTTCAAGCGCGGCAAGACCGGCAGGGAGTGGCTGTTGATCGCACGGGACGAGTGAGCAGGAGCGCAGCGTTAAGGTGTCGCTTGATGAACTATGAACTTGAGTCCCCCCAAAGACAGGAGTCGATTCATGAGCACCGGTCGTAATGATCCCTGCCCCTGCGGCAGCGGCAAGAAATACAAGAAGTGCTGTGCCGATAAAGACGCTGCCGATGAACGCCAGCGCGTCATGGCGCCGGTCATGGGCGAACTGAAGGAGGTGCTCAAGGGTAAAAACTTCGCCTCGCTGGAGGAGGCCAACGCCTTCCTTCGTCAGCACTCGCAGCAGCGTAACCAGGCACCGGTTGATGGTTTCCATGGGTTGTCCCCGGAACAGATGCACCGATTCCTGCACTTCCCGTTTGATTCTCCTCAACTGGTGACTTTTTCACCCGCCCTTGAAAATCTTCCTCAGGTAACTGTCCTTACCCTGTTCAACCTGCTCGCAGACGCTATTGGTGATGAAGGTCTGAAGGCGACCGCCACCGGTAACCTGCCACGAAGTTTCTGCCGGGAGTCGGCCAGGGTTTATCTGGGAGAAGAGGAGTACCAGCGGTGGTCGAGGCATGGTGAGTTGAGATCAGAACCGGAATTCAGGAAGATGCACACTGTCAGGCTGGTCGCCGGACTGGCCGGGTTGATCAGGAAATACAAGGGGAAGTTTATCCTCAGCAAGGAATGCCGGAAGCTGCGGGCCGAACCGGGACAACTCGGCATCTATCCACGTCTGTTCCAAGCTTATGCCCGGGAATTCAACTGGGCTTATGATGATCGTTTCGAAGAAATCCCTTTTATTCAGCAATCTTTTCTGTTCAGCCTCTATCTGTTGTCCAGGTATGGCGGAGAGTGGCAGAGCAACACCTTCTATGAGGACAATTTTCTGCGGGCCTTTCCCAGTTTGCTTCCGCAAGTGCAGCCGATCTCCAGCTATTACTCGCCCGAGCAGGTGGTGCGGCGCAGTTATTCGATTCGTTCTCTGGAGCGGTTTGCCCGATTCTTCGGACTGGTTGAAATCGAACGGAGCGGAAATGATCGCTATTCAGAAGAATTCAGGGTGAGAAAACTCCCGCTTCTGGATCAGGTTGTCCAGTTTCGTCTCTGAGAATTCAGACTAAAGTTTATGAACTTGGTCTTGTGCAACTGGGTTGCGCCATAATCCGCCTGCATGCCAGTGCCCTGAACCGATGCAGCGACATTTGCTCCCCGAATTTGTGTCATATGGCCATCGCCTCCATGTAAGGTCTCATGACATTGCTTACCCGGCAGACCTTTGCATAACGCCAAAGATCATCGATCGTGCACCGGCCACTTTTCCGGCTTTCACGCAGGGCTTCCAGGGCAACATCCAGCCCGATTTTGTGACGGTATTTGAAGCAATCGGCTACGGTCTTGGCAAGGCAATAAACTTTTATCTCCACGCCATCCATCCTGTGGGTTTCTACCCCATCACTAAGTGCAGTTCCTGAGAATCTGACGAATTTTATTGGCAGGGTGGTTTTGGGGAGATGAGCTTTGACGTCAATCGCCATCCAGACCTCGAATGGCGCCTGAGTTGTCAGATCGTGAAAACGAAGGGCGGAAAGGAGGCAGACCACGCCGTTAGGAATTGCTTTTCCAACTTCTGTCAGAGTCTGATGCTCTGTTACTTGCTCATTGCTCCGCCGATACAGGCCGCGGCCTACCCGCTGAATTACGCCCCGCTTACATAGGCGACCAAGTTCTACCCGTGAGATCTCATAATGCTTTAGATCGCGAGAGCGGATGACACCTTGCTTGCCTAAAAGATCGAGGAGTTTTTGTTGAGCTGTTAGATTCATGATTCTATTGCTCTTGTTCCAAAGTGTAGGTTCTTATAAATATTTACCGCGTATTCGTAACAGAAAGTATGCTTTAAAGGCCAAGGGAATCGAGGAATTCTTTGCCGATGTTGAACGGAGAGCCGCTTACCTGGAGGAGGGGCAGAAAGCCGTTGTCTTGGAACGCCTAACTCAGGCCCGCACTTTGATCGACAGTACCGACGCACTGCAGTGGCTCGCTGCCTGGAAAACGCCGGAGGAAAGAAAGTCATCATACAAACAGTACGGTTTTTGATTAGTTCCTGGCCGCTGTCAGCCATGCCCTTGACGAATCAAAACAAAATCGGATAAAGCCTAACTTTGGGGGTGGGTCAATTGGGGCGCCGATGGTGGGTCAATTTCAATGCCGATTGACAGCGCCTGATGAGCGATGATTGTTATATGCGAAAATCTGTTTGTAGTTTAGCCCAATGAGCTTTGAGTCTATCTTTGTGTTCTTCATTCATGGGTAGGTCTTTAATCTGTTCTGGCCATAAACTTCGCGCTTTATCCATTGTCTCATCAAGGTGGGGTTTTATGGCACGCCATGGCACATCGGCTCGCTTAGCCCACAACTCAAAATTTGCATAAGTAACTTCGTACCACTCCTTTGTCTTCCCGAGATTAAGTGCATATTGCCTCTCGTTTTCAATGTAGACGCTTGTGGTGACGATGTCATAGGCCGGTGAAAGTCGCGGTGTGATTTTGTTTGAGTAGAGCAAGCTCCAGTTCTTTATATGCGCATCTCCATTGGCTAGAAGGATATTAGCCAGCAGGCGCCTGGCGAACTGTTGCGTGTCTGCCAAGCCATCTCCAGAGTAGTTGTAAAGAATTTTCGCTATTTGCTCGTAACTTGCGGATTTGTATTTTTCATGCGGATACTTCACCAAGACTTGCGCAAAGTCTTCCATGTGAATTCGCTGATTGTTGCTGCGGTCGAATCTTTTTATGGCAAAGGCCAGCTTCTCATCGGGCAAATTGATCGGCGGCAAGTTATCGAGCTTATCTAACTCCACCAGCTTTATTTCAGGCACATCAACGCCTGCTACGGATGCCAATGTCATTGCTGTGAACTCATTGGCTGGCACATTTTTGTATTTTGTTGAGGGTGTCTTGACGATCCAGTCACCAAGAGCATCTCCTTTGGATAGGTTGTACCGGCCGTCTTTTTGTTTCATGGAAAACTTCATCTGTATCCCGGCGAGAGAGAATTTGTTTTCCCGATGCACATTTTTGAATTTAACAGCTTTCGGTTTTCCGTAAGCAGACAAGAGATTCGCAGGGATATCTTCTGGCTCCATAGGCTCGGCAACCAGTGCGCCGGGTAGATCACCCCCCAAATACGATAAGAGTTGAAATTCGTTATCGACATGCACCTTGAGGCCTTGGGCAATCAACTCCCTTAAAGCCCCTTCCGGGAGCAAGTTGGATAGTGTCGGATGTAGTTTGTGGTTGGTTGACCAAGGCTCCGCCATGAGCTTCTCTACACGCGGAAAATCGGAGTGGGTAATTAAACTGAATGTAGGACGAGCTGCACGCGATTTATATTCATCTGCAAAGGTCAATACGTTACGACCGCCCTGAAAACCAATCAGATAGCCAACTAGTATTTCGTGCAAGGTGAGTTTTAGGACGTTGACTTCATCTGCGCCGCGATTATTCATTGATCATCCTCAAGGAGGTTCTGCCAAGGATCGTTAGATAGGTTTTTCGTTTTGTTTGTTATTGTCTGGCTAGATGGTTTTTGCCCTGACTCCAGTTCGGTCTCGACGTTTTTGAGGACAGCGATGACAGCATTCACCTTTTCTTTGGGGATAAACATTAGTTCGCTGTTCAAGCCTTTGGCAATCAACTCCAGAGTGTCGAGTCGCGGATTCCCCTTCGACTCCAGGCGTTGGTATTGCTGACGGGAAACGCCGATGCGCATCATCATGTCGATTTGCTTCAGCCCCAACTGTTTGCGTCTTTTTTTGAGTTGGTTAAGTAGAGGGTGCACTATTGTAAACTCCTATGTTGCTTTTTGACTATCAGGAAACATGTTAGCTTCTTTTTTTGCAAAAAGCAACATATGTGCTTCTTTGCCTGCAAAGGACAAGGACTTGCGCCAAAAGCAACATGTATGTTTCTTTTGGTTGCGCTGGCAAGTGATCCTTTAAAAAGCAATCTGGATGTTGCTTTTTGATAATTGTTTCGAGGTTAGATTTTTGACGAAGGGCTTGTCGGGTTCAGGGAGCACGGACCCCCTATGCTCAAAGCTCTCCATATCCCATAGTTTTGAACCCCCTCATGCGTTTTTCGTGCATCTTCTCAGGCACGATCCGGGGAAGGGTAGAGGGACGCACAAACCTTCTCTGTTCGGCGTCAATTAACTTGGCCGGTGGAGTGTCGTTCCACAATGCCCTATCCTGCACACCGACAACATTTGATACTTCAATAACACCAACCAAACCTTCCCGCTCGGTAATAATTTAGTTGTCTTTTTTTGCACCCACCATATCCTTCCCGAACAGGAAGATTAGCTGGCGGAGGCATCATGAAGAACGAAATCGTCCCGTGTAGTAAGATTGTCAATCCGGAGCAACTTGGCGCCATGCTCCGTCAGGTCCGCAAGAGACAAGGGATCACCCAGGAAGATCTCTCCGCCATCGCCGGCATTGGGCCACGCCTGATCGGCGAAATCGAACGCGGCAAACTGACGGCGGAGATCGGCAAGGTTTTTCATCTGCTGGCAAGTTTGGGACTGGAGATTGTTGTTCAGCCTCGCACCACACGTGATTGGCAGGGATAGGATGTGACCATGGTTGAACATCTTGACGTCTACATGCGGGACATCCGCGTTGGAAGCCTGAGCCGGGAGAACGGACGCCTCACTTTCGAATATGACCGCCAGTGGCTGGCGTCCTCTGAGCGCCATCCTATTTCTCTTTCGCTTCCCCTGCGCGAATCTCCCTTTGCCGACGCCGAAACCCGGACCTGGTTTGGAAATCTGTTGCCTGAGGGTGACGTTCTCAAGGTATCCAGAAAAATCGAATTGGTAAAAGAATAATATTTTTATTTAGTTGTCGAATCAGTTGTATGGCCACCGCCCCTTTGACTTCGTCGGAGGGGCAATTTTTTTGGTTCAAATTTTGGAGCGGAATGAGTTGATTTTTTGACCAGGTCAGCGAACTCTGGCCGGTGTTACCTCGCAGATTGATATGATGCATCCCATGGGGTTTAAGACTGGCGGATTTTTGAATTGGTTGATATAAATTAAATAAATTGAATGATAAGTACGGGTGATAGTGTTTATCCAGAAAGGAAAAACCCAACTGATATCTCAGGGAAGGAACAACCATGTCACTGGTAAGTGCAGAACAGGTACGCAAGATTTATCGCACCGGCGAAACAGAAGTGGAGGCATTGAAGGGAGTTAGTTTTCAAATCGGTACCGGCTCGTTTGTCTCCTTTGTCGGCCCTTC
>DIKR01000004.1:7574-8368 GCA_002424625.1 Desulfuromonadaceae bacterium UBA5613
GTGGTGGGAACCGATATCTCGACCCTTTCCCGCACTGCCGGGGCCGCCTTCCGGGGCAACGAAATAGGTTTCATCTTTCAGGACTTCAACCTTCTTCCCGTGCTGTCGGTCTATGAAAATGTGGAGTACCCGCTTTTAATGATCAAGCCGACACCTGAGGCAGAACGCCGCAATCGGGTGATGCAGCTGCTGGAAGCGGTGGGGATGCTGGACCAGGCAGAAAAACGTCCGGATCAGATCTCCGGGGGGCAGAAACAGCGGGTGGCGGTTGCCAGGGCACTGGTGACCAACCCCAAGCTGGTGCTGGCGGATGAGCCGACCGCCAACCTGGATCACGACACCGCCTTTATGGTGATCAACCTGATGAAGCAGATGCGAGACCAGTTCGGCACCACCTTTGTCTTCTCTACCCACGACCCCCGTATTGTCGGTGAGGCAGAAGTCATTCATCATCTGGAAGATGGCCTGCTGAAAGACAGTGAAGTGAAAGGGGGCGTAATCCATGGGTAACATCTTCAAATTAGCAGTGAGAAATCTGTTGCGCTACAAGCGCCGGACCATTCTCACCTCCGCACTGGTGACCCTGGGGGTTGTGTTTGTGCTGGTCTTTACCTCCATTTCCGGCTCCTTTCGGGACATGATGGTCGGGCAGATCACCGATTCCATGCTGGGACATCTGCAGATCCACCGCAAGGGGTACGTGGCCGCCATCGACAACCTGCCGCTCAACATGAACATCAAACAAAAGGGGTATCAGAAGCTGGAGCAATTTCTGGCTCAGGAGCAGGAGATTA
>DIKR01000004.1:8460-27120 GCA_002424625.1 Desulfuromonadaceae bacterium UBA5613
TCCGGCAGGATTACCAGCGGTGAAAAGACGCTGAAAAAGGGAGAGATCCTGGTGCCTGTCCTGCTCGCCAAGGGGATGAATGTCAATGTGGGAGATACGGTCGTGATTGTCGCCACCAACCAGAATGGCTCGGTGAACGGCAAGCAGTTCCGGGTGGGAGGTATTCTTGAAAGCACCACCGGGCCGGGAGGTCGGGATGGCTATGTCCATTTTGACGATGCGGTGGAACTGTTGCGGATGGAAGAGCCGGAGATCAGCGAGGTAGCGATTCGTCTGAAGAACTTTGGCAAGCTGCATGCCGTGGAAAAACGATTGAAGGGGGCCATTGAGTCGGAGAAAAATCCGGCGGGCAAGCCGCTGTTTGAGTTACACACCTGGGAAAATCTCTCGCCCTTTTTCCAGATTGCCAAGATGCTGAACCTGATGACCCTCTTTATCAAGGTGATGCTGATTGCCATCGTGCTGATCAGCATCATGAACGTGATGATGATGGCGGTCTTTGAGCGGATCCGCGAGATCGGCACCATCGCCGCCATCGGCACCCCGCCTGGGACGATCCGGTCACTTTTTCTGGTGGAAGGCCTCTGTCTCGGGCTGTTTGGTGCTATTGTGGGAAACCTTGTCGGCACGATCATTGTACTGATGGTGAATGCCAGCAGTATTACCTTTGAATTTGGCCGTCAGAGCGGGCTGGTGCTGAAAGCGGCAGTTGTTCCGGCGGATCTGCTGATGGTGTCGATCATTGTGGTGGTCGTCTCGGTGCTGGCGTCACTCTATCCGGCGGTGAAGGCCTCCAGGATGGAGCCTATTGATGCATTACGTCATGTTTAGGAGCGTACTTATGCGCATCATTGTATCTTTGGTCGTGTTTTTACTGTTTGCCGTTCCGGCTTTTTCTCTGGATGGCCAGCAGCTTCTCAAACAGATTGACCGCAACCTGAACCCGGAAAGTTTCGAGTCGTACCGTAAGTTGATCAACATCGAGCCCGACGGCACCCGCAAGGAGTTTACTCTCTATACCGTCAAAAAGGGGACAGACAAGGTCGCCTCGCTGTTTCTGACCCCGGCCAGCGACAAGGGACGCACCACCCTGCGGTTGGGGGACAATATGTGGCTGTATATCCCCAATGTGGGCAAACCGGTAAGGATCACCTCGCTGCAGTCGGTGGTGGGCGGGGTCTTCAACAACGCCGATATCCTGCAGCTTGATTACGATGCCGAGTACACGGTGGAGAGGGTTGAGGAGGTGGGGAGTGATTATCTGTTGCACCTGAAGGCGAAGACAAAAAGCGTTGCTTACGATCAGGTACGGCTCTGGGCGGACAAAGGGAAAAAACTGCCCAACAAGATCGAGTGTCTGACCGGGGGCGGGATGCTGATCAAGACTATCTATTTCAAAGACATCAAAGATTTTGGCGGAATTGTCCGGCCTGCCACGGTGGAGACCGATTCACCACTGTTTAAGGGTTATCGGTCGGTAATCCTCTACGCCAAGCTGAAAAAGCGCAGTTTCAAAGACGAAGTCTTTACCCTGAACGGCATGACGACGCTGGATTCTTTGCGCTAGATGCCGCGCCTGATCCTGATATTTGTCCTGCTCTTTGTTGCCGCCTCCGCTGCGGCGGAAGAGTTCAGCTTTGATGAGGCTGAGCTTGATAAAAAGTGGTATCACCTCGGCGGTTATGTCGAAGCCCGGCCGGGGGTTAATCTGCTGGATCGCGATGCAGCCTTGACCCGACAGCGCTACTATGGCCGCCAGGTTGACAGCACCCTGGCAGACTTTAACGGTAAGTTGTTGCTGGAGGGAAGTATCGAGAAGAACTGGGCCAAACTATTTTTTCAGCCCAGCCTGGATTATATTAACACTCGTCTTGTCAACGACCTGAAACTGACTTGGTACGAGAGCTATCTCCAAATCAAACCCAACGACTCCTTCAAGGTGCTGGCCGGGAAGAAGTCCCTCAAGTGGGGCAAGGGCTATGCCTGGAATCCGGTCGCCTTCTTTGATCGGCCTAAAAGTCCTGATGACCCTGAGCTGAGTCTGGAAGGCTTCTGGCTGGCCACGACCGATTATATTCACAGCTTTGACGGTCCCCTGAAGACCGTGGCCTTTACACCGGTACTGCTGCCGCAAAGCGACGGCCTGAATGACGACTTCGGTAGCAGTGATCGTCTTAATTTCGGCGGAAAACTCTATTTTCTGCTCTATGACACCGATATCGATCTGCTGTTCCTTGCCGATGGCAGCCGTACCGAGCGATACGGCTTCGATTTCTCCCGCAATATCACAACCAATCTGGAACTGCACGGTGAGCTGGCCTGGGTAAGGGCTGCCGCCCGTCCGGTGGTGGGGGCAAACGGGCAAATGCAACTCAAAACTGCTGATACCAGCAGCTGGCTGGCAGGTCTGCGTTATCTGACGGCGCGGGATATCACCTGTATTTTTGAGTATTACCACAATGGCAGCGGCTACAGCCCCAAGGAGATGCAGGCTTACTTCGACCAGGTCAATCAGGCTTATTTGAGCTGGCAGCAAAGTGGAGACCCGTCGCTGCTGCAAAGAACCGCCGGTCATAACTCCTTCACCAGGGTTGCACCGATGCAGGACTATCTGTATACACGTGTTAGCCAGAAAGAACCTTTTGGCATCCTCTACTTTACTCCGGCTATGACCGCAATCGTCAACCTTGATGATCATAGCCTGACGATAGCACCCGAGCTGGTCTATGCTGGCATCACCAACCTTGAATTGCGACTGAAGGGGAGCGTGATCATTGGTCCGCCGTTGTCCGAATATGGAGAGAAGCAAAATGACGCCCGGTTCGAGTTAAGGCTGCGCTGGTATTTTTAGAAATGGCACAGTCCTTCATCAATCAGGAGTTATCACTTGTGACGATCTATACTATTATGAACACTTGACCCGATGTTGGCCGAGGATGATCCCCGCCTTTTATTGACCGCATCACAAACCAGGACCACCGGAACTGCCATGATTCTTTTCCCCTCCCTGCTCGGACTAGCCCTGTGTCTGCTTAACGCCGCCGGCGCCGACCTGTTCTGCCTGACCACCGGCTGCGCCCTTTATGCCGGGTACGCTCTTTTTGGTTTCTCCTTCTACATCTATGGAGCTATCGGCTTCGGAGTCATCTCCCTTTTGGCGGCGAGCGCCGGGAAAAGGCCCCGAGTCGCACCCTGGCTTGGCGGGATCATCCTTGCCGGTCTCTTTCTGGACCTGCTCTTTTTGGGATGGCAGATCCTTTATTGGCCATGTTCAAGCTGTCTGGTTGTCGCCCTCCTCCTCGGGTGGACGGCGGCAGGGTACTGGCGAACTTATCCGCAAATATGCCGACGCTTGTTCAAGGGGTTACTACTGGTCTGGCTCGCGGTGTTGATCCCGGTTGCAGTCACGACGGGGAAGGAAGTATTCCTCATGCCCTGGTCGATTTACGGCCCAGCAGAAGCGAACATCCACGTCTTCTTTTCTCCCACTTGCCCGGCTTGTGCCACGGAAGTCAATAAATTGCTGCAAAGCTCGGTAGTTACTCGTATGGCCTTTTATCCGATTGCAAAAAATGAGCGTGATATTCATTTGCTCGCCACGCTGTTGCAAGAAGGGATCACCCAACCGGCGGATCTGGAGAGACTCTTTGGTGCCGACTTGTCAGATGCGACGGCTCCGTCTCTCCACCTGCGCTGGCGCCTCGCCAAAAATAAAATGACCTTGGCCAGACATGGCGCGCAAACCATCCCCTTAATTCTCAGTTCGACTGTGATCGAAAGATCGCGCCCGCCCTGGGAAACCCTCTTCTCTCTCCCCGCAGTCGAAGAAGAGCCGGAGTCCGGTGGCTGCGGTGTTGTTAATCATCAGAATTTGCCCTGCGAATGATCTCTTTTTCGCTACGACGCCTTCGTGTAAAAACAAGCTGGCGTGTTTGAAAAACAGCTAAGACAGAACGGAATTGATTGATGTCCTCCTTTATCGTCTATCTCTGGATCTTTGTTCTCGGTGCTTGCATCGGATCTTTTCTCAATGTTTGTATCTATCGGATTCCTGCCGGCCTTTCGATCGTTCATCCCCCGTCGCGTTGTCCGCAGTGCGGTACACAAATCCGCTGGTGGCAGAATATTCCAATTGCGAGCTGGTTGTTCCTGCGGGGGAAGTGCGCCAACTGCAAAGTAAAAATCAGTGCTCGTTATCTCCTGGTCGAAATTCTGACCGGGCTGCTCTTCCTGAAAATTTTCACAATGTTTGCATTGCATCCAGCAACCCTGGTCTTTTGGGCCTTTGCGGCAGCGCTGGTAACCCTGACCTTTATCGATCTCGATCATCAGATTATTCCCGACATTATCAGCCTTCCAGGGATAATTCTGGGCTTTGCCACTGTCTCCTTGACCCCTTTGACCTGGAGTCATTCGCTCCTTGGCATCCTGCTAGGTGGCGGTTCCCTTTGGTTGATCGCGATTCTTTACGAGTTTCTGACCAAGAACGAGGGGATGGGGGGAGGGGATATCAAGTTGCTGGCGATGATTGGTGCTTTTCTCGGCTGGAAGGCCATTTTGCCCGTCATCTTTATCAGTTCATGCCTTGGAACCCTCGTCGGCATCCCGCTGATGTTACGTCAAGGTGCGAGTGGCAAGCTCGCCATCCCCTTCGGTCCTTTTTTATCTGCAGCAGCGCTAATCTGGTTTTTTTGGGGCGGGTTGTTATTACGTTGGTATCTCGGATTTTTTCGCTACTGATCCTTGTTGCAGCCCTGAAGGAACCCCCTTTTTAAAGAGATAATTTGTAATTCCTTAAAAAAATCGCTTGACTGAATTATTGAAGGACATATAATTAGGCCTAATTTTGCATAATAAGGTTTATTATTTCAATATAAGCGGTGGGTTACGTGAATAATGTAAAGAAATTCAGAGAATCACTATTGATGACCAAAGCTGAACTCGCTCGCAAAGCGGGCCTTTCTGCGTTGACCATTGACAGGATTGAACGCGGAGCCGCCTGTCGAATTTCTACCATGCGCAAAATAATTCTCGCCTTTGGTTTAAAAATTGAAGACAGGAACAAAATTTTTCCATAATTATTATCTTGTTAGCCTGGGTGAATGAGCGCATATCAAGTTAATGCCGAGGGATTGTTATGTTTTTCAGATCAAGTAAAGATTTAGTCGGTATCGATATCGGTTCGCGGGCGGTCAAGGTCGTGCAGTTGCGGGAAGTCAAGGGTCTTTGGCATCTGCAGGCAATGGGCATGGCCAGTCTTCCCCCGGAGGCGATTGTTGATAACGCCATTATGGATTCTTCGGCGGTCATTGATGTCGTCAAAAGTCTCCATACCAGTTTAAAGATTGGCACAAAGAATGTCGTAACCTCAATTTCCGGACATTCGGTCATTATCCGCAAGATTCAAATGCCGATTATGACCGAAGAAGAGTTGGAAAATTCGATTGTCTTTGAGGCCGAGCAGTATATCCCTTTCGATATTACTGAAGTCTTCCTTGATTTTCATATTATTGGTTCGGACGTTAACGACCCGACGATGATGAATGTCTTTCTGGTTGCAGCCAAAAAAGATTTTGTCAACGATCATATTGCTATCTTCAGGGAGTGCGGTTTGACTCCCATGGTGATGGATATTGATTCCCTTGCTGTGCAAAATGCTTTTGAGTTGAATTATGCGGTTGATGATAATGCCGTGATCGGTCTCGTTAATATGGGCGCCGGTGGGATGAATGTCAGTGTCCTTAAGGACGGGGCTTCAATCTTTACTCGTGATATTCAAATGGGTGGCAATATTCTCAATGAAGAGATCCAGAAGCAGTTTGGTCTAGGCAGCGCTGATGCTGAACGTATCAAGTTAGGACAGGTAATTCCCGGGATAGAACAACAAGCAGTCGAGGAAGTTCTTCTCAGCGCCACGGAGATGTTGGCACAGGAAGTTCAACGTTCCCTTGATTTTTTCACAGCCACTGCTGCGGATGATAAAATTCAACATCTTTATATCACTGGGGGGATCGCTCAGTTACCGCAAATCCGCCAAGCTCTGGAAAAACGCCTTGGTATCGATGTGGAGATTATCGACCCTTTCCGGCAAATTGTTGTGAATGAAAAAGACTTCGAAACTGAATATTTAAAATCGATAGGTCCAATGTTTGCCGTCGCTGTCGGTCTGGCGATGCGACGCGTAGGGGACAAGAATGATTAAAATCAATCTCCTCCCGGTCAGGGAATCGCAAAAAAAGGAAAAGCTCCGTGAGCAAGTGGTTGTTTTGCTCGCTTGCGCCATCTTTACAGTCAGCGGTTGTGTTGCTGCCTACACAACGATTCTTGCCAAAATCAGTCAGAAGACAGATGTTATCAATGAACAGACCAAGGTGATTGAACAGTTAAAAAAACAGATCGGCGAAGTGGAAAAAGTGAAAAAGCTGCAAGCTGAACTTCAGTCCAAACTCGACATTCTGGGGACGCTCAAGGCGAATAAGACCGGTCCTGCTCACATGCTGGATGAATTGAGTGTGGCCATTCCGGAAAAATTGTGGATTGACTCTTTCGACAATATTGCTGGTGGGGTCAGTCTCAGTGGTATGGGGGTCAACGAAGAGATTGTAGCGGTTTTTTTACAGCAACTGGAATCCTCACCTTACTACATGAAGGTCGAGTTACAGAGCCTTGAACAGGCGATGATTGAAGGGAACAAGTTTCAGAGATTTAAGGTTATTGCAAGGGAAGAATTGCCTCCGGTTAAAAAGGTGGATAACGATAAAGCGGCCGTGAAGAAGTCTGAGCCCGCCCAAAAAACGTAAGGGAGCTATTGATGAATCCGCAGGTTGAAAAGTTTATCAAGTTGCCTTTTTATAAGCGCTTTCTCATTGTTTTTGTTGTATTGCTCAGTATTGCCTCCGCATTTTATTTCTTTGTCTTTGTACCAAAGATGGATGAGTACAAAGGGCTGGTCAAGAAGAGTGAGGCCTTGCAGTCGGAGATTGTTCAAAAAAAGAGTATTGCCGATAATCTCGCACGTTTTCGCGATGAATACGATAAGATGCAGCAGCGTCTCGACGAATCCTTGAAAGAATTGCCAAACGACAAGGAACTTCCCGAACTGTTGACCAGTATTGCTGCAATTGCCAAACAGAATCAACTTGAAGTGAAAAAGTTTCAGCCGGGGGGTGAAGTCGCCAAGGGTTTTTATGCCGAGGTGCCGGTCGCTTTGACTTTAACTGGTCGCTATCTTGATATTGGCAAGTTCTTCTTTGATATCAGCGAAATGCCTCGTATTGTCACGGTCGGAAATATTAAGATGAAGACGGTTGGTGGGCAAGCGGCCGGGCCGGTGCTGATCTCAGTCGACTGCCAGGCGACAACTTATCGTTTCTTGAGTGCTGGAGAGAATCCTCCCCCTGCGAAGAAATAAGTAGACAGTCGGAGCTTAATCATGATGAAGGCACAACAAAATCTGTCTAAGTGGCTCGCTATCTCTTGTGTATTGTCTGTGCTCGTGGCTTGTGGCGATGAAGCACCCGTCACACCGGTGGCCCCTGCCAAGCCCCAACCCCAAAAAGTGGAAGCAGCCAAAGTCGCACCGGAATCAGTAGAGGGGACTGTCACCGTGACAGAGCCCCTTCCCCCCAAATATACTTTTGTTACAGAGAATCGCCGGGATCCCTTTCAGCCCTTTATTTTGATTAAGCGCCCTGTTGGTGCCGATGTAGATCTTTCGGCACAAACTCCGCTACAGCAGTACGAAACGATGCAGTATAAACTCTCTGCGGTCATCGTTGGTTATGGTCAACCGATGGTCATGGTCATTGCCCCGGATGGCAAGAGTTATGTTGTGCGCAAAGGGATGAAGATTGGCAAAAACGGTGGCAAGGTCATACAGATTAATAAAGAGGGTTTTCTTGTGGAAGAGAAGTATCGTGACTTTACGGATATAGTTCGAACTAATATTTTAGAGATCAAACTCCCGAAGCGGGAAGGAGTCTGAACTAATGCGATGTGACCAGATAAAATCGAATAAACTCGCCTTGCGCACTATTGTCGGTGGAGGAGTTCTCGCTGTCATTTACCTTCTTGCCGGTATGATAATGGCGACACCAGTCTTTGCCGCCGATTTCACTAACCGGATTCTGGCTGTTGAGAAAAAGGGCGGCAGCGGCATACAGATTATGGCGGAAAAAGAGATCGGGTCGCGTTACACCAGCTATCTACTGTCGAAGCCGCCGCGGGTTGTCTTTGATTTCCAGGGCGCGGATATTTCCGCGCTTCCTGCTTTTTCCAAATTAACAGAACACCCTGTTGAAGAAATTCGTGTTTCCCTTTACGAATCAGCATCTGTAAAATCCGGCCGGATTGAATTGATCTTGACAGATCGCGTTCCTTACAAAGTGCAAATAGACGGGAACATTTTAAACGTTGATTTCACTCCGGTTGTCTCCGCTCCTGCTACTTCTCCAGTCGTTGCTTCGCCGGTTGTTACGGAAGTGCCGGCTGAAGTGAAACCGCCGGTGGTCCCCCTCACGGTTTCTGCCCCTGCGGAAAAGGTAATTCCTGCTGCTGCCAGTATTCTGGAGATTATCGGCCGCAAGAGCGAAATATTTTTGCGTGCAGATGGAGAACTTGATCAATGCAAGTCCTTCGCGCTGAAGAATCCTTCCCGTTATGTTGTTGACTGTTTCGGCGTTACCGAAAAGATTGCAGCTAAAGCTGTGCCTTTATCCGGACCGATCAAGCTTGTTCGTATTGGTAACTATCCTGATAAAGTCAGATTTGTTCTTGAAGGTGACGCCAAGGTCATCGACAAACTGGAATCCTTCCCGGTCATTGATGGTTTGACGATACGTTTTGATGGAAAGACTCCAGCACAGGAAGTAGTTTCTGATAAGGGGCCGGCCCCGGCAGCTGCAGTTCCTGAGCTGAAGACTCCTCCTGCGGCAAAAGTCGTAAAAGGGCCGTTGGCACCGCTTACGGTAGAAAAGGTTGATTTTAAAGTCGAGGATGGTAAGTCTTTGGTCATAGTTGCCCTCTCCGCACCGGGTGAGGTGATGCAACCGATTAAAGACAAGACCTTGCTTCGTTTCGGCATCAAGGGGGCAACGATTATCCCGTCATTACGCCGGACCATCGATGCTTCGGCTTTTCCAAGTGTGATTCGGCAAATTACACCGTACATCGTGAGCAATCGCGGCCAGTCTGATGTCCGTTTTGCAGTTGAGTTAAAAGGTAACACCCCTTTCGAGTTAAAAAAAGAAGGAAATATTGTCACATTGATCGTTGAAAATGGTCCTTTTACCAAAGTACAGGGACCACTTGATACGACGATTGAACTGCCCCTTGATGCAGCGGTCGGCACGCCGCAAGATAAGATTGCGGCTGTTTCTCCAAAAGGTGGAAGTTCCCGTGAAGTGATAACGAACGAGACCCTTAAGGTTGTTGCGGATAAAAAATATACCGGACAATTGGTCTCGCTTAATTTTGATAACATTGAGATTCGCAATGTTCTCCTGCTGATTGCCGAAGTCAGCGATACCAATATCATTGCTAATGACGACGTTAAGGGGGTCATTACCTTACGGCTCAACAACGTCCCTTGGGATCAAGCCCTTGATGTGATTATGGAGTCTAAAGGGTTGGCGATGGAGAGAGAAGGCAATATCCTGCGCATCGCTCCTAAAGAAGTCATCCTGAAACGAAAGCTTGATAATGCAAAAATAGAGACGGAGATCAGTGCAATAGTCATTAAGGAGACCAAGGCGTTTTCAGTGAATTATGGCCCGGTTGATGATATTGCCAATAAGATTAAGGATCAAATTAAGGAAAATGGAACGGTCTCATCGGATGCAAGAACTCGCCAGATTTTTGTGACAACAACACCAGATAAACTTAAAGAGATCGAAGAACAGATCATCAAACGACTTGATGTCCCGGACCAACAGGTGACGATAGAAGCACGAATTGTCGAAGCCAACTCTAACTTTACCCGTGACCTTGGTGTTTCCTGGGGGGTCAGCCAACAGGGAACGGCTAACGGTCCATGGGATCTCCGCGGAGCGATGATCACCGGTGGCGGCAGCTTTACGATAAATCCCGGGACGCAGGCGACGAACACCACCGCCCCGGTCTTCAATAATTCTGCTGGGCTTGGTTCTTTGTTCTCCTTTGGTCGTATCGGCATTGACAGTACCATCCTTGACCTCCGTCTTTCTGCTCTGGAAGCTTCAGGATATGGTAAAATTGTTTCAACGCCGCGGATTACCACCTCGAATGGCGAGGCGGCAGAAATTAGTCAAGGAACACAAATCCCCTATCAGACAACGAGTGATGCGGGACCAGAGACAGAGTTTATCGATGCGACTTTATCGTTAAAGGTGAAGCCGGTTATTAATCCCGATAATTCCATGATTCTGGAGATTGAAGTTTCTAACGATTCAGTCGGTTCAACCGTAGCGACGGGTGTCGGCTCCGCGCCGTCGATTAATACCAAAAAAGCGAAGACCAAGGTCTTGGTGAAAAATGGAGAGACGACTGTCATCGGCGGGATTTTTATTGAGACCGAGACCGAGAGTGAATCTGGAATACCGCTGCTCCGCGATATTCCTGTCCTCGGTCATTTATTTAAGTCGACAAAGAAGAGTAAGGACAAGACAGAGCTAATGATCTTTATCACCCCGCGGATTGTTGAATAGTCGTTCTCTACATTGAGATGAAAAGGGCAGGCTCTTTGGAGCGTCTGTCCTTTTCTTTATGGCGCAAGGGTTTTTATGTCTGAAAAAAACATTATACTTGTCGGCTTCATGGGGGCAGGAAAAAGTACGGTTGCCGCGGAATTGGTCAAATGTAGTCATTATCATTTGCTCGATCTTGATGCCGAGATAGAGAGACGGAGTGGTCTAAAGATCCAGGAAATTTTTTGCCAGCAGGGCGAAAACGTTTTCCGCGATTTGGAGAGTGCAGCTCTAGCCGCATTGCGCGGCCAGCATGGACTGGTCGTGGCTACAGGCGGGGGAATAATGGGCCGTCCGGAGAACCGTGAATTGATCCGATCTGTCGGTCGTGTTGTTTATCTGCGCACTCCCTTTGTTACGTTACAAAGACGACTCAAACTTTCCATTGATCGGCCTTTGGTCAAGGAAGGACCGGACTGGAATGCCCTTGAAGCTCTCCTCTTGAGCCGGATTCCATTTTATGAAACTGCTGATTTGATTATCGATACCAACGATAAAAATCCTGAAGAGATTGCCACTGAGATTTTTCAGAGACTGGCGGAGGTTTAGATGCTGGCAGAAACTTTAATCGTTGGCTTAAATGAGCGAAGCTATCCGATTCGTATCGGTGAAGGGATTCTCAGAGAGATAGGGGCAGAGTTGTTCGCCATCTCGTTCCCGAAAAGAATCGCGGTGATCACCAATCCACTGGTTGGAGGATTGTATGGCGATATCGTTCTGGAGGCCCTGAAGGCGGCGGGCTTTTCTCCCTTGCGAGTCGATATCCCGGACGGCGAAGAATTCAAGACTCTGTCTACGGTCAGTGCGGTTTACGACGCGTTGATGGCTGCTGGTTTTGACCGGGGATGCGGTCTGTTGGCCCTTGGGGGTGGCGTCGTCGGTGATCTCGCCGGGTTTGTGGCTGCAACCTTTTTGCGCGGCATCCCTTTTGTGCAAATTCCGACGACCCTCCTTGCCCAGGTCGATAGTTCCGTCGGGGGAAAAACCGGAGTGAACCATCCCCTGGGGAAAAATCTGATCGGAGCTTTTTATCAGCCTCGATTGGTCCTGATTGATGTAAAGCTCCTTTCTACCTTATCATCCCGTGATTATCGCGCCGGTTTTGCTGAAGTTGTAAAGTACGGAGTGATCCGGGATCAATCTTTCTTTGTCGAGTTACAGAAAAATGCTGAAAAACTGTGCAATCACGACCCTTCAGCATTGGTCACAGCAATAATGAGGTCTTGCCAAATCAAGGCGGATATTGTAGAACGTGACGAACGTGAGGACGGCTTACGGGCCATTCTCAATTACGGTCATACCTTTGGCCACGCCATTGAAAACCTTTCTGGTTATGGCGAATATCGTCATGGTGAGGCGGTTGCAATCGGTATGGTCGTTGCTGCACAAATCTCCGAAACTCTCGGGCTCTGTACCCANNCAGGATGTCGAGGCGATTCGACACTTGCTCCTTGCTTTTGATCTGCCGGTAGTCGCGCCTCTATACTCTGCAGATAAATTGCTGGACACTATCGGGCGTGACAAGAAAGTACACACCGGTCTTTTGCGCATGATTCTTAATCGCGGCATAGGCGACTTTGAAATTCGTACAGTTGCCGATCCAGGCACGCTCTTTTCCGGTATATGACCTCACCGGTTATCGCGGAATAAAGGTACTGACATGGCTCAACAAACTGTCGTCGTGGATATCACTTTGCTTGGGAAGATGGCCGGCTATATCGAGATGCTGGTCAAGGACCCGTATTCGACGGTCTTTGCCGCCTTAAGCGATATTTATCGCACTTTCGGTCTGCTCGATGAGGCGGTGGCCGTGGCGCAAAGAGGGAGTGAAATGGTCCCTACTTATCCGCCGGGGTTTGTTTCTCTCGGGCGCGCCCTTGCCGAAAAGGGGGATCCCGTTGCAGCCAGTGATGCCTACCGCAAGGCACTGGGTCTCGATCCCGTCAATCTGGCAGCATTGACCGGTCTGGCCAGCTCCTGTCTCGGTTGCGGACAAAAGGAAGAAGCTCTTTCGCTCTTGAATCGGGCGCAGGAAATTGACTCTGATGACGAAGTTGTTAAGCAACTCTTTGCGGTGGTAAAAAAACTGGTAGCAATTCCCGCTCCTGCGTCTATCCTGAGTGTGCACGATCACCTTGTTTCCCCTCCTGAATCCCCTGTCAAAATGCCCACGCTTGTTATCGAGGAGAAAGTTGATCGCGCAAACGAAAGTGCGCCGCTGCCATCCATTGCTACGGCAACGTTAGCCGATATCTATATCAAGCAGGGTTTCCCGGAACGAGCAATCAAAGTCTTCAGGGATCTGTTGGAAGAAGATCCCGCCAATGCGGAAATTCGGCAGCGGCTTGATGAGTTATTGCAGCGCAATCTTGTGCCTCTGGAAGAACCAGAAGAAGTCATTCTTCCGCAGATCGAAGCTGATCCAGGCATAACGCCGATCGGACTTGCGGCGCTGAAGGGGAAAGAGGCATTGATCTCCATGTATGAGCGTTGGCTCGATGCTGTCAATAGGAGGAGAGCAGATGTTCACTGAGATACTTCGTAATCTGACCTGTGAAACTCCTGGCGCGATCGGTTCGGTCTTGATGGGCTATGACGGCATCGCAATCTCTTCTCATTTTCTCCCCGGAGATGATCTTGATGTGCAAATGATCGCTATTGAGTATGGCAATGTCCTGAAAGAAATTCGCAATGCCGCAGCGGTCCTGTCGATTGGCGAAATGGAAGAAGTGAACATCCAGACGCGGCGTTATCGTTTTGTCATTCGGGCCATCACTGAAGAATATTTTGTCGTATTAGCCCTCGATCGTGAGGGGAACTTCGGGAAGGGGCGTTATGTCCTGCGCCGGGACAATGAACGACTCCGCGAGGCATTGCAGTGACAACAACTTTTTCCTTTCTGGTGCTGCACGGCCCGAATCTTAATCTGCTGGGGTCACGTGAACCCGAGATTTATGGCAGTGAAACCCTTGCCGAGGTCGATGCGGCATTGCAACGTTTTGGCGAAGAAGCTGGACTGCGCATCGAGACCTTTCAATCAAACCACGAAGGTGTACTGATTGACCGGATTCAGCAAGCTAGAAGTGCCGGTTTCTCGGCGCTGATCATCAATCCCGGTGGCTATACCCACACCAGTGTCGCCCTGCGGGATGCGATTGCAGCTGTTGCATTACCGACCATGGAAGTTCATCTGTCCAATATTCACGCCCGTGAAACATTCCGTCATCATTCATACATCACACCCGTCGTTGTCGGACAGATTTGTGGCCTGGGAACAATCGGTTATGAACTTGCAATTCGCGGACTTTTAGCCAGAATGAAATAATATTTTATTGTTTATGAAATGGTAATATGTTAGATAACAGAGCTTCAGTACTCAGAGCTTTGCTGCTGGAGCAGCATCTCGATGCGCTGCTTGTCACTCGACCCGCCAGCCTCCGTTATTTTAGCGGGTTTACCGGGACAGACGGTGCACTGATTGTCACGCCGCAGGAAATGATCTTCCTCACCGATTCGCGCTACACAGTTCAGGCCGGTGAAGAGGTTACAGTTGGCCAGCGACGTGAATATTCTGTGCAGACCGAGGGAGTTGTTGCAGTTCTTGAGGATTTTGCTGTCAGGAAAGTTGGTTACGAAGCAGAACATCTGACCTGCGCTGCTCTTGAGCGTTTGCGAACACGCAGTGGGCAGGAGATGACGTGGGTTGGCCTTGATCGACCGGTGTCAGGGCTGCGGGGCATCAAGGACAGCAGCGAGATTGTGGCGTTGGAGAACGCCGCGCATATGGCGGCGGCAGCTTTTGATGAAATTGTTCCGCTGCTCCGTCCCGGGATTGCTGAACGCGAGATTGCTCTTTCCCTCGAGTTCGCCATGCGTCGACTCGGTGGCGATGAAAAGTCCTTTGATTTGATTGTCGCCTCCGGCGAGCGGGGCGCGCTGCCGCACGGAGCAGCGAGTGACCGCATTCTCCGGGCCAACGAGTTTGTCACTATCGACTTTGGCCTGCGTTTGCACGGCTACTGCTCGGATGAAACCGTGACGATCGCCCTTGGTGAAATTGATGCGGAATTAGAACGCGTCTACGACACAGTTTATCAGGCACAACAGGATGCGCTCGCGGCAATTCGACCGGGTGTACCCCTCAAAGAGATCGACGCCCTTGCCCGCAACACTATTGCCGCCGCCGGCTATGCTTCCTTTTTCGGACATGGTTTGGGGCATGGTGTCGGTCTTGAAGTTCATGAATATCCGACGCTTTCGCCGCGGTCTGTCGATACGGCGCAAGTCGGTATGGTCTTTACCGTTGAACCGGGAATTTACCTCCCCGGCAAAGGCGGGGTGAGACTCGAAGATATGGTCGTTGTCACCAATGACGGCTGCCGGAAGTTAACCCGTATTCCCAAAAAGCTGCGGCGCCTTGGTTGACAGTGACGCCCGGTTTTACTCATGAACGGATCGCTACAACGCGTTGATCCGTCATTCTCAGGAGGATAAAGAACCATGGATATTAAAGATCTCAAGACATTGATTAAAATGGTCACCGAGACCGACATTACCGAGTTTGAGATGGAGAGCGAGCAGGAAAAGATCATCATCAAGCGCGGTCATTCCGAAGTCGTAACTTACACGGCTGCACCGAACTATGCTGTTGCTCCTGTTCAGGTCGCCGCTCCGGTTGCCGCTCCTGCTCCCGGCGCAGTTGCCCCGGTTGTCGCTGCTGCTGTCGCTTGTGAGATCGGGGAAGTCATTACCTCGCCGATCATCGGCACTTTCTATTCCGCCCCGTCGCCGGAATCTGATCCTTATGTCAAGGTCGGGTCGATCGTTGAGAAGGGACAGACTCTCTGCATTGTTGAAGCGATGAAGCTGATGAACGAGATCGAGGCGGAGTTTAAATGCAAGGTTGTCGAGATTCTCGCAGAGAACGCCAAACCAGTTGAATACGGCGCGCCCCTCTTCAGGGTTGAACGCCTTTAGAACTTTTGCTTTCGTGACGGAGAAGAGCATGTTTCATAAGATTCTCATCGCCAACCGGGGCGAAATTGCCGTACGGATCATTCGTGCCTGCAAAGAACTCGGTATCAAGACAGTCGCGGTTCATTCTGATGCCGACAGTGAGTCGCTGCACGTCAAGTTGGCCGATGAAAGCCTTTGTATCGGCCCGGCTCTCAGCAGCAAAAGTTATCTCAACATGAAAGCAATTATCAGCGCCGCCGAAGTGACAGACGCTGATGCGATCCATCCCGGTTATGGCTTTTTGTCCGAAAATGCCGAATTCGCTGAAATTTGTGCTAACTGCGGCATCACTTTCATCGGACCGACTCCTGAAGCAATGCGCTTGATGGGGGACAAGATCAGCGCCCGTCAGACTGTCACTCAATACGGCGTGCCGATCCTTCCCGGCACCAAAGACGGGGTGGCTACCGCAGAAGAAGCCGTGAAGATTGCCGGCAAGATCGGCTATCCGGTCATCATCAAGGCAACAGCCGGTGGGGGCGGGCGCGGCATGAAGATCGTCCATTCCCCGGCCTCGCTGCCCAATGCCTTTGCTGCTGCCCGTTCCGAAGCGCAGGCCGGTTTTGGCAATCCTGAAGTTTATATTGAAAAGTATTGCGAACGCCCCCGCCACGTTGAAATCCAGATTATGGCAGATCAGCACGGCAACTGTATTTATCTTGGCGAGCGTGACTGCTCGATTCAGCGCCGTCATCAAAAACTTATTGAAGAAGCTCCCTGTCCAGTCCTTTCACCTGAACAACGCAAGAAGATGGGGGAATGCGCTGTTGCCGCGGCTAAAGCGGTCAATTACACCAGCGTTGGTACCATGGAGTTCCTCCTTGACGCTCGTGGTGATTTCTTCTTTATGGAGATGAATACCCGCGTGCAGGTCGAACATCCTGTCACCGAGATGGTCACCGGCGTCGACATCATCAAAGAACAGATCCGTTCCGCTGCCGGTATCCCCCTGCGTTACACCCAGGACGATATCAAGATCCAGGGGCATTCGATCGAATGCCGGATCAATGCCGAGCATCCCTTTAAATTCACTCCTTCCCCTGGCAAGATCGATGGTTACCATCCGCCGGGTGGCCTCGGAGTGCGCGTTGACAGTTTTGTCTACGATCAGTACACCGTCCTGCCGCACTACGATTCAATGATCGCCAAACTCATCGTCCATGCCGATACCCGGGAAGAAGCGATCCGCAGGATGGCCAGGGCCCTAGATGAATATATTATCGGCGGTATCAAGACCAGCATCGCTTTCCATGCCAAAGTCATGAACAGTAAAGAGTTCCTCGAAGGGGATGTCGATACCGGCTTTATCGATCGCATGGTTATTTAGAGATCGACGGCACCAAGGGCCGGGCTTACGGCCCGGCCTTTCTTTTGAAACAAGAGGGATATAAGCCTTTTGCGCTTTGCCACTTCGTGAACGTATTGTAGACTTATGCTTGTGATCATTTTTTTGCCTTGAAAGGAAACCTTTATGCAGTCCACTAAATTCCTGCTCCTGCTTCTGGTCGCGGCAATCTTCCTCACCGGTATGGGTAACCTGGGCGGCGCTCCGGTCGGAACGGTGCCGAAAGTCGAAGAAGAGATCAAGGCCCGAGTGACGGATCAAAGCGGAGTCGTCACAGCGCTTGAACACTTCTCCCTGGACGGTCAGACGGTGATCGAGGGGGAGCGCGGCAATGGCAGTATCACGATTCAGTTGCGTGATATCTCGACGCTGACCTTCCAGCATGGCGATGTGAAGGATGCAATCAGCGCCATCATCAAACTCAAGGATGGCCAGGAGGTGCAATTGCAGCTGCGCAAGCGCTTATTCTTTAACGGCTCGACCGGCTACGGCGCTTTTGTTATTCGCGCAGTTGACGTCAAACTCATTGAGATTCTTTAGCGCCAGTCAGCTGATAGGGATGACTTCTTCGTGAAACGATTGCTGTCATTTTGCCTCCTCTGCACTTTATGGTTCTGCGTTACCATCGCCAGCGTCGCGGCTGTCCCGCTCAGCCAGAATGAGGCCATTCGTCTCTCGCTGGAGCGTAACCTCGCCGTCCAGAGCGTTTTGCTGCAATATCAGGCGAGCGAGGCGGCGATTACCGAAGCACAAGGTCTTTATGACCCACGTCTGCAACTCTTCCTCGATGCCGCCACCAGTCGTGATGCCCAGAATAGTTCACCGGTCACCACCAGTGAGAACTTCTCCAGCCGTTTTAACTTTTCACTGTTGCAAAAGTTGCCGAGCGGTGCCGAAGTGGTCGCGGGGATGAATCAACGCCGTGACGACAATCTGCAACCAACGACGGCTTTCGATCCGAGTTGGCGCAACGAGTTCCAACTCTCCTTGACCCAGCCGCTGCTCAAGGGCTTTGGCCGAATGGCGACGGAGGAGCCGATCCTGCTGGCCGGCAAGGGGCGTGATAGCGTTGTCGCGACGCTGACAGAAGAGGTGACTTTCCTTGTCGCTGATCTGCGCAGCCTCTTTGTCGAAATGCGTCGTGCCCGTGCCATCCTTGCCTCACGCCGTGCTTCCGTCGGTCTTGCTGAACAGATCCTGGCTGAGAATCAGGCTAAGGTCGACGCCGGGCTCCTCCCCCCCCTCGATATCCTCGAAGCTGAAGTGGCTTTGAAAAGTCGTCAGCGGGAACTTCTGGACGCTGTGCAGGCCGAAGAGGAGCTGCGTGACCGCCTCGCCGAGCAACTGAATCTTGTTATCCCCCCGGAAGTCGTCATTGCCGAATTTTCTCTCAGCGACTTCATTCCCGCCGAAGAAGCGGATCTGGCTTATGCCTTGACCCACCGCCCCGATTTGCGACGGGCGGAAGCCCAAGGAGAAAGCCGTCGTCTCGAAGCGACCATCGCTGAAGACCGACGGCGCCCGGCCCTCGATCTCGTCGCCAATTACGGACAGAAGGGGCTCGCCGATGATTATGGA
>DIKR01000004.1:27223-27585 GCA_002424625.1 Desulfuromonadaceae bacterium UBA5613
CAACATGATGTTGAGCGCCTGCGCGAGGTGGCTCGACGTGAATTGCGCACGGCCAACCGTCAGATCCGTCTCGGTGAAGTGCGCCTGCAGGTTGCCAACGACGGGGTCGCACTTGCCGCTGAAAAGTTGCGAAACCTCCTCAAACGGCGTGAGGTCGGGCTGACGACGACACGCGCGGTCTTTGAAGGGGAGACCGATCTTGCCCAGGCGCAGACCGACCTGGCCGACGCCGAGGCCCTCTACGATAACGCGATCACCAGTTATCTGCGGGCCAGTGGCCGCCTGCTTGATTATGAAAGGATTCGCTTCATCAACGAGTCGTCCGCGACGCCCTTTTTTGCCAGTGGAGCTGCCAACTGATG
>DIKR01000136.1 GCA_002424625.1 Desulfuromonadaceae bacterium UBA5613
CCGCTGATGCAGGTGCTGCGGCCCATCTCGCCGATCGCCTGGTTTCCGCTGATCAGCCTTTGGTTCGGCATCGGTAATCTGCCGGCGATTGTCATCATCTTCCTCGCGGCCTTTTACCCGATCCTCCTTGCCACGGTGGCGGCGGTACGCAACGTGTCGCCCCTCTACCTCAAGGTCGCGACCAACTTCGGCGCCTCGCGGCGCAAGATCCTGTGGGACGTCATCGTCCCGGCCGCCTTTCCCCAGATCACCGTCGGACTGCACATTGCCATCGGCTCGGCCTGGGTCTTCCTGGTCGCCGGGGAGATGCTCGGTGTCCGCTCCGGTCTCGGCTACCTGATCATCGACAGTCGCAATAACCTGCGTACCGATCTGGTTTTGGTCGGTATCGTTCTGATCGGCCTCTTCGGGCTGATCATCGACCGGCTGATGGGGATGGGCGAACGCTGGGTCAAGCGGCAGTGGGGGACGCAATGAAGATGAGCAAAATCCGCCTGTGCGGGGCGCAGAAGAGCTTTCGCAACGGTTCCGGGGAGGAACAACTGGCGCTGGCGCCGGTCGATCTGGAGATTGCCGCAGGTGAGTTCGTCTGTCTGGTCGGTCCGAGCGGCTGCGGCAAGACCACTCTCCTCAATCTTCTTGCCGGCTTCGAGTCGCCGAGCAGTGGCATGGTCGAGATCGACGGCCAGCCGGTCGTTGGACCTCATGCGAACCGCATCATGATCTTTCAGGATTACGGTCTCTACCCTTGGAAGTCGGTCCTGGCCAACGTCCTCTTCGGCTTGCAGGCGCGCGGTATCGCTCCGGTCGAGGCTCATGCCCGTGGTTTGCAGGCATTGGAACTGGTTGGACTGCAAACGGCCGCCCGGAAACATCCGCACGAACTTTCCGGCGGAATGAAACAGCGGGTCGCCATTGCCCGCGCTCTGGCCGTGCAGCCGGATCTGCTCTTCATGGACGAACCATTCGCCGCCCTCGACGCTTTCACCCGTCTGCACCTTCAGGACGAACTTCTACGCATCTGGCAGGAGAGTCGCACAACCGTGGTCTTTGTCACCCACGATCTCGACGAGGCGATCACCCTCGGCCAGCGAGTGGTGCTGATGGCCCCCAAGCCCGGCCGCATCCAGCGGGTGATCGACGTTCCTCTTGCTTACCCGCGGGAACGAACCCGTGATGATTTCGCCCGGTTCCGGCGCGAACTCTATGAGGAGTTCCACCTGGTGCACCGGCAGGCGGCTGTCGATGCTGAATATTCCATCTAGTGAGGGTGGCGATGAAAGTGCGGGATAGCGGGATGCCGGAGGAAGAGATGTGGGCCGACTTCTTCGATGCGGAGAAGATCCTGCGCACCTTCGGCCTGGATCAAGGGATGATCGATCCTGGTGGAGTTCGGCTGCGGCTATGGAACATTCACTCTGGCGGCGGCGAGGATGGTGTCGGGGATCGTGCATGCCCTCGATATCGAGCCGGATTTGATCAGTCTGGTCGAGGAAAAATGCCGGCAGACCAGGATCACCAATGTGCGCGCACAGGTCCGGGACTTTGTCGGGCAGGGGAGCGGTCTGGCTGACCACTCCGTGGACGCCGCGCTCCTCTTCAACATCCTCCACCATGACCAACCGCTGGCGCTCTTTGCCGAGGCCTGGCGTGTCCTCAAACCGGGCGGGGTATGCGCGGTGATTCACTGGAATTACGATCCGACCACTCCGCGTGGTCCGGCGATGGAGATTCGTCCCCGGCCGGAGCAGTGTATCGACTGGGGGCGGCAGGCCGGTTTTCTCTTTGACAAACAATGCTACTACGATCTGCCGCAGTATCATTACGGGCTGCTTTTTAGAAATACTTTTGTGTAGCAACATATTTATTTCAAGCCGTTTTGCATTTGAGGGGAGACGGCTTGTGTTTTTGCTGGAGGTTGCATGGCGGCAAATCTGAAGGAACTGGCGGTGCGTTACAAGGCGGATCGCGAGTCGGTTTATAACACCTGGTTTATTGAGAGTGCAGAACGAACCAAAGCGTTTCGATCAATCCGTCGTGGTGTCAGCGAAATAGTCGCAGCAATCAAGGCCGGCACCTTCGGTAATGATTTCAAAGGGTCGCCCCTAGAGTTTGTCCTCACATGCATCACTGAGCAGAAGCAGGTCTTCGCCGGAGCTGCGCACCCTTTCTACTGGAAACCGAAGCTGCGCATTCCCGACATCTATGAGAACGAAGGGAACCAAGCTGCCTTCGGCCGCTTTCTCGAAAGCTGTCTCTCCAGTTCTACCTCTGACAGGATCATCCGTGAGATCCTCATACTCGACGACCTGCACATCAAGGGGCTCGGACCGGCGGTCGCCAATATCCTCTACTTCCTTCATCCGACTCTCATGCCCCCCTTCAACACTGCCATGCTCAACGGTTTCAATATCGTCTTTGGCGACAACAAAAAACTCGGCTCCTGGCCCGCCTATCTGGAGATGCGCGAAACGCTACTGCGCGCCAACGAGGAGTTGCATCCGGCCCTTTCCAAAGATCTGGGAGCAATCTCGGGCCTCCTTTTTGATGTCGGGGTAGGGAAGATCGCCTTGGCTGGTAACTTCTCAACGGCACTGGAACTCGACCGGGAGAAGCTGGAAAAGGCACTGAAGAAGCGGCACGCTGAGGTGCGACAGGAGGAGGAGGAAGAGAACAGTCATCTGGAAATGCAGTTCCAGTTGACTAGGATCGGCCGCGATCTCGGTTATGATGTCTTCATCGCCGCCAACGACCGCAATCGTTCCCTGAACGGCGTAAGTCTGCAAGCGTTGACCTTGGCGGCGCTACCGCCCCTCGATCTGGCGCCGGAGACGCTGAAGACGGTGTCGCTGATCGACGTCATCTGGATCGAGAAAGACAGTCGTCAGATCGCCTGCGCCTTCGAGGTTGAGAAGAGCACTTCCATCTATTCGGGGATGCTTCGTCTCCTCGATCTGGCGTCGTCGTTGGGAGATAAGAAGTACGACTTCTTTCTCGTCGCTCCGGATGGTCGGGAGAAAGAGATCGTCGCCCAGCTGCAACGGCCGGCGTTCCGCAATCTGGGAAGTGTGGCGTTCCGCTATCTACTCTTTTCGGATATCACCTGCCACTGCGAGTCGATGTGTCGGTTTGGAGAGGATTGGCGGGTGTTGTTGAAGCTGGCACGGGGGAAGTAAGCCGGCTGCGCGGTGAAAAGGCATCTCTTAATCGGCTTGAATAACGACGGGGCGGGTGGGGGAGGAATAATGATTATGGTCCCTTGGTTTACGGGGCTAAATCGCCCATCAGGTCAAGGGAATCAAATATCGCCAAAACCGACACAACAAAGGTCACGGAAAAATTTTGCTTGACACGGATCCATTCAATAGTTAAATTGAAATCCAATTTCAACTAGAGGTTGCTTGTGACCTACAAAAATTCCTTCCGCGAATATCTTGGTAAGCACGGTCTCAAGGCGACCCGGCAGCGGGAAGTGATCCTTGATGCCTTCCTGTCTGCGGGATCGCACCTCTCGACGGAAGAGCTTTATCGGACCATTCGCGAAAAAAATCCCGGCATCGGGTACGCCACGGTGCATCGTACCCTTAAGCTTCTTGCTGAGAGCGGATTGGCAGCGCAGCGACATTTTGGCGACGGTCATACCCGTTACGAGTGCAGCAGCGAAGAGCAGCACCATGATCATCTCATCTGCACGGTCTGCGGGACGATCATTGAGTTTGAAAATCCCGGCATCGAAAGATTGCAGGAGCAGGTGGCCGCAAGGCACGGTTTTGTGATTGAGCAGCATCGCCTGGAAATATACGGCCGATGTGCTGGCTGTCTGGTCAAGAAGGAAAAGAAGCAAGCAATTTAGAATAATGTCGCTAAAGTGATGCTCAGCTTGGCTCCTGCTTCATCTTGTTGAAAATGAAAATCATTTTTGTGTCTAGTATAGTTGATAATGGATTTCAAGATCATAAAGGCAAGAGATATTCACCCCTAACAAAAGGAGACAGCAGATGATGCCACTGGCTCTGCTCAGCCCCGGTGAAGATGCAGAAATCGTCACCATCCGCGTTCACGAAGAGCATAAGACCTG
>DIKR01000133.1:0-190 GCA_002424625.1 Desulfuromonadaceae bacterium UBA5613
GAAAGATGACCTTGGCATTCGCATCCCGCAACAGCTTTTCGATAACGAGATTGATCCGCTTGAACTCTTCGTCGTACATCACGAAGGACGACGTATTGGGACCGAGCATGGGCAAAGCTCCTTGGCATAAGTACTGGATTGGTCTTTATAGCACCTTGCCCTGAGTCTTTCAAGATTAACCTTTTGCCAG
>DIKR01000133.1:365-4222 GCA_002424625.1 Desulfuromonadaceae bacterium UBA5613
CTGTCGCCTTTTTCATCAGCACGGCGGCGGCCTCAGGGTTGGACTTCTGCAGCACTTTGTAGCGATTCTCGCCGTAAGCATAGTCCTCGAAAGTGGTGGTCGGGGACTTGCTGTCCAATTGCAGCGGATTCTTGCCTTCCGCAGCCAGAGCGGGATTGTAACGGTAGAGCGGCCAGTAACCGGAGGAGACCGCTTTTCTGTTTTCGTCCACGCCCTTGCTCATGTCGATTCCATGGGCAATACAGTGCGAGTAGGCGATGATCAGCGACGGGCCGTCATAGGCTTCCGCTTCGATAAAGGCCTTGACCACCTGCCCCGGATTGGAAAGAGCGACATTGGCGACGTAGACGTTGCCGTAGGCCATCGCCATCATGCCGAGATCTTTCTTGGCCATCGCCTTGCCGCCGGCAGCGAACTGCGCAACTGCGCCGGTCGGTGTCGCCTTGGAGGCCTGACCACCGGTGTTGGAGTAAACCTCGGTATCAAGAACCAACAGGTTGACGTTCTTGCCGGAAGCGATGACATGGTCGAGGCCGCCGTAACCGATATCATAGGCCCAACCGTCGCCGCCGACACACCAGACGGACTTGTTGACCAGGTAATCCGTCAGAGGGAGAAGCTGCACGGCCGCCCGTTCTGTACACCCTTTGAGGGATTTTTTCAGGGTTGCCACCCGCTCACGCTGCTTCTCGATGCCGGTCTGGTCGGACTGATCAGCGGTAAGGATCTCTTTCATCAGCGGGATAGCCGGTTTGCAGGATTTGCAGTTGCAGTTGATCAGTTCACCCACCAGCTCGCGGGCTGACTCGGTGAATTTGTCCACCGCCAGGCGCATGCCGAAACCGAATTCGGCGTTGTCCTCGAACAACGAATTCGACCATGCCGGACCGCGGCCGTCGGCCCGCTTGGCCCAGGGGGTGGTCGGCAGGTTTCCGCCGTAGATGGAGGTGCAGCCGGTGGCGTTGGCGATCATTGCCCGATCGCCGAAGAGCTGGGAAAGGAGTTTCAGGTACGGGGTCTCGCCGCAACCGGCGCAGGCGCCGGAATATTCGAAGGTCGGGCGCACCAGCTGGCTGCCGCGCAGAGTGTCGAGCTTGAGCTGGGTCGGATCCATATCCGGCAGCGCCAGGAAGAAGTCGTAGTTGGCGGCTTCGGCCGCGCGCAACGGCGGCTGGAACTGCATGTTAATGGCTTTATGGTTGGGATCTTCCTTGCTCTTGGCCGGGCAATTGTGGACGCAGGCGCCGCAGCCGGTGCAATCTTCCGGGGCGACCTGCAGGGTGTATTTCATCCCTTTAAATTCGGGCAGCTTGCAGTCCGTCGATTTAAAGGTGGCCGGAGCACCCTTCAGCAGTTTGCCATCATAAGCCTTCATGCGAATGGTGGCGTGCGGGCAGACAAAGGAGCAGATGCCGCACTGGATGCAGAGCGCTTCGTCCCAGACCGGGATATCCACAGCGATGTTGCGCTTCTCGTACTGCGAGGTTGCGGTCGGGAAGGTGCCATCGGCCGGCATCGCCGAGACCGGCAATGCGTCGCCAAAGCCGGCAATGATGCGGCCGGTCACTTCCTGCACAAACTTCGGAGAGGTCTTGGCGACGGCCGGGGGCATTATGAGCTTGCTGGTCGCCTTGGCCGGAACTTTGACCTCATGAATGTTCTTGAGAGCGGCGTCGACGGCGGCGTTGTTCATCGCCACAACTTTGTCGCCCGATTTGCCGTAACTCTTCTTGATCGCGTCCTTGATCTCTTCGATGGCCAGCTTGAGCGGGATAATATTGGAGATTTTGAAGAAGGCCGTCTGCATGATGACGTTAATGCGGGCGCCAAGGCCAAGTTCCTCACCAAGCTTGATGGCGTTGATGACGTAGAACTTCAGCTGCTTGTCGATGATCTGCTGCTGAACTTCCTGCGGCATTTTGTCCCAGACCTCGCCATGCTCGAAGGGCGAGCAAAGGAGGAAGGTGCCGCCTTGCTTGGCTTTGGAGACCATGTCGTATTTCTCCAGGAAGGAGAAGTTGTGACAGGCGATAAAGTCGGCGTTATCGATCAGGTAGGGAGCGGTGATCGCCTTTTTCCCGAAGCGCAGGTGCGAAGTGGTGATGGTACCGGCCTTCTTGGAATCATAGACAAAGTAGGCCTGGGCGAAGTTTTTGGTGGTCTCACCGATGATCTTGATGGTGTTCTTGTTGGCGCCAACCGTACCGTCGGAACCGAGGCCGTAGAACATCGCCTCGTAGGTGCCGTCCATGGCATTGCGGAAAGAGGGATTATACTCCAGGCTGCAATTGGTGACGTCTTCCTTGATGCCGACGACAAAATGATTCTTCGGTTTGGCTTTTTTGAGATTGTCGAGGACCGACTTGGCCATGGCCGGGGTAAACTCTTTGGAGCCAAGGCCATAGCGACCACCGACGATAACGGGATAACCCGCAAAGCTGAACTTGCCGGCTGCCATCGCTTCACCGATGGCAGTGCGCACATCAAGATAAAGCGGTTCGCCAAGGGAGCCAGGCTCCTTGGTGCGATCAAGGACAGCGATGCTCTTGACGGTTTTCGGCAGGGCCTTGATAAAGGCGTCGAGGGGGAATGGACGATACAGATGAATCTTGACGACGCCGACTTTCTCGCCCTTTTTAACCAGATTATTGACAGTTTCCTGGACCGTGTCGGCGGCGGAACCCATGACGACAACGACCCGCTCGGCGTCTTTCGCCCCGGCGTAATCGACCAGTTTATATTTACGGCCGGTGAGCTTGGCGAACTTGTCCATCTCTTCCTGTACAATCGAGACACAGGGCGCATAATACGAGTTGACGGTTTCACGCCCCTGGAAGTAAACATCGGGATTCTGGGCGGTACCACGCATGACCGGGCGGTCGGGGGAGAGCCCGCGCAGACGGTGGGCGTTCACCATCTCGTCACTCACCATGGCGCGCATGTCGTCAAAGGTCAGTTCTTCAACTTTCTGAACTTCGTGCGAGGTGCGGAAGCCGTCAAAGAAGTGCAGAAAGGGAATGCGCGATCGCAAGGTGGAAGACTGGGCGATCAGGGCAAAGTCCATGACTTCCTGGACATTATTGGAACAGAACATCGCCCAGCCGGTAGAGCGGCAGGACATGACATCGGAATGGTCGCCAAAGATGTTCAATGCGGCCGCGGAGATGGCACGAGCGGAAACATGAAAGACCGTGGAAGTCAGTTCTCCGGCGATCTTGTACATGTTCGGGATCATCAGCAGCAGACCCTGACTGGCCGTAAAGGTCGTGGTCAATGCACCACTCTGCAGAGCGCCGTGTACGGTACCGGCCGCACCCCCCTCGGACTGTAGCTCGGAGACGAGCGGGATTGTTCCCCAGATATTCTTTTCGCCGGCGGCGCTCTTGGCGTCGGAGATCTCCCCCATCACCGAAGACGGTGTGATCGGATAGATCGCTATGACCTCATTGGTGGCATGCGCCACATGGGCTGCTGCGGTGTTGCCGTCAATTGTTACCATTTTTCTTGCCATCGATAAAATCCTCCTTGGGCTGGGTTGTTCAGTCGTCCTGACATGAGTGGAACCGGGATAAGCATAACTGTACGCAAACAGCTTTACTACTTTTGAGTAAATTTTAGTGAGAAAGCAACGGAAGGGTCAAAGGTCTCGACGCCCCTCAATCGCCCGACTCACCGTTGCATCGTCAACATATTCAAGATCGCTCCCCAGCGGGATCCCGTAAGCCAGACGGGTGACACGGATTCCCAGGGGGCGCAGACGTTGCGCCAGATAAAGGGCGGTCGCTTCTCCCTCCACCGAGAAGTTGGTGGCAACAACAACTTCCGTGACCCCTTCGCTCTGCACCCGCTCCAGCAGC
>DIKR01000133.1:4270-6518 GCA_002424625.1 Desulfuromonadaceae bacterium UBA5613
TCAATGGCGAGGAGGTCCTGCGGCTGCTCAACAATACAGAGCAGGTGCCCGTCCCGGGATGGATCACTACAGATCGCGCAAGGATCCGCCTCGGTCAGGTGAAAGCAGCGACTACAGAGTCGAACCCGTGTCTTGACATCAAGAATTGCCGCGGCAAGAGCTTCCGACTGCTGCTCGGGCTGACGCAGCAAATAAAAAGCCAGCCGGGTCGCTGTTTTACGACCAACCCCGGGGAATTTGGCAAGCTCCGTGACCAGACGGGCAAAAGACGGAATGGAATCTAGCATGAGAGGCAACAAAATCCAAGTTTTTAAAATATTGTTTTAGTTTTTAAGGTTGACGAAAAATCTTGCATCTAGCTAAAAAACAAGGGGTAACGCTTCCGGCAAAAGCAGAATCATCACCCCCGGCAGAGAATGGAAATTACGGTAGCTCTAAATTTCCGGCGCTGTTTCTACATAAGGCCAGGGAGATTAAAACCGCCCGTCACCTTTCCCATCTCTTCCTGCTGCAGATCCTGACTCTTCTTGATCGCTTCGTTCACCGCCGTAAGAATGAGATCCTGAAGCATATCAATATCTTCCGGGTCAACCACACTTTTGTCAATCTTCAGCGACACCAGCTTCTGGCGACCAGTAACGACCGCGGAGACCACTCCGCCGCCGACCGAAGATTCGATGCGGAGGAGCTCCATCTCTTCCTGCATCTTCGCCATCTTTTGCTGCATCGCCTGCGCCTGCTTGACAATACCACCAAAACCACGGGACATTTTTGTTACCTCCTTGAAATTATGACGGGACGAACTTTATGCGTCGCCATCCTGGGTTTCCTCGATCGTAGCTTCGATCGGAATCGTTATGGGCCGGACTTCGACTATCTCGCCGCCCAAAAGGTCACAAACCGAGCGGATCACCGGGTTGCCATGCGCTTCATCATGCAGCTCTTTTTTGAAATTCTCTTCAGCTGCCCGCCGACTTTGTTGTAATGACGGCGGAGCACTCCCCTGCGCTTCTGCTTCACTGAGAGGGACGAAGCGTAAATCGACTTTACTGCCAAAAAAAGCATTGGCAAGGGTGCGAAGTTCGGTGATGACAGCTTCTTCCTGGAGCATCTCCAGGACTAACGACCCTTTAGGCAGGCCGAGACGAATGGTGGGCAACGCCATCTCAAGGAGACTCGCCTGTTCCAGGGCATTGACCAGACGCGGCCGCTTGGCCGCCCGCACATGCGCAATCATCCCCGGCCAGTCCTGCGTCCCCGGGGACGACGGCGCAACAGCGACCGCCGGAGAAATTTTTGCGGCAACGGCTGGCTCTCCGGGCGCGGGACGGGACGCTATGACCGAAGCAGTGGGAGGGGCCGGCTTGAGCGCTACAGAGGCAGCCGGCAGCGGCGGACGCGGCGGCGTCATCCCCTTACTACTGCCGAGACGGCGTTCGAGCTCATCAATCTTTCCCAGCAGCGCCGCAATCTCGCGGGTCGGTGGCAGATAACAAAGGCGAATCAGGGTCATCTCCAGCAACAGCCGCGGGAAGGTGGAGTGCGCAATTTCACTCTCGGTGCGGAGAAGCAGGGTCATGGCCCGCTGCAGATCTTCCACCGTCGCCCGCTCGGACAGGGACTGCAACTTCTGCCGCTCTTCGATCGTCACATCAAGAAGATCGCCGGGATCGGTGGTCACTTTGAGCAGGATCAATCCGCGCAAAGCCTCGACCAGCTCTTGGGCAAACTGCCGGAAAGCGTAGCCCTGCTCGTCGATGCGGCGCAAGGTTTCAAGGGCGAGATGGCTTTCCCGGTTGACAATCGCTTCAATGGTATCGTGAATCAAGCGGCGGTCAACGAGACCGAGCAGGCCCTGGACATCGGCATCGGCCACGACCTCACCGCAAAAGGCGAGCATCTGATCCAGGGCGGAGAGGGCGTCGCGCATGCTCCCTTCCCCGCGGCGGGCGATCAGGGTCAGGGCCAGATCGGAGATGGTGATCTTCTCGGCATCAACAATCAGCCGCAAGCGCGCCACTAAAGGACTGAGACTGATCTTTCGAAAGTCAAAACGCTGGCAGCGGGACAGGATGGTGATCGGGATTTTATGCGGTTCGGTGGTGGCGAAGATAAACTTGACGTGCGGCGGCGGCTCTTCGAGGGTCTTGAGCAAGGCATTGAAGGCGCTCGTCGAGAGCATGTGCACTTCGTCGATAATGATAATCCGGTAGCGGCCGCGCGACGGGAGGTAACGGATACTTTCGCG
>DIKR01000133.1:6689-7123 GCA_002424625.1 Desulfuromonadaceae bacterium UBA5613
AGGAAGGCATGGTGAATGCGGCCGCTGGCCATGGCATTCGCCAAGGTCCGGCTGACATGTTCCTGACCGACCAGGTCGTCAAAGTTCTGCGGTCGCCATTTACGCGCCAGCACCTGGTAAGACATGGCTACAAAAGACTCCGTCGCCGGGGGTTGACTATCGAACGAACTGAATGCAAACCACAGTGAAAGCAGGGGCCAAGGCCGCGGAAAAGAATGTTGCCGTCACAAGTGACAGCCAGGCACCCCCGCGGCACACGACTAAGACCGTTACCGCTGCTCCCTTCCGGGCCTGACGGGGTTGGCGATCCGCCGTTGCGCGGGACCCGGCTGTCACTTCTAACGGCAACTGCGCAAGGCATAGTCTGCACCGGAACCCGAAGAATTGCGGACAAAATACAACAGGAGCGCAGGGGTGTAAAGGGATTTTTGCGG
>DIKR01000120.1:0-2402 GCA_002424625.1 Desulfuromonadaceae bacterium UBA5613
TCGGCCGGCGGCCTGGAGGCCCTGGAGATCTTCCTCTCCCATGTGCCGCCGGGAAGCGGACTGGCCTTTGTCATCGTCCAGCATCTCGACCCGACCCACCAGGGGATCATGCCCGAACTCCTGCAGCGGGTTACGGCCATGAAAGTCTTTCAGGTCAAAGACCGGATGAAGGTCGAGGCGAACTGCGTTTATGTCATCCCCCCCAATAAAGATCTGTCGATTCTGCACGGTATCCTTTACCTCTTTGCACCGGTGGCCCCCCGCGGCTTGCGTCTCCCGATCGATTTCTTCTTCCGTGCTCTGGCTGAAGACCGGCAGCAGGGGAGCATCGGTGTGATCCTTTCCGGCATGGGCTCAGATGGGACGCTCGGACTCAAGGCGATCAAGGAGAAGGCGGGCGTCGTGCTGGTGCAGGAACCGGCCTCGGCCAAGTTCGACAGCATGCCGCGCAGCGTCATCGGGGCGGGACTGGCCGATATTGTCGCCCCGGTGGAGGAGCTGCCCGGCAAGATCATCGCTTATCTCCGCCATGCCCTGATCATTGCCAAGACAGAATTCCCTTTGGAAGAGAAGGATCAAAGCGCTCTGGAAAAGGTCCTGATTCTGCTGCGCGCCAAGAGCGGACACGATTTCTCCCTGTACAAGAAGAACACTGTCTACCGTCGCATTGAGCGGCGGATGAGTATTCACCAGATCAGCCGGATTGCCGGTTATGTGCGTTATCTGCAGGAGAACCCCCAGGAAGCGGAAATCCTCTTCAAGGAGCTCCTGATCGGAGTGACCCGGTTCTTCCGCGACCCGGCGGCCTGGGAAGAGTTGCAGACGGAAGTTATCCCGGAACTCTTGAGTCTCCATCCGGCCGGCGGGGTATTGCGCGCCTGGTCGGCAGGGTGTTCGAGCGGCGAGGAAGCTTATTCTCTGGCCATGGTCTTCAAGGAGGTGCTGGCCGAAGTCAAGCCGACCGCGAATTTCAGCTTGCAGATCTTTGCCACCGACCTTGACCGCGACGCCATCGACAAGGCTCGCGCCGGAATCTATCCGGCCAACATCCGCGTCGACATTGCTCCCGAGCGCTTGCAGCGGTTTTTTGTTGAGGAAGGGAACAGCTACCGGGTCGGCAAGGAGATTCGCGAGATGGTGACCTTTGCCACCCAGAACGTCATCATGGATCCGCCCTTTACCAAACTCGACCTCATCATCTGCCGCAATCTCTTGATCTATCTGACGCCGGAACTACAAAGAAAACTCCTGCCGCTCTTTCATTACAGCTTGCTGCCGGGGGGGGTGCTCTTTTTGGGGAGTGCCGAGTCGGTCAGCGCCTATACCGATCTCTTCGCCCCCCTGAGCATCAAGTCGCGGCTCTTCCGGCGCCGCGAATCCTTCCTGCCGCCTAATCGGCAGGCCTTTCCCGCTTCGTTTGTCCCCGCCAAAGCGGCAGCTCCCCAGGAGTTAACCATGATGAAACCGGTCATTAATCTCCAGACTCTCGCGGATCAACTGCTTTTGCAGCATTTTTCTCCGGCGGCGGTGCTCGTCAATAACAAGGGGGATATCCTTTATATCAGCGGCCGGACCGGTAAATATCTTGAACCGGCCGCGGGTAAGGCCAACTGGAATATATTCGCCATGGCCCGGGAAGGGCTCCGTTTTGATCTGGGCAGTGCCTTCCAGAAAGCGTTGCGGCAAAAAGAAGCGGTCACCGTTAAAAATCTTCAGATCGGCGCAGAGGAAAGCTCGCAACGCACCGATATCACTGTGCAGGCGATCGCAGAACCCGATGCCTTGCGGGGGATGGTGATGATCGTCTTTGCCGACGTGGCCACGCCCCTGGAAAAGAAGAAACCGGGGCGCGCCAAAAGCACCGGGAGCGTCACTCTTTCCGAAATGGAGCAGCAACTCCAGAAAGTGCGCGAAGAACTGCAGTCGACCCGCGAGGAGATGCAGACCTCGCAGGAAGAGCTCACCTCGGCCAACGAGGAGTTGCAATCGACCAACGAAGAGCTCCAGTCGACCAATGAAGAACTGACCACCTCCCGGGAAGAGATGCAATCGCTTAATGAAGAACTGCAGACGGTGAACGCCGAGCAGCAGTCTAAAATGGATGAGCTGGCGCGGGTGAGTAACGATATGCGCAATCTGCTCAACAGTACCGAGATTGTCACCGTCTTTCTTGACAACGAACTCCGCGTCCGCCGCTACACTCCCGGCGCCGATAAACTCTTCAAGTTGCTCCCCAGCGATGTCGGGCGCCCCCTTTCCGATCTCACCGGCAACCTGTCTTATCCCGAGATGAGCGAAGATGCGCAGGAGGTGCTGCGCAAGCTTGCCTTTTCGGAAAAGCAGATCATCACCAACGATGGCCGCTGGTTTTCAGTGCGGATCATGCCCTACCGCACCATGGA
>DIKR01000120.1:2505-3524 GCA_002424625.1 Desulfuromonadaceae bacterium UBA5613
AGTGACGATATAATTCATAATTTCATAGAGGTAGCAATGGCAACAGATAAAGAGCCCACCCTGTTAAATTCGGCTGTCGAACTGCGCAGCCATGCACAACAGCAATTGCAGGGGGAAACGGCCGATGCGCACCTCCCCCGCAGCAAAGACGCGACACAGCGTCTTGTCAATGAACTGGAGATTTACCAGCTCGAGATGGAGGAGCAGAATACCGAACTGCGCCGTGTCCAGGAAGAGCTGGAGAATCAGCAGGTTGAACTGGAGATGCAAAACGAAGAGTTGCAACGCGTCCAGAGCGATCTCGAGTTGTCACGGAACAAGTACTCTGAACTTTATGACTTTGCCCCGGTCGGCTATTTCACCTTTGATGCGGCCGGAGTGATCCAGAATGTCAATCTCACCGGCGCGCAGATGCTGGGGATCGAAAGAAGCTCGCTGGTCGATCGATCCTTTAACGCTTTTATTGCGGATACGGACGGGCGGGAGATCTTTTCGCAGCACCTTGCGAGCGTTTTGCGGGAATCGGAGATGCAGCGCTGTGAAATCAAGCTGACCGGGAAGAAGGGGACAGTCCTCTATGGCCAACTGCAGAGCGTGACGGTCGATGCCAGCACCAGGAAGGATAGTCATGTCCTTTCCTCCATCGTTGACGGCACCGTTGCCCAGCAACTGGGAGCGGAGGTGCAGGATGCGCGAGAATATGCCGAGAATATTGTCGAAACCGTGCGCAAGCCCCTGGTGGTACTCGATTCCGACCTGAGGCTTCTCACCGCCAACCACAGTTTTTACGAAACCTTCAAGGTCACGCACGAAGAGACCATCGGCCATTTCATCTACGACCTTGGTAACCGGCAATGGGACATCCCGAGGCTGCGGGTCCTCATTGAGAGTATCCTCCCCCACGATACCGTGCTCAATGACTATGAAGTCGATCATGAATTTCCCGGCATCGGCCGCAAGATTATCCTCCTCAACGCCCGGCAGATCTTCCGGAAAAATATCGGCTCCCACATCATCCT
>DIKR01000144.1 GCA_002424625.1 Desulfuromonadaceae bacterium UBA5613
CAAATCGCAAGAGCGCGGACGGGTTATACGGTCTTGCTTCTCGAAAAATACGGTGCCGCTCGGCCTTTCGGTGGTCCGCCGCTCAAAAAGTTATGCTTCTTGATTCTGGAGGAAACTTGCCCCTCCTAAAACGCCCGATCGTCATCCTTGGCGCCTTCATCTGCTTCAAGATCTATCAAGCCTACTTCTCTTTCGTTACGGGCAAGGAGGCTGCCTACTTGTCCTGGATACGCTTGGGCAGTGCTGCGTTATTGATTATTGCTGCTTATTTTGCCCTCAAAGAAAACAAGTTGGCCCTCTGGATCACAGGTGCCCTGCTTATAATCAACATTTTCCCCGTAATTGGCGGGATGTTTTTTATCCCTAGCCATCAGTATGTCCTTAAACTTGTTGCAATAATTCTCGGCGGCTATTTTGTTTACGGCGGGCTCGTACTTATCCAAAAAGCGCGTGCTTGTCGTCAAAGCGAGGCATAACAAGCCGCCGAGCTGAAGGGAATATACGGTCATGCTTCTCGTAAAGCATTCTACCCGCTGCAAGGGCAGTGGCCCGCAGTTCAGCTATCTCCGTTAACCACAAAACTTACAAGATGAGACCACCAACCGAAACAACCTATGCTTTAGCGAAATTTTGGCCCTTTCTAGGTGGGTTTGGTGTTCTTCTGGCCATAGTTCTTCCAAGGCCCCTTGCGATTGCCTGGATTGTCCTTGTGCCAATTGTTTCAAGCATAATCGTCATTCGCGGCGCATATGCACAACCAATTGACATGGAGTTGGTCCATGACCGGAGAGGAAACCCACCAAGGTTCTCGCTCGGTTTTTACCTATTTGCCGCCTGCTTACCTTTTGCCTCTTTCCCCTTGCTTGCTATTTCAGTCAAAGCATTTGTCGCAGCTTTCGCCTTCTTGTCATTATTTTCCACTATATTTTTTGGAGTCTTAGACTTTTCAACAAAGAGAGTAATTCTGAGTTCGCTTCCAAGTATTCTGATGTCGTTTGTTTTGTTGTACCAGTATTGGGGTTTTCCAGGGGTTCTCACCTATAGCATTATGCTTGTCATCATGCTCCCTAAAGCCATCGAGGTGAGCATTGAGAACCAAAAGTTGCTAATTGAACTTCAGAAAGCTAACAACTCCCAAGAGCGGTCGGAGTGATAAGGTCTTGTTTCTCGAAAGATACGCAGCCGCTCCACGTACGGTGGTCCACCGCTCAGCTCAATAGCGTTAGCTGGCAGAAGGCGCATCGATGATACTGTTCATTATCGTGGCCATTTGTGTCGCAACAATTTTCTATCTTGATGCTGCTTCAAAGGGAAAAGCCCCTTGGAAATGGGCGCTAGTTGCTTTCTGCATTTTCGTCGTCTCCTTTTTAACCTTGTCTAGCATCTACAATGCAGCCATAAACAAGATTGGCATCAGCAGAGACCATCCCATAAACATGCTGGCCGCGATTATTATTTACATAATTTCTTTCTTATTACTTCATGTTGCGAACAAGAGACTTTCAAAAAATAATCATGAAGAAGGCGCCAGCTAAAATCCCAAGAGCGGACAGAGGATACGTCTTGCTTTTCGTTAAATGCACAGTTACACCACGTTCGGTGATCCGCCGCTCAGGTCAAAAGCGTTGAGGCTGTAGGAAAACCCTGTCTGTCCAATAAATCACAATTTAAAAGACCGGTCGCGAGTCCGGTCTTTGCGTATCTCATAAATCATTCAACAATTCGGTCTAGGATCTCCTCAGGATTTGTTAAACAGGTCACCGCCCTCATCCTCTTCGTCTCTGGACACGTCTTCCTCTTCAAAAAGATCCTGCACCTTGACCCCCAGGGCCTCCGCAATCTTCTTAAGCGATCCCATCCGGCAGTGCTCGATGCGTTTGTCTCTCGCTTTCTGAATCGTCGCTGAGCTGACCCCGGTCTTCTTGACCAGGTCACGAATGGTCATTCTCTGGCCGGCCATCAGGTGGAAGAGCTTGCTTTGCATGGTAGTTAACTACCACAGCGCTTTTTGACAAATCCATCGGTTTTGTGGTATGTTTTAGAAAACTAAAACAAAGCGCGCAAATTTACCTATGCAAGGAGGGCTTATGGCAGATCAACAGGAATGGGAGGTCGTCTGCCATGCGGCGCTGACCTTTTGCGCCATCCTCAGGGAGATTCACGGCAAGGGGCACCTGCTGCCGGCGGGGTCGCTACCATTGAAGCTCAAATTCGAGGAGTCGCTGGCGATCACCGAGACGCGCTGCCGCATGGCCCTGGGCGAGAAGGCGGCGTTGCCGGTGAGCCTGCTGCCGCCGGCAGTGTTTCATTGAGGGGGCCGCGATGAACCAGGGAAAGATCGATATCGACGTGATCGCCTTGAACAAGGGGATTGATTACAATCGGCTGCTGGAGTATTTCGGCGCGATCGTCATCAGCCGGCTTTTCTGCGGGCTGCCCCAGTACATGATCCTGCCGGAGCAGTCCTTGTCCGAAGGGCGCTTACGCTTGCACCTCTTGACCACGGACGGTCGATCTCTGCAATGCTTTTCCGGGGAGAACGAGGAGGAGTGTGCGCGGTCACTGTTCGAGGCGATGGAGCAATCCGGCCTGCTGTCCGCCAGCAAGCCATCGAGCAGCGAGTCTCAGTGGGACTAGCTTGAAGGGCGCCTTGCCCTGAACAGGAGCGTTGCCATGGCAATTCTCATACCTGTCCTTATGTTATTCATCTTTGGTCTTTGCATCGTCCTCTATGACTGGGTAACGACGAGGAAGCGAAGCAGCGTGGCAACCTGCTCCTTATCAGGCGCTGCTTCACGTCGCAGGGGATGTGCCAAAACGTACTGCGTCCCCGGGGGCCGGAGAGTGATGATTGTCATCGGCAAGACAGCGAGGTCACGCAGAGGGAGAGGTGCTGGAGGTTAGGGCATGGATGCGGAGTTTATTTTCCGGCTGTTGATCTTCATTGACTTTCCGCTGTTGTTCCTGATTGTCTTCGTTTGCACCTGGGTCTCCTATTTCAATCCCTCTTTGGGCTGGCTGGATATCTTCCGCCCCATGCGCCGCGCGGTCATGCGCCGCTACCAGGAGGATTGGGACCGGGCTCGGGACGACATCCGGCGCCGGCGCGGCCAGGACACCAAAGACGGTGAAGACGATCGGGATTATCTCCCCCCCGGAGTCTGGTTTCCGAAACGCGCCCACCGTACCCGCGCACAGAAGAAGCCGTAGCCGCTCGCGTCAATGCGCCCGGCTCAGGCCGCGGCCTTCCCCTCCCTGAGCACCCGGTAAACGCTGGCGATCCCTACCCCCACCTTCTCGGCAATCGCCTGCCTGGTCAGCCCCTGGGCTGCCAGCGCCTGAATGGCCGGCGCCTGGCTGCGCGCCGTCGGCTTTCTCCCCTTGTAGCGCCCCGCCGCCTTGGCCTTGGCGATCCCTTCCGCCTGGCGCTCCAGCATCATCTCCCGCTCGAAGGTGGCGATCGCGCCGAGCATGGTCAGCATCAGCTTGCCGGTCGGCGTCGACGTGTCCAGGTTGATGTTCAGGACGCGGAAGGCGCACCCCTTTCTTTGCAGGGTTTCGACGATGTCGAGCAGATCTTTGGTGCTGCGGGCGATGCGGTCGAGCTTGGTGACCACGACCGTGTCCCCCTCGCGCACATACTCAAGCAGGGCGACCAGTTGCGGACGGTCGCGCTTGACGCCGCTCATCTTCTCCTGGAAGAGCTTGTCGATCCCGGCGGCGGCGAGCTGCTCGGCCTGGATTTCGAGAGACTGGTCGGTGGTGCTGACGCGGGCGTAGCCGACGATGGCCATGGCGAATCTCCCCTCGCAATACTATCAATAGCCTCAAATACATTGTGATAATATACTATCAAAATACAAAAAACAATCCATTTGATAGTTTAATGTCGGAGGTGTGCTGTCTATCATTGGGGCGTGGCCTAAAGAGATTTTGCCAGTTTTTGTGACAACCACGGGCAAGCCGTTGCTCGTTTCCCGGTCTGGCCTTTAACAAGGTCGATATTTCTTATTGTTTCCCTGAAAGAAGAAATTCCGCCTTGGCAACGCGCTGTTCAATTATCTCAACCAGACGGTTGACGATAACGGGTGCGGCAAATCTCTCGCGATATTCGTCGGCAAGGACTGGCGCTATGCGTTTGAGGTCCTTCGCCATATTCTGAAGTGCCACCTTGACGGCTCGGTAACCAATTCCGGCGTCGTCGGCAAACTGGTTCAGGTGTCGCGTCAACAGGTAGCGCGGATCTTTCTCGCCGCCGAATTTCATGGCAAACTTGTTGTTGACCTGCCGTTGGTACACGGCGGTTGAGATCAGGTCATAAAGGGGGGCGAGACGCACCTGGCCGCCGGCATACAGGAAAGAGATGTTCTTGCCGTGTGCGTCGGCATTGCCTATCAGGAAGTTGAACAGGGCCCATTGCAGGAGCGCGGCGACATCCGGAAAAGGTTCTGAGCTCCAGGCGCGGAGCAACCCGAAGCATGCGCCGAAACCCGGTCCTCCCTCCTTTTCGTATTTCTCCGCAGGCGGGATACCGAGGGCTTGGCAGAAATCCTCCTGGTGAAGGCGCTCTATTCGACCGGCCAGGGTCGTTTGCCGGTCATAACGCTCAATGAGGAAATATTGGCTTCCGCCGAGTTCGACGACATCGGTCCGGGGAACATTCAGACCAACTTGCGCTGCCAAGTCCATACAGAAGGCTTCATTGACGACAGTGTTCTCCAGATTTTTGATCGGCGTCTTGATGATGTGGGTGGACGGTGCGCCCTCTTCCGGGACATAAAATTCATTGCCGTCATAATAGATCGGTAGTTTGTTCTGTGCTCCAGCCAGAGAGAGGCGCACCCCTTCTTCGTCGGCTAAAAATGGGTGACTTGGCAGGCGATCCAGCTCTTCCGCCAGGTTGTCTCGGGAAATCGGGCGATAGTGCCCTGTCCTGCGCTGTTTTTCTCCCGGCGGCAGCAGGGAGACAGCCCCAGCGCAGTCGCCACCCAAAGCGGCGAGCAGTTCAAAGGTGTTCTCCCGCGAAACGCCTAGATTTCTGGCCACCTGGCTGCGGACATCGCCTTCGGGAAGCAGATTTTCGAAGAAAGCCCGGCTCGCCTGGTCTTCGAAGATTTGTGGCGGCAGGCCTGTTTCGATCGGCAGGTGCCTTGACAGCGGCAGGGGCGCGGGCAAACCCAGATACTCTACGCTATAGCTAAAGCACAGGCCGCCAGTGCTTCTGCTTAAAGTGCCGACCAACCGCTCATCGAGGTAAACGTCCAGCGATTTCATTTAACGATCCTTCAGCGGGTTTAGGGAGCGTGGATAGATATAGATCTCCAACCCCAGGGATTTCAGGACCTGTAGGGTTTTGCCCAGTTCGACCGTCTCTTTGCCATTTTCCAGATGGGATAAAAAGGTGGTTCCCACCCCAGACAGGGCGGCCGCATTCTCCTGCCGGGCGCCGATCTCTTTGCGTTTCCGGCGTATCAAGCGGCCGATATCCGCAACTGTGGCAATTTTTCCGTAAGGCGTGTCCTGGTTCGATGGATTGAACATCGCGATCCTTCCCGTTGGCAATGTATTTATGTGTACGAATATATTTCATGGCTTACCAGTTGAAGTCAATAATTTTTATGCGAACGAATATATTTTGACTGCGGGTAGTCAGTTTTGCCTGAATATATGCGTACGAATAAGAACGGCGGGATTGACATCTGCTTTTCACCAGCAGTTTTTAACAGAAAGGCCCTCTTTTCAACTGCGGCCTAAAGACAAACAGACGATGAACCTCCAGGTCTGATCTGGCACTACTATCGCTTTCCCCTCTGTCGCTTCCCGTGGAGGTGGCACATTTTCCAGTGTTTTTCCTGATCGGCTCTAGGGGAATTGTAGCCCCACCGGTAAGTGAGCAATTGATGATCGTCCAGCAGATTGAGGGCAATACCCTTGCGCTGGGCACAACAATCGACCATGCCCAGCAGGAGATTGCGTTTCTCCGCCAGTAGCGCACCTGCCTGATTGCCGACGTGGTCACCGGCAAGCTCGATGTATGTGCGGCAACGGCCAGCCTGCCGGAAGAGTTGGAGGAATTCGCCGAGGTTGACGAGGAATTGGTAGATGGCGATGAGGTTGGCGAGGCTGTCGATGCCGTCGAGGGGGAGGGCTGACAAGTCTCTGCTGTACTTTTTCCGCTACTGGTATATCATTACGAGATGAAAGTAGCGGAAAAAGACCCGGCCGTTCGTGGCCTGCTCGAAGAGGAATACCGAAGGTGTCAAGGGGTTCTGTCTGCCCTGGCGGAAAAAGCGGCCCATTGCCCCAAGGGCTCGCTGAACGTGCGCAAGAAGGCGTACAAGGGGAAAGAGTACGCCTATCACTACCTGGTGGCCCGCGACTGCGGCCGGGTGGTCAACCGGCACGTCTCGGCGGCGGAACTGCCGGAGTTGCAGCGTCAGCTCGAACAGCGCGACAAATATCGCAAGGAGATGCAGGTGTACCGCAAGCGTATTGCCTACCTGGAAAAACTCCTGCAGATGCCAAAACGGACTGGCAAGTTCATGCCGTGACGATTCTGCGCGCCGTTCACTTTCCGTCGCCGATCGGTGACCTGCTGCGCACCTTGAGCAAGGCCGGCTTCTTCGAGCGCTCCCTGCTCGTCGGCCGTTGGGTCCTGCCGATCTACCAGGAGTTGTACGGGGTACCTTATGCGCTTCGCACTCTCGGGGTCACGTATAATTCACCGCCATCTCCTTATAACGATTATCTCCGGCCGCAATGATGGACCCTCCTCAAACCACTCTAGAGGAGAGTGCGCTGGCGGGGTTTCGCTGCCGTTTACAAAGACAATCAATTAATTTTTTTGCCGCAGAATGACGTAAACCAAGATGTGAACTTGCATAGCGAACCCGATGACAAACGCACAAGACAAAGTTTGCCCGTCATGCGAGACCCTCAAGGCTGAGAACCTCAGGTTTAAGGCCCTGTTGGCCCAGCACGGCATCGAATGGGAAGATCCCCCTCTCCCGGTAGAAGCCGTCGTCCCTCCAGCCAACAAACCCGCTGCTCGGCAATTTACCCCCGCAGAAAAGATCACACTGTTTAGGCGCCTGTTTCGAGGGCGGCAGGATGTTTATCCAGTCCGCTGGGAGTCTGCCAAGGGGAGGGCAGGCTATTCTCCCGCCTGCAGCAATGAGTGGCGGGCAGGCGTGTGTAACAAGCCAAGGGTCAAATGCAGCGATTGCGATCAACGCCTGCTGCTGCCGGTAACCGACCAAGTGATCTATGACCATCTGGCCGGCCACCTCACAATGGGGGTTTACCCGTTGCTGGCAGACGACACGTGTTGCTTCCTGGCTGCCGATTTTGATGATGCCGACTGGCGCGAGGACTCCCGAGCCTTCATGCAGTCCTCCAAGGAGCTGCACATACCTGCCGGTCTGGAAATATCACGCTCCGGTGAAGGCGCCCATGTTTGGATCTTCTTTGCCGAACCTGTCCCGGCTCATATGGCCAGGCAGCTTGGCGCCGCCCTGATCAGCTATACCTGCGACCGCACCCGCCAACTTTCCTTGTCCAGTTACGATCGACTGTTTCCCAACCAGGATACATTGCCCAAAGGTGGTTTCGGCAACTTGATTGCGCTCCCTTTGCAGAAACAACTGCGTGAACAGGGGCGCTCCGTCCTCGTTGACGAGAACTTCACTCCATATTCAGATCAATGGGCCGTTCTGGCAGACATCCGGCCAATGCCTCGCCCTGAGCTGGAAAAGGCTATTCTGCGCGCCTCGGGAGGGCGCCACCCGCTCGACGTGGCCTTCGTGTCCGACGAGGATGAGCAAAAGCCCTGGATCCAGCCGGCACCGGTGACGAGTAAGATTGCCGGCCCCTTGCCCGACACGCTGACATTGGTGCTCGCGAACCAGATATTTGTCGCCAAGGCGGACTTGAGCCAAGCGTTGACCAATCGGCTCATTCGTCTGGCGGCCTTTCAAAACCCCGAGTTCTATAAGGCCCAATCGATGCGGTTGCCGGTCTGGAACAAACCGCGCATCATCGGTTGCGCCGAGAATTTTCCTAAATTTATTGGTATTCCGAGGGGATGTTTGGATGCTGTGCTGGAATTGCTGGATAAAAACGGCATCCATCCAGTCATCGATGATAAGAGGGCTCCCGGCAGCAGGATTGCCGTCAAGTTTTCTGGAGCCTTGCGGAAGGATCAGAAAGCTGCCGTTACGGCCATGCTCAAGCAGGATACCGGGGTTCTGTGTGCACCGACCGCCTTCGGCAAGACTGTCACGGCAGCCGCCTTGATCGCCCGACGCAAGGTCAGCACCCTGGTGCTGGTGCATCGCACTGAACTCCTCCGCCAGTGGCAGGAGCGGCTCACCACTTTTCTCGATCTGCCCAAGGGAATGCCGGGGTTGATTGGCGGCGGCAAGAAAAAGCCGACCGGTAAGATCGACATCGCCGTGATGCAGTCACTCTCGCGGCACGACGAGCTTCAGCCCCTGCTCGACAATTATGGGCAGATCATCGTCGATGAGTGCCACCACTTGTCCGCATTCTCCTTCGAGGCCATCCTCAAACAGGCGAAAGCCAAATTTATCATCGGCCTGACGGCGACACCAATCCGGCGTGACGGGCACCATCCGATCATCTTCATGCAATGTGGGCCGATCATGCACAAGGCCGGGAAAGCTGATGGTGCCCCCTCTCTGCAGGAAGTTTGGCTGCAGTCCCTGCCCGCGCCGAATATCCCCCAGGCCGCCGGTATTCAGGATGTGTTTCGGATCCTCGCCAACGATCCCCCGCGCAACCATCGTATTGCCAAGGATATCCTTGCCGCCTACAACGAAGGTCGCAAGCTCATTGTTCTGACTGAACGCACTGAACACTTGGAGTTGCTGCGCGAGGCTCTGGACCCGAATATCAATAACTGCTTTGTGTTGCACGGGCGGATGGCAAAAAAGCAGCGAGCTGCCATCTTTGCAGAGCTTGCCGCTCTCGACGACGCGACGCCGAGGGTGCTTCTTGCCATAGGGCGCCTTATCGGCGAAGGGTTCGATCACCCCCCGCTGGATACCCTCGTGTTAGCCATGCCGATATCCTGGAAGGGGACCTTGCAGCAGTACGCCGGACGACTGCATCGAGAGCATGCCGACAAAAAGGATGTGCGCATTTACGATTACGTCGATGACCAACTGCAGCTTGCTCGCATGTGGGACAAGCGGCAACGCGGCTACCGCTCCATGGGGTACCGGATCAGGAGTTGAGGTTCGTCCCGTGCTTTGGTCAGAGATTTCCTTCGCGTTGCTAAGCACTACGCCATGATTCCGGGGGCAGGAAGGTAACTTTAAGCCCGAATGGGGCAGCAATTTTCTCCAGCGTGGCCAAGGTTGGGTTACCCGAACCATTCTCAAATTCTGACAAGATCCGGGGCGAGACGTCGGCGACCTTCTTCGCGTAGTCTTTCTGGGTCATGCCCAGGATCTTGCGCATCTGCCGAGTGGCCTCGCGAATCCCGATGGTCCCTTTTGCCAAGCCAAGGTATAGGTTCTCCTTCATCTCGGCCATTTCCTGGTTGTTTGGTCGCTTCATGCTGTTCTCCCCGACACTCCTCCAGGCTGAATTGCTTGTAGTCCGTCTGCGACATCGCCAATCCACCTGGCCAATCTTTCAATAACGTCGTCGTCAACCTGACATTCGCGCATGACCTTGGGCAGTTGCCTGACCTTGCCGCTCAGGGCGGCAAGCCAACCCCTCGTGGCAGTCGGGTCGAGAGCATATTGGAGCTTTTCGCAAACAGCTCCCCACTCAGGTTGGCTTCCCGGACGTTCGTCTTCCCATCGGCAGACGCGGTTGATCCCCTCGGGGTCGAGGAACATCGGGGCGAAATCAAACAGCGGAGAGAGCGCGGTCTCGGCTCCAATCCTTAAAATCGCTGTGTTGCGCCCATGGTTGTCGGTGTTGCGCAGCGCCAGATTCAAGACATCCCTGAGCAGGTACTCGCGAAGCTCTCGTGCCGGATCGCTAGCAAACTTGGCCAGGGCCCTGCAAAAGACATCGTGTCGAGTGGTCGCACCATATCCCGGGATGTTCGCCAGCGCGTACAGGCTGTGCATCCCGAAACGTGCGACGCGCCCATCGATGACCGCTCGGTCAAAGCGAGGGACGAACAAAGTCCCGTCCTGATAAATCAGCGGAGCCCCTGTGCGCACGCCAAATCTCCGGGCGACTTCCAGGTATGGGGCCTCGTTGCGCAATATCTGCTGATTGCGTGGATCGGTGCGACTGCCGCGTGGGAACTTGACGAGCCAGAATTTGCTCGCCTGATTGTCCGGCAAAGCACCTTCCGCATGGAACATACCGTTGGCATCTTCAGCGAGCAGATACTTCGGTGCTTCGCCTTGGACGCTGGAAGCCCCCGCCACGTGAGCCCCACGCTCTGCGGCGTATTCGAGAAAATCTTCGCGTTGCTCGATGATATCCCCGCGTGGAAAACCGATTTTCATTTGCTCAGACGGGGGTTGGGGTACGGCTTCGGCAATCCTTAGATTGCCCGGTGGGCAGCCCGCTCCTTTGACGAGAAGATGCCAGTCCACATGGTGGCCATCTTTGTCAACTTGCATCCTTCTGAGCCATGCGCGTCTGCCGGCGCCACTGGGCAGGAGGTCAATCAGAAAGGGGGGCCAGTCCTCAAAACGAAAAAGTTCGAAGCCAACAGTCAGTCCAGGAACGAGTTCCGCGTCATTGTCGTTGAGGTGTTCGACGGCATACTCAGTTTCATATTGCAGGCGGCTTGCTCCCTCGATTCCCCGCGCAAGCGTATTTGGGTAGGGCTCAAACGTGGCGGCGGTTTGCCAGCGACCATTGAGGAATATCTCGATATGACAATTCATTTGATTCACTATAATGGTTTTATAAAGACTTTTTTTGCCATTTTGATTCACTTTAATGATTTATTATCTTTATTTTGCCTATGCATAAAAAGCAGTCGGTTCACTATAGTGTATATAATATGAGTTACATGCAAGTAAATTTTCACTTTAGTGAACTTGGCTACTTGGATGCCGCCACTTTGGCGGCTTTTCCCCTGGGTTTGGTGATGGTCTTCAGCCGTTTTTCCCACCCCGCTAGAGCCGCCTGTTTCTCCTTGGCATAATCGTGCCGGTTGTAGACGGCGACGATGCCTCTGGTCTTGTGACCCAAGATGGCATCAATGACCTCGTTTGACTGTCCCATCTCCGCCATCTGGGTCGCGCAGGTTCTGCGCAGATCGTGTGGGGTGAAGTGGGCCAACTCCAGTTTTTTGTCTTCGGCAACCTCAGCTTTCGCAGGGGTTGAGTTGTCAGCTTTAGCTCTGGCAGCGCGTTGCCGGGTGTATCCTTTCAAGTTCCGCCGTAGGGCATGAGCTATCGCATTTTCTTCAATCGGCTTTTCTTTATCATCCTCCCCAGGGCGAGGCGAAGGGAAAGCATAGCCTGCCGGCTTGCCGATAAGTTGCTTTGCCGTTTTGGTTAGAAATACGCGATGGGGCAGGCTGTTCTTGCTGCGTTTGGCGGGAATCTCCCACCAGTCACCGTTAATTTCTCGGGCATGCATGCCAATGACTTCGCCAGGTCTGGCGCCGGTCACCAGGATAAGCCGCAAAGCTCGCTTGATCTCCTCAGACATGCCGGTTTTATCCAACTCTTGCCAGAACGTCTTGATCTCTCTAGCGGTCAATACGCGGTCACGGGTGCTTTTCTGTGGGAGAGCCCGCACCCCAGTACATGGGTTGAATTCGAGAATGTCTCGTTCAAGGGCGAAGGAAAACATCCGTCTGAGAACCTCGAAAACATTCCGTGCTTGCCCGGGGGCGCCCCGTTCAATGATGCCTTCGAGGAGCAGTACAATATCGCGCCGGCGGATATCTTCGGCCTTGAAAGAACCAAGAAAGGGCAAAACATCCTTGTCGAGGCAGTACTCATCCTTTTGCCAGGTCTTCTTGTTCGGCCTGGAGTGCTTCTTCATGTAATCGTCGGCGAGGTCGGTCACGGTCGGTGCCCGGCGTCGAGTTTCTTCCTCCTCGGAAGCCACTGCGGCGGGATCTATCCCCTTGCCGACCAGTCTCCTTGCGTCGATATGTTTGTCGCGAGCGTCGGCAAGGGTTACGTCAGGGTAGCTGCCAAGGTTGAGCTCTTTACGTTTCGCGCCGAGCGTGTAAATGTAAAGCCAGGTCTTGACGCCGGATGGCATGACGCGGATGGTGAAACCGTCGACTTCACGCCGGTAGAATTTCTTCTCAGCAGGTTTCAGGTGCCTGATGAAAGTATCCGTAAATCGCATGACAAAAACCCCCGTGCAACCTCTCGTGCAACCTCTGTGTGCCGTACTGCAATGAAAGATTCCGGAACGTCGTGGAACCATATTCTCGCAAAAAACATATCAATGTCAACATGTTATATCGATAGACAAAAGCAAATCGAAACACTTCTGGGCACGTGGAAACATGGAAAAATTAGCGTTCGCAACGCATAGGCCAGGGGTTCGATCCCCCTCGGCTCCACCAATAAAAACAAGAGGTTAGCGAGATCTCGCTGGCCTCTTTTTTCTTGTCTTTGATTTGTGGTGACTTTGGTGGTGACTTTTTGTTGCGGAAATTCTTGCGGTGACCTCATCAGGTCGTCGTCGAACCCCTGGAAGTTAACGTCGGACTAAGCACAGCAGACTGAACATACCTTGCCCCGCCACCACGACGGAGGAAAAAGCCGGCCAACTTGACCGGCCTGGAGGGCACCCACACGAAGATCGTGGAGAAGGAGTGCGAGTATGCCCTTGATTAATGATGAGCGGGTTGGCATCTATCATGCTGCAACGGCGCTTGCCGATGTAACTAAGGAGCCAATAATTGTCTGGTTGCAGCGGCTCGCAAAGGCTTTGACTAACAGCGATGTCGCGGCCCAATCATTCTGCTCGGTAATTGACTCTCTGCCCGATGAGATCCACCAGCCGGAGGATTGGAACCGACCCAAACCGCCTATGTTGCGCATCCCCTCTGTGGATCTCCGCAAGGTGGAGGGTGAAGCACTATTCTGTCTGGAAGAACTCGCGGCCTCGCGCATCTTCGATATTCCTAGTGGCCTTGAACACACCCTCCGCAGCGTCTTCATCTATCGCAACCAATTGGTGTCCTGGTTAGCCTACCATCACCGCATTGACGAGAACGGTGACGCGCTCACGGCGGGAAAAAGAACTCGCTCAGATGCTATGGACGCCGAGATCAGGGAAATAAAACGAAGCGGTATTCCTCTGATCCTCGCCGATATCTGGCATGAACTGTTACGCCGAGCGGTGGAAAGCAAAGCATCGAGTGACACCGGTAAGGGGCCACTGCTAACGACCTGCTGTCTCCGGCCGGAAGAGATAGACGGCAAGTTAGTTATCGTCTGGCGTGGCTCCGACAAGACAACGAATATTGAGCGACTGACACAGGACTTGCTAAAGAAAAAAATCGAAAAACTTCGTTAAGGGGAAACGAAGGGGAAACGAGAGGTAGTGTAAGGGGAAAAATATATGTGATTTCGACTATTTAAAAATAAATCTATATCGTCGCTCCCAGACAACGCCGGTACCTCCCGGCCCTAACTGGAAAGGAGCGACACCAATGAACAGCCTCCCTAACTCCGGCTTCATCCGCCTCCCGCAGATCATCGGCGACCGCCGCGCCAAACCCCCGACCCCGCCTGTCATCCCGATTAAACGCAGCACCCTCTACGCCTGGGTGAAAGACGGCCGCTTCCCGGCTCCGGTCCGCCTGGGTGTGAGGTGCTCTGCCTGGCGCGTTGAGGATGTTCGCGCGTGGATCGAGAACGCGGGGCAGAAGGCAGCGGTCTAGTACCTGACCGCCGAGAGGCAGTCCAGCAACAACATCACCGCCGAGTGGCGGCAAGGAGACGACGATGACCAAAACGGACGTTAACAAAGGCGAGGCCCACCGTGCGGGGTGGGCCTGCGGATGTACCGAACCTTGTGCGAACTGCAAGTGTAAAAATAACAGAAAGTCGCTGAAAAATCAAGAAAAAGTAAACTCCCACCAACGGTTGTTCCGCAGCGCACGGGCGCTGCAAGGCGGTGGCCGCCATGGGTGAGCAATTTATGTCCAACCTCGGCCCGAAGCTCGTCGAGCTCGGCTACCCGGTCATCCCGGTCGCCGAGGGTAAGAAGTACCCGACGATCAAGGACTGGCAGAAGGTCGAGGCTAACCAGGAGCAGGTGACGAAGTGGCTGGCCAACGGCCAGGCGCGGGCCGGCGTCGGGATCCTCGCGGCGCGCTGCCCGGGCCTGGACATCGACGTCCAGGACGCGGAGCTGGTCGAGGAGATCGTTGCGATCGCCGAGGAGGTGGTCGGGCAGAAGATCTACATCCGCCGGGTGGGCAAGGCCCCGAAGGTTCTAATCCCCTTCCGCCTGGCCGACGGCGAGCCGCCCTTCACCAAGGTCCAGACCCCGGTCTTCGAGAGCCCGGACGGCAACAAGCACAAGGTCGAGGGGTTGGCCTCCGGGCAGCAGTGGGTGGCCTATCATCTTCATCCGGACACCCAGGCGCCTTACGATTGGCCGGATCTGCTTGACCTGTCGGCGGTCCCCTGGGCCCAGTTGATCCCGATCACGCACGCCCAGATGAAGGAGATCGTCCGCCGGGCGATGGAGCTGATGAAGGCCCGCGGGTGGACGATGGTCGGCAAGGGCACCTGGGGCAACACCGCCGAGGCCGGCGAGGCGGATCCGTTGAAGTATGCCGTGCCCCCGGCCGAGATCACCCCCGAGCGCCTGCAGAAGGTGCTCGACGCCCAGGACGCGGACGATCACGACAACTGGGTCCGGGTCGGCATGGCCCTGTGGCACCAGTTCAACGGCTCCGCCGAGGGCCTGGACCAGTGGGAGGCGTGGTCGCAGCGCTCCAACAAGTGGGAGGCCGGCGCCTGCGCGGCGCGCTGGCCGTCGTTCAAGCCCGACTACACCCGCCCCCTGGTGACCGTCCGGTCGCTGATCAGTGAGTACAACGAGCAGCAGGAGGAGAAGGCGAAGGAGAACTGGGAGAAGGACCCGATCCCGCTCCCCGATGAACTGCTGCCGGTCAAACCGTTTAGCTACAACCTTCTCCCGGATGCACTCCGCCCATGGGTCGCTGATGTCGTGTCCAGGATGCAGTGCCCTCCGGACTTCGTCGCGGCGAGCCTTCTGGCAGTTTTGGCAGTGCTCGTCGGTAGGTGTATTGCAATTCGCCCGCAGATGCTCACGGACTGGACCGTGATCGCCAATCTCTGGGTCCTCTTGGTCGGACGGCCGGGCGTGATGAAGTCCCCGGCGCAGGAGGCGTCCCTGTCACAGTTGAAGCCTCTGGTAGCCAGGGCGATCGAGCGGTACGAAACGGAGCTGTGTTTTTCTGAACAGTGCAGGCAGGTGGCGAAGCTCAAGGCGAGGGCTGGGGAGAAGGCGGCAGGCAAGAAGCTGGAAAAGGACGCAAAAGCCGATGTCAGCGAACTGCTGACCGTGGAAACCGCTCCAGAGCCGGTTCTCCAGCGCTACTACACCACAGATGCGACACCGGAGGCCCTGGGAGAACTTCTTCGCCAAAACCCGAACGGTCTCCTGGTCCACCGTGACGAGATGGTCAGTCTCATCCGCAGCTTCGACCGTGAAGATCGGGCTGAGGCTCGGGGGCTTTACCTGACAGGCTGGAACGGGGACAGCAGCTATATCTTCGACCGTATCGGTCGCGGGATGAACCTCCATATCCCCGCAGTCTGCCTCTCCCTCCTTGGCGGCACCCAGCCTGCCCGCCTGGCAGAGTATATCCGCCACGCGGTCAAGGGGGGCGCTGCCGACGATGGTCTCATCCAGCGTTTCGGGTTGCTGGTCTGGCCGGATAACAGCGGGGAGTGGAAGAACGTCGACCGCCAGCCAGATGAGGACGCCAAGAAGCTGGCCTCACGGGTATTCGATAATCTCGCTGAACTCGACCCCACCCTGGTGGGAGCGATGCAGGACCTCGACAATTATGGGCAGCCCACAGGTGTCCCGTACTTGCGGTTCGATGACGAAGCCCACGCGCTGTTCCTCGAGTGGCGCACTGACCTGGAGCACCGCCTGAGTGGAGGGGAGCTCCACCCCGCCCTCGAAAGCCACTTGGCCAAATACCGCAAGACGGTCCCAGCGATCGCTTTACTGCTTCATCTCGCTGACGATGGCCGTGGGCCGGTCAGCATGAAGGCCACCGAACGTGCCCTGGCTTGGGCAGAGTATCTTGAGAGCCATGCCAGGCGCGCATACGGCTCTATCACCCATGGTGCCACCACAACGGCAAAGGAGATCCTGCGGCGCATCCGTAGTGGGGATCTCGCGGCCAGCTTCAGCAGCAAGGATGTGTGGCGCCCCTGCTGGTCGAAGCTCTCCGACCGCGAGCAGGTCGGGGCAGGGCTGGAGATGTTGGTCGATTATGGCTGGCTGATCGAGCACCGCGACAACAACACTGGGGGACGCCCGGCAATCACCTACCACGCGCATCCGGCAGTGATGAAAAACTGAAAAGGGCTACCGAAGCGAACTGCCTTTACTGCCAAAACCGGCAGGAGCCGAGCTTCCGGCAGTAAAGGCAGTTCCTTGAAGAAGCATACTTTACAAAATTGCTTCCCCGTGGTGGGAACACATTGGAGAACGACGATGAAACCAACTCAATTTGGAAAGAACAAACCAATCCTCCGTGGCATCTGGGACGGGATCACGATCTCGGTTTTCTGCCCGTATTGCGATGACTGGCACTCCCACGGTTATGGCGGAAACGTTACCCACCGAGCTGCGCATTGCACTAATCCAAAGTCGCCTTATCGCGATCAGGGGTATTACCTAGCGGAGTTCTCGTCCAAGGATCGCCCCCGCCTGCTCAACTTCATCCGGGATAGGCAGGCGATTGTGGCTGCTGGACAAGCAAAACGTGAGAGGTGGATACGTCAGCGCTCCTGCATGAAGGATGTACCCGTCGCGCCGTCCCCCACTCCCGCGCCGACCCTCGATGATATCAGGCACGCGGTCCTCGCCATGAACGACAAGATGGGCAAGCCGACGGTACTGCGGCTGCTCAAGCGCTACGGTGCAAACAAGGTCAGTGAGATAAAGTCCGCTGACTACGCGGCGGTTATCGCGGACGTCAACGAACACCTGGAAGAAAAGGGGGCGGGTGATGGCCAAAAAATCTGACAACAAGGATCTGCAGCCGATGGGCCATCCCGTTACCGCAGCAACACTGACCCGGGAGCTGCCCGCTTATTGGCAGGATAACGAAGGTGGCGGGCTTAAGCTCGTTGTCGAGGATGTTGCCCAATATGAGGCCGACCTGCAGGCGGCAACCGGAGTTCAGAACAGCCGTCTGCGGTGTCATTTGATCGGACAGGCGTCCGAGACCCAGAAAACCGCGGTCATTGGGATGGCCAAGAGTGTCGACAACGCCGCGTCCTTACTTTTCGAGATCGCCCCGCGCAACGCTCTCGAATGCCTCCTGGCGGTGCAGATGGCCGGAGTGCATAACGCCGCGATGGAGATGGTGAAACGGGCCGTACACCCGGAACAGCCCTCTCAGATAGTAGACCAGTGTGTCACCCGGGCGAACCGGCTCACCCGGACCTTTTTGCTGCAGCTTGAGGCCCTGCAGAAGCTGCGCGGTCAAACTGGGCAGCAGCGGGTCGTCGTTGAGCATGTGACCGTGGCAGCCGGTGGTCAGGCTGTCATCGGCAACGTCGAAACCGGGGGAGGGGGTAGAGATGGAGCTTAGCCGGTACCCCAAGGCCGGTGAGTGTGGTGCGAAAAACCGGCAGGGAAAACCCTGCCGGCAGCCGGCGATGCCGAACGGCCGCTGCTACTACCACGGGGGCAAGAGCCTATCCGGCCCCGCACATGGCATGTACAAGCACGGCCTGCGGTCGAAGGAGTACCTCGAGCAGCGGCGGCAGTTCAACCAGCTGCTGCGGGAGGCGCGGGAGCTGCTCGAAGAGTTAGAGGTGTAGGGTCATTATGCGCCCCTGGCCCGGAGTGTTAGCCGGCATGCAAAAAT
>DIKR01000021.1:0-397 GCA_002424625.1 Desulfuromonadaceae bacterium UBA5613
CTATATCGGCGCCCTGCCCGGGCGGATTCTTCAGGGGATGAAGCAGGCCGGGACCAATAATCCGGTCTTCATGCTCGACGAACTCTACAAGATCGGCGCTGATTTCCGCGGTGACCCTTCGGCGGCGCTGCTCGAGCTCCTGGATCCCGAGCAGAATCATGCTTTTTCCGATCACTACATCAACCTCCCCTTTGATCTCTCCGGGGTCCTCTTTATCGCCACCGCCAATGTCCTTGACACTATCCCCTCGGCGCTGCGCGATCGTTTGGAAGTCATCCGCCTTTCCGGTTATTCTGCCGAAGAGAAGGTGGCGATTGCCGAGCGTTTCCTTGTCCCCCGCCAGCGCGACGCCTGCGGCCTCAAGAAGAAGGATATGAACTTCTCGAAGCGGGCGCTG
>DIKR01000021.1:458-602 GCA_002424625.1 Desulfuromonadaceae bacterium UBA5613
CCGAAGGGAAGAAGGAACCCCTCCTCATCAGTGAAACAATGGTGCCGAAATTTCTTGGCGCCCCGCGTTACCTCCCGGAAGATGCGCGCAATGCCAGTGAAGTCGGCCTCGCCACCGGTCTTGCCTGGACGGAAGTCGGCGGCG
>DIKR01000021.1:662-9361 GCA_002424625.1 Desulfuromonadaceae bacterium UBA5613
GCGCCCAGGCGGCCCTCACCTATGCGCGGGCCCATGCGGTGGAGCTCGGCATTGCCCCGGAGATCTTCGAAACCCTGGCCCTGCATATTCATGTGCCGGCCGGCGCCATCCCCAAGGATGGTCCTTCCGCCGGGGTAACGATGGCCACCGCCTTGATCTCCTCCCTCTCCGGTCGCAAGGTGCGGGCGGATGTGGCGATGACCGGCGAGATTACTCTGCGCGGCAAGGTGCTGCCGATCGGCGGTCTCAAAGAGAAGATCCTGGCGGCGATTCGCGCTCAGGTGACGACGATCATCATTCCGCGGCAAAACAGCAAGGATCTCGAAGAGGTGCCGGCGCATGTGCGGCGTAAGGTTAAATTTGTCCTGGCTGCGACCATGGCCGATGTCCTTGCCGCTGCCCTGGAAGAGGCGCCGTGAGTCTCGGGTCTTACGGTGAGTTCGGTCTGATCGAACGGATCCGCGCCCAGGTGGCGGGGCGGGACGATGTCCTCGTCGGCATCGGCGATGACTGTTGTGCGACAATGCTGCCGCCGGGAGAAGTCCTCCTCACCACCACCGATCTCCTTATCGAAGAGATCCATTTCCGCCGCGCCTGGACCGATTTTTTTGCGCTCGGCTGCAAAGCGGTGGCAGTGAATATCAGCGACATTGCTGCCATGGGGGGGACGCCGCGAACTTTGAGTCTGGGGTTAGGCCTCCCTGCCGACCTGTGCCCGGAGGATTTCGATCAGCTCATTGCCGGTATCCTGACAGCGGCACAGGAGTATGGCGCGGTCCTCAGCGGTGGCGATACCTGTCGTTCTCCTGCTGGCTTGCTTCTTTCGGTCACCGTGCAGGGGAGCAGCAAGCCGGAGGAGGTCCTGCGGCGCAGCGGCGCCCGGGTTGGAGATCTTCTTTACGTCTCCGGCACTCTCGGTGACAGCGCCCTGGTACTGCGTGAGCTTCTAACCGGGCGCACTCCCCCCGCCGAGCTTGCGGGCCGCCATCATCAGCCGACCGCCCGCCTCCGCCTCGGTCAGGAACTGGCACAGCGGCGGCTGGCGACCGCGTTGATCGATCTCTCCGACGGCCTGCGCGCCGATCTCGGTCATATCCTCACGGCTTCCGGGATCGGTGCTCGCGTTGACGCTGCATCACTCCCCTTGTCACCAACCTTTCGCACTGCGCTGGCAATCGAACCGAGTCTGCTTGATCTTGCCCTGGCCGGTGGTGAAGATTATGAACTCCTGTGGAGCGCCCCGCCCGTCGCCGCTCCAGCCCTCGCTGCTCTCGGCACTGAACTGGGGCTGCCCCTGACCTGTATCGGTGAAATTGTCGCCGCAGCTGGGTTGCATGTTGTCGCGGCTGACGGCGAGGAAATTATTTCCTCAAAAGTGGGGTATAATCATTTTTCTTGAGTGCCCCTACGTAGGGGCCATGGGTGGTAAAATGTAGGGGCGAATCTTGTATCCGCCCCAAAGGCAGAAGCAGGAAGAACGAGGCAGTAAAGGATTTTTTTAGGGATGGGAACAATGGAAACAGATCATCCCTTTGTCGGCAGCGATTTCACTGACGATGATTTTACGGCGATCGGCACCATCCTCGCAACAGCCGGAGGAGTGGCTATCGAACATTACAATGCGGCTTGTATCAAGCGTCGCATTGCCGCACGTATTCGTGACCTGAAACTGTCGGGGGCGCAGCCTTATCTGTCGCTGCTGCGGGCTGACGCTGTTGAAGTACATCGCCTGAGCGCGCTCCTCTCCCTGCATGTCTCCACCTTTTACCGTGATCCGCCGACCTTTGCGGCCCTGCGGCAGATTCTTTGCGAAGGGGCGCTGCCGCAACGCTGGTGGAGTGCCGGCTGTGCCGGCGGGGAAGAGCCCTACACTCTGGCCCTCCTTGCCGCACAAACTCCGCAGCTTTGTGGCAAGGTGGAGATCCTCGCCAGCGATGTCAGCCCCGAAATTCTCGATAAGGCCCGCCGCGGGGCGGTTACGGCTCCTCGCCTCAGTAATGTTTCGGCCGAGGAACAGGCGCGTTGTTTTAATGCTGCCGGGCCTGGCTTCCAAATCCGCGAGGAGTTGCGGCGGACAGTGCACTTTTTTCAGCACGATCTCCTCAGCGCGGCGCCCTATCCGGCGGTCGATTTGATCCTGTGCCGGTATGTCCTCATGTACTTTAACGCTACGGATCAGGAGAAGGTTTTGGGTCGGTTTGCTGCGGCTCTCCCCGCCGGCGGCATACTGGTGTTGGGGCGGACCGAGACTCTGCGTGATAGCGCCGGATTCTTCGCTCCGATCAATGTACAAGAACGGATTTATCAGCGGATATAAACAAGGTAGGGGCACACCTATGTGTGTGCCCGCAGTCATAACCGGGCGGACACGCAGGTCCGCCCCTACCATAAATGAGGCTTGTCATGAAGAAACATTTGCTTGTGGTGTTGATCTTGAGTCTGCTGCTTCCGGCCCTTGCCGTTGCCGCCGATGTCGGGCTGAAGGATGTCATCAAAGCCCTTGAAGTCCCCTTCCAGAGCGCCGGCAGCGGGCAAGTGCATGACGTTCGCGCCGACTTTTCCCAAAATTCGCGGATCGCCGCCCTCGATCGCAGCCAGCGTGGGCGCGGGACGGTCTCCTTCCGTTTTGAACCGGGGGATGACCGGCGCGCTCCGGTCGCCATGTTCAACTGGCAGTATCAGGAGCCGAGCGCGCAGGAGATCGTCAGTGACGGCCGGACCATGTGGGTTTACCTTCCGGAGAGCCGGCAGGTGATCGAATCGGATCTTACGCTTGCCGGCAGTGGCGGGGCGGTCAATCCTGTCAATTTCCTTTCCGGTCTCGGCAACCTTTCCCGCGATTTCTTCATCAGCTTTGCAACCCCAGATACCGACAGCGCCGGCCACTATATTCTCGACCTGCGCCCCAAGCAGCCGTCACCCCTGATGCGTAATCTCCGGATCGTCGTCAATCGCGATGCCGTGCAGGCGCGGGCGAAGCGTTCGGATCGCGTCTATTTCCCCATCCTGTCGACCACGGTGACCGATCCGGGCGACAATCAAACAACTATTGAATTCAGCAATATCCGGGTGAATAGCGGCCTTTCCCGCGCCGATTTCCGTTTCACTCCACCACCGGGGGTCGAAGTCGTGAAGCCAACCCCGGGGATGAACATTGGGTTCTAGTCTTGAAATTGTCTTTCCTGTTTGGTTCCGGCTTTGTCCGGCTTGGAGGTAAATGATCTGCTTACAGTTGAAGGAGTGAAAGATGCCGAGTTTTGACGTGGTTTCGAAAGTTGATATGCAGGAGATCGATAACGCGGTGAATCAGGCGCGCAAAGAGATCGAGCAGCGCTATGATTTCAAGGGGACAAAGAATGAGATTGAGTTGGCCAAGGATGCCTTGAATATCCTGGCAGCCGGCGATCAGAAGCTCGACGCTGTCCTTGAAATTCTCCGTGGTAAGCTCGCCCGCCGCAATCTTTCGCCGAAATGCCTCGATTACGGCAAGCGCGAGACCGCTTCCCATGATCAGGTTCGGATGAAGATCAGCATTGTTCAGGGGATCTCCAAGGAGAAGGGGAAAGAGGTCGTCCAGGCGATCAAGGATTCCAAACTCAAGGTGCAGGCGCAGATCATGGAGGATCAGGTGCGGGTGACCGGGAAGAAAATCGACGACCTGCAAGAGGTGATTCAGCTGCTTAAAGGAAAAGATTTCGATATTGAATTGCAGTTTGTCAATATGCGGGATTGATAGAGTCCGTGACGCGTGACGCGTTACGCGTAACACACGAGACCCTGTCACCCGTTACGCGTCACGCGTCACGGATTTACAAGGAGATATAACCATTGAAATACCGAGTCAGTCTGGTAAGCCTCGGCTGTGCTAAAAACCTGGTCGATGCCGAAGTCATGCTTGGCCATCTGCCGGCGGAGCGTTTTGAGGTGATAACCGACGAAAGTTCGGCCGAGATCATCATCGTCAATACCTGCTCCTTTATCAAGGAGGCGAAGGAAGAGTCGATCGAAACGATCCTTGATCTCGCCGAGCATAAAAAGAGCGGCAACTGTCAACTGCTGGTCGTCTGCGGCTGCATGCCGCAACGCTATCGTGAGGATCTGGCGACCTCGATGCCGGAGGTCGATCTCTGGCTCGGCACTGGCGATGTCCCGCGCGTTGTCGAGCTGATCGAAGCCAAGCTGGCCGGCTCTCTGGCGGAGGGCGAGACTTTTGCGCCGCCGAATTGGCTCTACGATCATACGACGCAGCGGGTGCGCTCTTCGCCGCACTATACGAGTTATGTCAAGATTGCCGAAGGGTGCGACAACCTCTGTTCTTACTGCGTTATCCCAGCCATTCGCGGGCCGTTACGTTCCCGTTCGATTGCTTCGGTGGTGTCTGAAGTGCAGGGCATGGTCAACGACGGGGTGAAGGAGATCAATCTCATCGCCCAGGATATCACCGCCTTTGGCCGCGACCGCCATGACGGCCCCCGCATTGAAGATCTCCTCACTGAACTGGTGAAGATCGACGGTTTGCGCTGGCTGCGCCTCCTTTATGCTTATCCCGACGGCATCAGCGATGAATTGCTCGACACCATCGCCCGGGAAGAGAAGATCTGCAACTATCTCGATATCCCCCTGCAGCATATCGATGACGGCATCCTCGGCATGATGAATCGCCGCATCGACGAGGCCGGGATTCGCAACCTGCTGGTGCGGGTGCGCAGCCGCATCCCGGAGATGACGCTGCGTACCTCCTTTATTGTCGGCTTCCCCGGCGAGAGCGAAGAGCAATTTGCCAAGCTGCTCGATTTTGTCAATGAAGGGCACTTTGAGCGGGTCGGGGTCTTCTGCTATTCCAAGGAGGAGGGGACGCCGGCTTATCAGTTGGCCGGGCAGATTGCCGAGCGCACCAAGAAGTCGCGGCGCCAGAAGCTGATGAAGGCACAGGCACGCGTCTCTTTCCGCAAGAATCGCGAGCTGATCGGCAGGATTGAACCGGTGCTGGTCGAAGGTTACAGCGAAGAGAGTGAGCTGCTGCTGCGCGGCCGCTCGGTCCGTCAGGCGCCGGATGTTGACGGCCAGGTTTACATCACCGCCGGCGACGCCAACATCGGCGATATTGTCGAACTGAAGATCACCGATTCTTCAGAGTACGACCTGATCGGTGAAATTGTCGAACCCGTTCTTTGCTGAATCGTTAACGCCGCCGCCTCCGGTCGGGCGTTTTGCCCCGAGCCCGAGCGGCCCGCTGCACTTTGGTTCGCTGCTGGCGGCTCTCGGCAGCTATCTCTCGATCCGCCGTCAGGGGGGACTTTGGCGGCTGCGCATCGAGGATCTCGATCCGTTGCGCACGGTTCCCGGTTCCGAAGATGAGCTGTTGCGGACGCTGGAAGGTTTGGGGCTGGAGTGGGATGGGCCGCTGCTGCGGCAAAGCGAGCGTTTTGCCGCTTACGAAGCGGCTCTGGAAGAACTCGCGGCGCAAGGTGTCCTCTTTCCCTGCAGTTGTTCCCGTAAGGAGATCCTTTCCACGGCGCCACATGCCGGCGAAGAGGGGCCGATCTACCCCGGTACTTGCCGTCACGGTCTGCGTGACGGGCAGGAAGCGCGGGCGCTGCGGCTGCGGGTTGACGACAAGGTTATCGCCTTTGTTGATGGACTTTATGGCCGATATCAGCAGGATCTCGCTCAGGATGTCGGCGATTTTGTTCTGAGACGGGCGGACGGCCTTTTTGGTTATCAGTTGGCGGTGGTGGTCGATGACGGGGCCAGCGGTATCACCGAGGTGGTGCGCGGCGCTGATCTTCTCGCTTCAACGCCGCGGCAGATCTATTTGCAGCGNNCTGCTCGGCTTGCCGACCCCAACTTACCTTCATCTCCCCCTTGCCCTTGACGATGAAGGGGAGAAACTCAGCAAGCGGCATCTGCGTTATGCGCTCCCTGCCGATCCGGCCCGTGCCTTGTATGGTGCCTTGATTTTTCTTGGCCAGGCACCACCGCCGGAGTTGCAAAACGCCCCGCCGGCAGAGCTGCTTGCCTGGGCGGTTGGAAATTTTGCCGTGGCGGCGATTCCCCGGGAAAACCGCCGGGCTCTGGAAGATACGGATGATTAAACCGGGCGGACACGCAGGTCCGCCCCTACCCTGAACCGGGCTCGGCCGATATGACAATTTTTTGGTAGGGCGCACACCTATGTGTGTGCCCGGCTCGATTCACATTCTTAAGGGAGACAAGATGAAAACAACACTGCAGGTCCTGACGGTTTTATTATTTCTCTTTATCCTCGGCGGCTGCGCCAGTAAGCATTACCAGGTGACACCGGAGATTTATCGCGAGCGGGTCAAGGTCCTTGGCGTCCTGCCGCTGATGGTCGATGCCGAATCGACTATCCTCCATCCGCAGCGCCAGGAGATCGTCGCTATTCTGCAGCAGTCGGCCAGAGAAAAGTATCTGCGGCTTAGCGCCCAACTCAGCGCCCGTGCCGGCTACAGTGAGGTACGGCCGGTGATTATCGATACCCCGAGTCAGTTGCAACTCTTTGCCGGCAAGGCCCTGAAGACCGATAAAGATGGCACTTATAACCGCTACCAGCCGGTACCGGCGGCGGTCAGTGAACTGGCCCGCGCTGCCGGCGTCGATGCTCTCCTTGTGGTCGTCCTCAACGGCGTCGAGAACAAGGGGAAGCGCTGGGAGCGCCTCGGTCCCCGTTATCTCGAAAGCAGTTTCAATGAAATCCAGGCTTCGGCCATGGTGCTGGCGGCGAGCGGTGAGATCCTCTGGGAGAAGTCGGGAGCCAGCGGCGCCCCTTTTGTCGATTTGCAGTATGCTGACTTTGATGAGGCCTTTCACAATCGCACGGATCAGGTAACCTTGCGTTTTGTTACTCCGGACGGGCTGCGCCGGGCGCTGCAGGCCAGCGACAAGGGGCTCCTGGAAAAGGAAGGTTTCTCGACATTGTACCGCGCCCTCTTTGATTCTCTCAGTGAGGGATTGGCGATCAGTAAATCCTGGCGGAAATAAGAGGAGCGAGCCATGACAATTACGGAACAGATTGCGAAATTCCTGTCCTCCCCGGCCTTTGCCGTGGCCGGGGCATCAACCAAGCGGGAAAAGTACGGCAACATGGTTGTCCGTTGCTATCAACAGCACGGCAAAGAGGTGATCCCCCTCCATCCTCTCGAGAAGGAGATTGAAGGGCTCGCCTGCGTCACTTCGGTCAAGGATCTTCCCCCCACGGTCAAGAGCCTATCGATGATTACTCCGCCGCAAGTGACTGAGAAGATCGTCGCGGCAGCGATTGCCCATGGGATCGAGAATATCTGGATGCAACCCGGGGCAGAGAGCGCGGCGGCGGTGGAACTCTGCCGGGAGCAGGGAGTGAACGTTATTGCCGACGGCAGTTGCATTCTGGTGGTTCTCGGTTTTCGCGGCCATTGATCATAAAAAACAGCTTTTTCGCAGGAAAAAAGAGAAAAAATGAGCAACTGGAGTTGACAACCGGCAAAAAAGGGTGTTACTTAATCACGGTCAATTCCAGTTGCTTTCTTTGCTTTACTTCCAGGGACTTCCTTTCACTCTAGATCAAATCCCACTTCGTATCAGGATAGTGCAAGTTGACAGAGCTTAACTGCCCCCATGCCGCTACCCTTCGATAAATTCCGTTACCGTTTTATTGCTCTTAGCCAATTCAATTTCGCCCAGACCTGAACGCTTGCCGCGGGCTTTATCGCGTTGTCGTGCTGTTTTGGCTGTCATGCTCAAGGAGAATTCATGAACCTGAAAGAACTGAAAGAAAAGAAGATCATCGACCTCGTCGCCATTGGCCGTGAACTCAAGGTCGAGGGTGCCCCGGGGATGCGCAAGCAGGATTTGATCTTCGGTATCCTCAATGCTACCGCCGAAAAGAATGGTGCAATTTTCGGCGAAGGGGTTCTTGAAATCCTCCCGGACGGCTTCGGCTTTCTTCGTGCTCCCGATGCGAATTACCTCCCCGGCCCTGACGATATTTATGTCTCGCCTTCGCAAATTCGTCGTTTTAACCTGCGCACCGGTGACACCGTCTCCGGACAGATTCGTCCGCCGAAGGAGGGGGAACGCTACTTTGCCCTCCTCAAGGTCTCCGAGGTCAACTTCGAAGATCCGGCCGTGGCCCGCGAAAAGACCCTCTTTGACAACCTCACCCCCCTGTACCCTGAGGAGCGCCTCAATCTGGAATGTACGCCGGACAATCTGCCGATGCGGGTGATGGATATTACCACGCCGATCGGTAAGGGCCAGCGCGGTCTCATCGTCGCGCCGCCGCGGACCGGCAAGACCATGCTCCTGCAGAATATCGCCAACTCGATCACCACCAATCATCCCGAGGTCTATCTTATCGTTCTGCTCATCGATGAGCGTCCGGAAGAAGTGACCGATATGCAGCGTTCGGTTCACGGCGAAGTGATCTCCTCCACTTTTGACGAACCGGCGACACGGCACGTGCAGGTGGCGGAGATGGTCATCGAAAAAGCCAAGCGTCTTGTCGAGCACAAGCGTGACGTCGTCATCCTCCTCGATTCCATCACCCGACTGGCGCGGGCCTATAATACCGTCGTTCCCCCTTCCGGCAAGATCCTTTCCGGCGGTCTCGATTCCAATGCCCTGCACAAACCGAAACGCTTCTTTGGTGCGGCCCGCAATATTGAAGAAGGGGGTTCCTTGACGATCATCGCCACGGC
>DIKR01000021.1:9446-14550 GCA_002424625.1 Desulfuromonadaceae bacterium UBA5613
GCGATCGATGTCAACAAGTCGGGCACCCGCCGTGAGGAACTCCTCCTCGACAAGGTGAGTCTGCAGCGGATGTGGTTGCTGCGTAAGGTTCTGTCGAGTATGAATGTTGTCGATACCATGGAGTTTCTTTTGGAAAAATTGGCTGCAACCAAGAGTAATCAGGAGTTTTTCGATTCGATGAACCAATAGCTTGAAATCGATTGCAAGTGGAAATGAAAGGTGTTATAAACGCTTTTCTTAAAAAGCCAAATCCCCTGCACTTACCAGGGATCAAAGGAGTCAGAGATGAAAGAAGGAATCCACCCTAATTACGACGATGTTCTGGTGAAATGCCATTGCGGCGCCACCGTTGCAACCCGTTCCACCCGCACCAAGGGGGGAGAGATCCACACGGAAATCTGTTCCCAGTGCCACCCTTTCTACACCGGCAAGCAGAAGGTGATGGATACCGAAGGGCGTATCGATCGTTTCCGCAAGAAGTACGGCCAGGTCTAGGCAAGTCCGAATCGGCCCGCAAGGGCCGATTCTTTTTTTCTTCGAGGTCACCTCTACCTGTTAGCCTCGTGCACGGGGCGAAGAAAGAGCCATGCGCGTCCAATTATTGAGCTACACACCCGATCCCGAGCAGGTGGCGGCTGCCGCCGCCCGCCTCTGCTACTCCTCGGCCGATATTTCCCGGCTAATGGAGCGGAGTCGGGACGACCACGCTGCCTTGCTGGCCAAGATCCTTGATCTCGGCCATTTTTCCGTTTTGGAGCATGCCTCCTTTACCTTCGGGATTGAAGGGATCAGTCGTGCCTGTTCGCACCAACTGGTGCGGCATCGTATTGCCTCCTATTCGCAGCAGAGCCAGCGCTATGTCGCCGTACAGGAGCGCTTTCCGGCCGTCATGCCGCCGACGATTGCCGAAAATCCGCAGCTTTCCGCTCGTTTTGAGGCCTTTCTCAATGACTGTCATGCCCTCTATGGTGAGTTGATGGCCGCCGGGATTCCGGCGGAGGATGCGCGTTTCGTGCTGCCGAATGCCGCTGAAACCAAGCTGGTGATGACGATGAATGCCCGTGAGTTGCGGCACTTTTTTGCATTGCGCTGCTGCCGGCGCGCGCAATGGGAGATCCGGGAAATGGCGACGGCAATGTTGCGCGCCTGTAAACCGGTCGCCCCTCTCCTCTTTGCCGGTGCCGGTCCGGGTTGTCTGGTCGGTGCCTGTCCTGAGGGGAAGATGACTTGCGGTCAGGCCGCAATGGTGCGTCAGGAATTTAAGAATGTTTAAAAAACTTGAAGAAGTCGTCGATCGTTTTCGTGAGGTCGAAGGTCTTCTCTATGATCCGACGACGATTGCTGATCAGGGGCGTTTTCGCGCCCTGAACCGCGAGCACGCTGATCTGGCTGAAATTGTCGAGACCTTTGCCCGCTATAAAGCGGTCGGCGAAGAGATCGTTGGTCTGCGCGAGCTGCTGCGCGAAAGCGATGCTGAAATGCGCGAGCTCGCCAAGCAGGAGTTGCCGGAACTGGAGAGTCAGCACCGCGATCTGATCGAGGAGTTGCGTCTCCTGTTGTTGCCGAAGGATCCGAACGATGCCCGCAATGTCATCCTCGAGATCCGCGCCGGTACCGGCGGCGAAGAAGCCGCCCTCTTTGCCGGCTCACTCTTCCGCATGTACTGTCGTTATGCGGAAAACAAGGGTTGGAAAGTCGAGCTTCTCAGCCTTTCGGAAGCGGACGCCGGCGGGGTGAAAGAGGCGATTGCCCTGATCAGCGGACAGCGCGTCTACTCGCGTCTCAAATATGAAAGCGGCACCCACCGGGTGCAGCGGGTCCCCGAAACCGAGTCGCAGGGGCGCATTCATACCTCGGCCTGCACCGTAGCAGTCCTCCCGGAAGCCGAAGATGTCGAACTTGATATCGATCCCGGTGATCTGCGTATCGATGTTTACCGTGCCCAGGGTTCCGGCGGCCAGCATGTCAACAAAACCGAATCGGCGGTGCGCATTACCCACCTCCCGACCGGTGTTGTCGTTGCCTGCCAGGAAGGAAAGTCGCAGCACAAGAATAAAGCGACGGCGATGACTTTGCTTAAAAGCCGCATCCTTGATGCGATGGTGGCGGAGCAGCATGCGCAGATCTCTGCCGATCGCAAGAGTCAAATCGGCAGCGGCGATCGCAGCGAGAGGATTCGCACCTACAACTTCCCGCAGGGGCGCTGCACCGATCACCGCATCGGTCTTACCCTGTACAAGCTGGAGGCGATCATGCAGGGGGATATCGACGAGATTCTCGACGCGCTGGCAACGCATTATCAAAGTCAGCTCCTCAGCGGTCAGGAGTCGCTGGCTTGAGGGAGGCGTGGACGGTCCTCGATCTCCTCAAGTGGACCGCCAGTTATTTTGCCGGCAAAGGAATTGAGAACGGCCGTCTCGACGCTGAACTCCTTCTTGCCGAGATTCTGCAGCTCAACCGTATCGGTCTGTATCTCAACTTTGACCGACCGGTGCAAAGCGATGAGCTGGCGGCCTTTCGTGCTCTGATCGAGCGTCGGGCGCGGCGCGAACCGATCGCTTATATTCTCGGCCGCTGTGAATTCTGGTCGCTGACCTTCAAGGTCGGGCCGGACGTCCTTATCCCGCGCGGTGATACCGAGACATTGGTCGAAGCCGCCCTCCAGGTCCTGCCGCAAGGGGGTTCGCTCCTCGATATCGGCGTCGGCAGTGGCGCCATTGCCCTGGCAATCGCCCATGAACGACCGGATGCGCAGGTCGAGGGGATCGATATCAGCCCGGCGGCTCTGGCGCTTGCAACAGAAAATGCTCAGACTCTCGGGTTGGCAGCGCGGGTGACATTGCGGCAGGGCGATCTCTTTGCTCTGAATGCTAGTCGCCAATACGACGTTATCGTCTCCAACCCGCCCTACATTGCCGCCGGAGAACAGGCGACACTGATGCCGGAGGTGCGCGATTTTGAACCGGCACTCGCCCTCTTTGCCGGCGACGATGGGCTGGATTGCTACCGTGCCCTGATACCGGCGGCCAAGGGAGCGTTGAGAAATTCCGGCTATCTTTTAGTAGAGGTCGGCGCCGGTCAGGCCGCAGCAGTCGCAGAGCTCTTGGCTGTTGCCGGTTATGCAGAAATATTCACCAACCGCGACCTTGCCGGGATCGATCGGGTCGTCGCCGGACGCAAGGCGTCGTGACGCATTTCGCCCAATTTGTAAACGAGGAATCTCTTGGATAAATTGATCATACACGGCGGTCGCCGTCTCAGTGGTGAGGTTGCGGTCAGCGGTTCGAAGAATGCGGCCCTGCCGATTTTCTTTGCCACCCTGTTGGCTGCAGGTCGGCACGAAATCGATAATGTCCCGTTTCTCCGCGACATCAATACTACCATTAAAGTTCTGACCTCCCTCGGTGCTTGCGTCGAAGGGGATGGGCATAAGGTCATTGTCGATACCACCGGGGTCGATCAGGTTGAAGCGACCTATGAACTGGTCAAGACGATGCGCGCTTCGGTTCTGGTCCTCGGTCCGCTACTGGCCCGTTTCGGTCGGGCCCGCGTCTCCCTCCCCGGCGGTTGCGCCATCGGCGCCCGGCCGATCAATCTCCATCTCAAGGGGCTTGAGGCGATGGGAGCGGAGATCCACCTTTCGCACGGTTATGTCGAAGCGACCTGTCCGCGTCTACGCGGCGCCCGGATCTACTTTGATCTGCCGACCGTCGGCGGCACCGAGCATCTGATGATGACCGCGACCCTGGCCGAAGGGGTAACGGTCATCGAAAACGCTGCCCGTGAACCGGAGATTGCCGAGCTCGCCGACGTCCTTATCAAGATGGGAGCACTCATCGAGGGGGCGGGGACCGACACCATCCGCATCACCGGCGTCAAAGAACTGCAGCCTTTTACCCACAGCGTCATGCCGGATCGTATCGAAGCCGGCACCTTCATGATTGCGGCGGCGATGACGCAGGGTGATATCCGTTTGCGTGATATGCGCCTTGATCATCTCGATGCTCTGGTCTTCAAGCTCCAGGATGCCGGGGTCGAGGTCTTTACCCGTGATGGGCTGGTGCATGTGCGCGGACCGGAGACGATCCGGCCGGTGAATATCAAGACCCGGCCTTATCCCGGCTTTCCCACCGATATGCAGGCCCAGTTCATGGCGCTGATGACGATTGCTGAGGGGACGAGTGTCATCGGTGAGAATATCTTCGAAAACCGCTTCATGCACGTCTCCGAACTGTTGCGTTTTGGTGCGGATATTGAGATCTCCGGCAGCACTGCTACCGTGCGCGGCGTTAAACAGCTCTCGGGGGCGCCGACCATGGCGACCGATCTGCGCGCCAGTGCTTCGCTGATCCTCGCCGCTTTGGCAGCCGACAATACCAGCGAAGTTTCGCGCATTTATCATCTTGATCGCGGCTATGAGCGCATTGAAGAGAAGCTGCGTTTGTTGGGCGCTGATATCGAGCGCGTCAAGGAAAACTAGTGACGCGTAACGCGTAACAGGTGACAGGTGCGGTATTGTCACGCGTCACCCGTCACCGCATACGACAGGGTTTAATATGAGCGACTGGATTACCTTTGCCCTGCCCAAGGGGCGGATCATGCAGGATTCGATGGCCCTGCTTGGCCGCATCGGCATCACCTGCCCGGAGATGGAAGACGGCGGCAGCCGCAAGCTCGTCTTCGAAAATAAAAAGGATCGCTACCGTTTCATGGCGGTGCGCGCCACTGATGTGCCGACCTATGTTGAGTACGGCTGCGCCGATCTCGGCGTTGTCGGCAAGGATACCCTTCTCGAACAGGAAAAGGATCTTTACGAGCCGGTCGACCTCAAGTTCGGCTATTGCCGACTGGTGGTGGCTGAGCCCCGGGAGTTGCTTGAGTCCGACGATCCGAGCGGTTGGTCGAATATTCGCGTCGCCACCAAGTACCCACACATCACCGCCCGCTACTTTGCGGCGAAGGGGGTCCAGGTCGAACTGGTCAAACTTTACGGTTCGATCGAGCTGGCGCCGCTGGTCGGTCTTGCCGAGCGCATCGTTGATCTCGTTTCCACTGGCGCCACCCTGCGCGAAAACGGTCTGGTCGAAGTCGAAACGATCGCCGA
>DIKR01000021.1:14641-17150 GCA_002424625.1 Desulfuromonadaceae bacterium UBA5613
GCGGCCCCCCGTGGCCGCCCGCTTTGGGCTGAATCGGGCAGGCACAGGGGCCTGCCCCTACAAGAGGTTGCTATGATGCAGATTCTCCATTTTGACGACCCCGGTTTTGTTGCTGCCTTCCAGCGCATCGAAGAACGCGGCGAAACACCGCCGGCCGGTGTCGAAGCGACGGTGGCGGCGATCATTGCCGATGTGCGGCAGCGTGGCGATGCGGCTCTCTTCGACTATACGGCCCGATTTGATCGCCTGGAACTCAACGCGGCGAACATCGAGATCAGTCAGGATGAACTCGTCGCTGCTTTGGCAGCGATCACGCCCGAGTCCCGGCAGGCCCTGGAACTGGCGGCGGAGCGGATCAGCCGCTTTCACGCCAAGCAAAAGCAGGAGACCTGGCTTTCCACCGATGAAGTCGATGTTCTCCTCGGCCAGATGGTCCGCCCTCTCGACCGCGTCGGTATTTACGTCCCCGGCGGCAAGGCTTCTTATCCTTCCTCGGTGCTGATGAACGCTCTCCCCGCCAAAGTCGCCGGGGTGAGTGAAATCATCATGGTGGTTCCGACCCCCGGCGGCGAGATTAATCTCCATGTCCTCGCGGCAGCCAGGATCGCCGGCGTCGACCGCGTCTTCCGTGTCGGCGGCGCCCAGGCCGTGGCAGCTCTGGCTTACGGCACCGCCTCGATTCCGCGCGTCGACAAGATTACCGGTCCCGGTAATATCTATGTTGCCACTGCCAAGAAGCAGGTCTTTGGCCGCGTCGACATCGATATGATCGCCGGGCCGAGCGAGATTCTCATTATCAACGACGGCAGCGGCAACCCGGCCCATTTAGCGGCGGATCTCCTTTCTCAGGCCGAGCACGACGAGCTTGCCTCTTCGGTGCTGGTCACCACCGATGCGACCATGGCAGCGGCGGTGCAGGCGCAGGTCGAGATTCAACTGCGGCAGCTCAGTCGCGAAAGGATTGCCCGTAGTGCGATCGAGGCTTATGGCGCCATTATCGTTGCCCGCGATCTCGACGAAGTGATCGCTTTTTCTAACCGCCTCGCTCCCGAGCACCTCGAACTCGCAGTCAACGACCCCTTTGCCATCCTGCCGCTCATCCGTCATGCTGGTGCCATCTTCATGGGGCATCACACCCCGGAGGCGGCGGGTGATTATCTGGCCGGGCCGAACCACACCCTGCCGACCGGCGGCACGGCGCGTTTTTTTTCCCCCCTTTCGGTCGATGATTACGTCAAGAAGTCGAGCATTGTCTCTTTTTCCGCTGCGGGATTAAAGCGTCTCGGGCATGAAATTGTCCGCATAGCCGAACTCGAAGGGCTCGAAGCGCACGCCCGCTCTGTCAGTATCCGGCTGCAAGATTGATTTAGCCTCCCCCTTAGAAAAAGGGGGATTGAGGGGAATTTGACCGTTCGAAGAAATCCCCCCTGCGCCCCCCTTTGTCAAAGGGGGGAAAGCTGCAATTCAAGGAGGTCCGTATGTCCCGTACTGCCATTGTTGACCGCAATACTGCCGAGACCAACTTTCACCTCCGTCTCGTTCTCGACGGCAGCGGCAAGAGCGAGATCAAGAGCGCTGTCCCCTTTATCGATCACATGCTCACTCAGGTGGCCAAACACGGCTTCTTCGACCTGACTGTCAGCGGTGAAGGCGACACCCACATCGATGATCATCACACTGTCGAAGATCTCGGCATCTGTCTCGGCCAGGCCTTCCGTATGGCCCTGGCGGACAAGGCGGGGATCCGGCGCTACGGCAGCGGCACCATGCCGATGCACGAAGCGCTGGTTTCGGTCAATATCGACTTTTCCGGCCGGCCCTTTCTCGTCTTCAATGCCGACCTCCCCAAAGCCAAGGTCGGCACCTTCGACGTCGAGCTTGTCGAGGAGTTCTGTGTCGCCTTCTGCAATCACGCCGGGGCAAACCTGCACGTCAATCTCCATTACGGGGAGAATCTGCATCACATCGTCGAAGCGATCTTCAAGGCGCTGGGACGCGCCCTTGACGACGCCACCCAACTCGATCCGCGCATCTCCGGGGTACGTTCGAGTAAAGGATGTCTTGACTAGATGATTACCATCATCGATTACGGCATGGGCAATCTGCGCAGTGTGCAGAAGGGCTTTGAACGCGTCGGCTTCCCTGCCCAGGTGACAAGCGATCCGGCTGTCGTCGCCAAGGCCGAGCGCCTTGTCCTCCCCGGTGTCGGTGCCTTTCGCGACTGCATTCATAACCTGCGCGCTGGTGGTTTTGTCGAGCCGATTATGGCGCATGTTGCCAGCGGTCGCCCCTTCCTCGGCATCTGTCTCGGCCTGCAACTCCTCTTTACCGAGAGTGAAGAGTTCGGCAGCCATCAGGGCCTGGGGATCATCCCCGGCAAGGTGGTGCGTTTCCCGACCGGGATGATTGCCAATGGTGAGGAACTCAAGGTGCCGCACATGGGGTGGAACCGCATCACCATCTGCCGCCCCTCGCCCCTGTACCACGGCATCGCCGATAACAGTTTCGT
>DIKR01000083.1:0-190 GCA_002424625.1 Desulfuromonadaceae bacterium UBA5613
CGCACCCCGCAACGGATCATGCTCGCTTTTGATGGCAGTGCCACCACCCGCAAGGGGGTAGAGATGGTCGCGGCCAGCCCGATGTTCAAAGGGTTGCCCTGTCATCTGGTCATGGTCGGCGCCGATACAGTCGATGCCCGCGCTCATCTGGCCCATGCCCGTCAAACCCTCGAAGATGCCGGGTTTGCGG
>DIKR01000083.1:279-438 GCA_002424625.1 Desulfuromonadaceae bacterium UBA5613
GATCGGCAGCACCACCACGGCGATGATTCGCAATTCCTCTGTTCCGTTGCTGCTGCTGCGCTGAGGCAGTACCGCGGCCAATAAAAAAGGACTCAGCAAAAAACGCTGAGTCCTTTTTCAAAAGCGCACCGACAAAAATTCATAGATTCTTTTTCTCGA
>DIKR01000083.1:478-5068 GCA_002424625.1 Desulfuromonadaceae bacterium UBA5613
GAGCATTTGCGGTATTGTTACTTTGCCAAGATTCCCCCAGGTCAGGACCGTCTCTTTCATCAAGGGAAAAGTCTCGGCAAAAAGGGCCGCACCGCACACCATCCCGAGAATCCCCCAGAGCGCATCCCAGCGGCCCTCACCGAGAGCACCGGCCGAAGTGCCGGGACAATAGCCCAGAAGTCCCCAGCCGAGACCGAAGATCAGCCCGCCGATGATGTTGCCGCCGAGGATGGTCGTTTTGATGCTGAGCTTGGCCATCTCCAGGTCGACGAGCAGATAGACGCCGACCATGCCGACCAGGATGCTGCTGAGCATGAATTTAACTATGGTCATGTCCCGTAATCGCAGGGCACCGAGTTGTTTGTCGTAACGGAGGACCCGCCCTTTTTGCAGCAGAAAGCCAAAGGCTATACCGGTCAGGAGACCGTAGATGAGCATCTTCATGATGATCTCCTCCCGTAAATAAGATGGGCGACTATCATCCCCCCGATGAAGAAACAGACAAGAGAGATAAGACCACTAAGCGCTAGCTGAAGCGAACCGCTCAGCCCATGGCCGCTTGGTCAGCCATCGGCAAGACGCGCCCCAAACATGGCAACCGTTCCGCCGCTAAAGGCAAAGAGCGCCCTCTTGCCGCGACTGTTACTGCCAAAGCGTTCCTGCCACATATCGGGCAGAGCCTGCCAGCGAAAGCTCCCTGAGGTGAGCGATGCAATCAGGGCGCCGATGAAGATGCCGACCACAAACATCCACTGCCAGTCGATCTTGGGTGCGGTCTTGATGAAGTAGTCAAGCTGGCTCATATGCTCCGGCGCAATCACCTTTTCCACCATCCCCGCCGCCCGGACAAAGGTCGTCGAAGCACCGAGGAATTGACCGGCAACCCCAACCGAAATGACCGAAACCAGGCCGGAGAGAGCGCCTGCCAGGTAAGGATTCCATCCGCCATCATTCGCTCCTTTAGCTGGATTTTCCATTGATTTCGCCCTTTCATTGGAATTTTTTATTAAAAGAATAACAACTTGCCGTCAAATGTAAAGCCGATTACCGCGACCGCGCAGACTGTCCGGCGGGATTTGATGAAACGCTCTATTTTTTCCCCCACACCGGGTCATCGGCAAATTGCTGCCGTAACCGTTCTTCCGGGTTCTGCTCGTAGAACTCTTCTCTGGAAAAGGAGAAATGATACGCGGCAACGTACTCCAGCACGATCTGATAGGCGGCGTTCACTTTTTGGATCATCTCGGGTTCGGCGGTGCTGCCGGTATCCGGATGATAGCGTTTTACCAGCTCTTTGTGCCGGGCCTTGATCTCCTTGAGGGTCGCTCGTTCTTCCAGGCGCAGCACGCGAAGCGCTTCTTGCAGGTCGGTATAGGTCATGGCCATTCTCAGCGGTCTCTTGGGTCGCAGGGGATCATCAGGGTTATGGTTTCCTAAACAGTAAGCCGTAGTGGTACGGCGGCAGGTCATAGCGGTTCCGCTCGTTGAAAAGGAAGCCAGCCTCCCGCCCCCAGGCGATGCACTGTTCCGGCCGGGGGCGGATTTCCATGGCCGGGCCGCGTGGCGTTGCGGGATCGTAGTTCCAATGGATGACGGCCAGCACGCCTTTCGGCTTGAGGACACGGAGGGCCTCTTTCATTAAGGCGGTTGGCTCATCGTGGTGCAGGATGTTGAAGAGTAGAGCGGCGTCCATGGAGTTGTCGTCGAGGCCGGTTCCTGCGGCGACAAAGTCGCGAACCGTTGCCTGCACATTCTTTATGTCTGCGTTGGCGCATTTTTGCCGGACGACAGCCACCATCTCCGGCTCGATGTCCAGGGCATGGACGGTCCCGTTGGCAATGCCGGCCGCCGCGAGGGTAAAGGTTCCATAGCCGCAACCGAACTCCACCAGGTCCTGCACTCCCTGGTCAAGGCTGAAGATGCTCAGGACCTTGGCTGGATCAAAGAACCCCGTCCACATCTCTTCTTCGGGCATCCCGCTGTCCCGTACCTTCATACTTTCCTCCTGTGTGCTTGAGGCCGGCACCCATGCGTCCGTGTTCCGCTTAACTCCCTTTTATTACGACTGTACGATCTTGTTGCAGATTTCCACCAGTTCGTCCGCTTCAGGAAAACGGCGTTGTTCCAGCCTGGAAAAGACCTCTACCTCATCAACAAATACGGCAAACTCGCTTTTTTGTGGTCCCATTTCGATTTCCACCTCAGCTGCCTGCAACTGTTCCTTCAATTCTGCAGCGAGACTCGCTGCACGGGACTGATGCCCTCAAGATGCACAATACTGAATTTTGATCTTCATACGTTTACCTCCTTTTGTGTGTTGGTTTAACCCTGCTGGAGTCCGTCCAGATAGCGTTCTGCATCGAGTGCTGCCATGCATCCGGTGCCTGCGGATGTAATTGCCTGACGGTAAATATGATCTTGCACATCACCGGCAGCAAAGACACCGGGGATACTGGTTTGGGTGGCAAAGCCTTCCAAACCGCTTTTGGTTTTGAGATAGCCGTCCTTCATCTCAAGCTGCCCCTCAAAGATGCTGGTATTTGGCGAATGACCGATAGCGATAAAGACACCTTCCGCACTGATCACTTTAGTGGAACCGTCGCGAACATCCTTTATGCGTATGCCGGTAACGCCTTTCTTGTCGCCCAGCACCTCATCCAATACGTGAAACCATTCGATAGTAACCTTGCCCTCGGCTGCCTTGGCATTGATCTTGTCTGATAAGATCTTTTCAGAGCGGAACTGATCACGGCGATGGACTACGGTGACATGAGATGCAATATGGCTCAGATAAAGGGCATCTTCCACAGCCGTGTTACCTCCTCCGATCACGACCACCGGCAGGTTACGATAGAAAAAGCCATCGCATGTTGCACAAGCCGTGACACCTTTACCCTTGAAGGCCTCTTCTGAAGGCAGGCCCAGATATTGGGCTGAAGCGCCGGTAGCGATGATCAGCGCGTCACAGGTGTAAGTAGCGCTATCACCCTTGAGCACAAAGGGGCGCTGCTGCAGGTTAGTTTCTACAATCTGGTCGGAGATGATTCTGGTGTTAAATCGCTCGGCGTGCTGACGCATCTGCTCCATCAGGTCCGGCCCTTCAATACCGGCATGTTCGCCGGGCCAGTTATCAACTTCAGTGGTCGTGGTAAGTTGTCCGCCGGGCTGCAGACCGGCAATCAGGACAGGGTTCAGGTTGGCACGGGCTGCATAGACCGCAGCGGTATACCCGGCAGGTCCGGAACCGAGGATAATTAAACTATGATGTTCTGGTGCATTCATCAGATTCGTTCCTTTCATCTAAAATGTGACAACCTTGTCCGATTCAACAACCAGATTGTAAAGACCCTGCATGGTGGATGTAGCACAGACATCATTGCCCCCAAGATCACGCAGTTTCATGCAGGAACCGCAAGACATGATAGTTCCGCCTTGCTGAACAAAGTTAGCGACCTGACCCTTGACGTCAAAACTAGGGTCGTCGAGACGAACTGCTTCAACTCCTTCTGCAGTCAGAAAGACCCTTACGTCATCACCCAGATTGCGGGAAAAATTGGCAAATCTTAGAGCGGTGAAAACCTGTTCTGCATTGGACTGTGTGATGACAACGGCAAGTTTCATGATGTTACTCCTCGTACATCTATAGATGGTGATAGCTAGCGTAGACAGCAGCTATCTCCTGATGAATGCTTTTCCTGATCGATGTCCGCCTTGACTTTACAAATAACCGGTTCCCCCTCTTCCAGAAGGTCGATAACCGTCGAGACCAACTTCGGGCGACTCACGTAGTAGCAGCGCTGAGAGCCGTCCTGGGCGAAATTTACAATCCCGGCATGACGAAGCACAGTCAAATGCTGTGAAATATTGGATTGTGATGCCGGCAGGATGTCCTGAATGTCGGTGACGCATTTGGTCCCTTGTAGCAACTCCGCGACTATCTGGAGACGGGTCGGATGGGCAAGGGCCTTTAAAAACTCCGTCCATTTGTTGGCATTATCAAAATCCACAGAAGCCTCCTTAATGATATTCGAATATTCGTATATCAAATGATAAAAAAATGTCATCTGTTTTTCTGCCAACCGGGGGTGAAAATAGCCTTTAAAGCGTCTCAGGGCGCGTATAAAAGCGTGATGCACCTTTGCTGATCTGCCAGCCGGCCTCGTTATAAAGTTTGGCGCAACTCGCCACACTTTCGCCACGCCCTTCCTCGGTCTTTTCCTTGACATCCCTCGGGTTGGCCCCGACTTCCGCCCAGAAAAGATTGGCTCCGGCAATTGCGCCGAGAGTGCAGGGCTCATGGGTGCAGTTGCCCAGCACCGAGCGTGGCGTGCCGAGACGGGTCACGGCAACGATCTGGGCCATGCGCAGTTCGCTGATCATCCCCCGAGCCGCGATCTCCGTACCGGGGATAGTAATCCGGCGCGCCGCCCCGGAAAAGGCGGGGTTGAAAGAGCCATTAAAGAGGATGGCGTCGACGAGTTCCTCGTTGCTGTGTTCCGGACCGATCGGTTCGACGCAGGTCCCGACAACCAGTCCGGCTTCCTGAAAGTTGCGAATCGAGGCCTTGCGGGTGAGCGGCGAGAGGGAGGT
>DIKR01000143.1 GCA_002424625.1 Desulfuromonadaceae bacterium UBA5613
GATCGTTGCCGGCGAAATACTTTTTTAGTTGGGACATCAGCCGGGAGAGGGTGATTCGAACGACCTGATTTCCCTGCGGATAGATTTTCAGATGACTGTAAAGGAGACAGAGAACATTAAGAATGTTCCTGACCAGCGCCAGCCTGATAACCTGTTCTTCCTTCTGCATGGAATCTTTCCCCGCTAATCGAAGATCTTTAACTGCCGTGCGAATAGAGCGATTCGTACTCTGTCCCCTCTTTTTCCTGAAGTTTCACTGCGGAAAAAATGCCGCAGAGCAAAAGGCAGGGGTTAGTCCGTGACAAAAAGGCGCTGATAAAACTTTTCCAATGCTTCTACATGTTCATTATCTGCCTTCATCAGAGCCAAAAATAATTGTTTTTGGTTCTCCTGAACAAAATGAACGGCTGTTGACATATGAAAATCAGCCAGGCCTTTCTCAAGCTTGATGGCGGCCCGCAATGCTTCAAGCATCCCCGGCGGGCTTTTTCTCGCCATGTCATTTAAAGACCTGACAATTTTCAGGGCATTTTCTGCCTTACTGCCATCAATAACAATAGCATCTATAAATGGCTCCCGGCGCATTTTCAGGGCCAGGACAAATTGCTTGGCATGATCTTCCTCCTCCTTGGCCGTTTTACGCCAGAGTGCTGCCAATTCTGGATGATCGCTGTAAATCTCCGCAAAATATTTATATAATTCAGCGCTGGCAGCTTCAACATCACGACAGAGCTCCAACACTTTTACGATATCTGCACTGTTTTTCCCGGCATCAATGCCCATAGGAACCTCCTGAAATCAAATACTGCACTAAATAGGTGATGGTGACGACTTGAAATCGTTCAGCTCAAAGGTAGGGGGAGAAGATCTTGGCGAAGCCATTACGTAAACGGATCCAGAGCGGCAGTTCCCGCAGCCGCGTCGCGGTCACGGGCGCCGAGACCGCCCGCGCCGCATCAAAGTAATCGGTCAGGGCTGCCGATGTCGTCTGGTCAAAAATCTCAAGATTGAATTCGAAGTTCAAACGCAGACTGCGGGGATCGATGTTGGCTGATCCGATCAAGGCGTAGTGATGATCCATGAGCAACATTTTACTGTGGACGAAGGGGGGGGGCTGATAAAAGATGCGGACTTTATGCTCGAGCAATTCAGCGAAATAATCCTGGGACGCCCAGTGCACAAAAGGAAAATTATTCTTTTGTGGCAGGATGATTTCGACCTGGACGCCGCGCAGTGCTGCGGCACAAAGGGCGGTGGTCAAGGCCCGATCAGGGATAAAGTAAGGGGTCATGATGCAAACACGCTTGCGGGCCGAGTTGAGGGCGCCGACGATGATCCAGGTGAGCGGTTCAAAGTCTTCATTCGGGCCGGCACTGATACCGCGGCAGAAGGATGCGCCGTCGACAAGGGGGGATGGTGAAGTGAGGGGTTTCTGCGGCACTTCGCCGGTGGCAAAGTACCAATCTTCAAAGAAAGCTTCCTGCATCTGCCCGACCACTGGTCCGGCAATCTCAAAGTGCAGGTCGACAACGCGATGCGGCAGAGCGGGGTCGGCAAGGAGGTGGCGGTCACTGATATTCATGCCGCCGGTAAAACCGACGCAATTATCGACGATCAGCAGCTTGCGATGGTTGCGCAGGTTGATAAAAAAACCCCAGCTCGACAATGAAAAGGGGAGAAACCGGGCATGACGAATCGCCATTTTGCTCAGTCGGCGATGAATCGGCGGCCAGAAGTAGTGTTCGCCGAGAGCATCGACCAGCACCCGGACATCGACGCCGCGGGTCGCCGCCCTTTGCAGTGCGTCACAGAAGGACTGACCAGTCCGGTCATCGGCAAAGATATACGAAGAAAGGTAGACGCTGTGCTGCGCCCCCTCAATTGCCGTCAGCATCGCCGGATAAACTTCTTCGCCATTATGCAGGATGGAGAGCTTATTGCCATGCACCAGATGTCGGCGGGTGACCGCGTCAGCAAGGCTGCGCAGTGCGAAAAAATTTTCCCGGTGCATATACTGTGGCAAGGGGACTTCCTCGCCATGGTCCTCACAGGCCCACTCGAAGAAGTGCATCCGCCCCCGCGCCCGCCAGCGCCGCGCCTTGCTGCGGATGCGATTGACCCCGAGAAACCAGTAACCGAGCGCCCCCAAACCAGGAACAATGAGGCAGACCACAAACCAGCCCAGAGCTGAACGGGGATCACGCTTGAGCAGGAGTGCGTGCCCGGCTGAAAAGAGCCCGAAAACGAGAAAGATGATGGCAAGGGTGGTGCTAAGCATCACGCGTCAGCTCAGCGCAGATTCGTCGCGCAGCGCGGACAGGTGAGCATACTGGTCGAAGGGACTTTGTGGCCGCAGCTCGGGCAGCTGAACCAGTACTTGCAGAATTTGCACTGTGCTTCCGAAACGCCCTGACGTTTTTTGCATTTGGGGCAGAAGCGGTACATCTTGCGATTGGTGATATAGTCGGCAAAGATCATCGCGCAACGCGGGCACTCGCTGGCATCCCGCTTGCTGATCGGCGCGCCGCAGCCGGGATTGGGGCAGACAAAGACGGTTAGACACCCCGTGCACCAATATTTACCTTTTTTCAACTCGTTACAGTTGGGACATTTATCCATAGCGATCCTCGCGTTCGGTTCAGGGGAGGGAGTGAAGCGGACAAGTTTTATAATATTAACATGGTTATAGCAGAAATTAAAACAGATCATCTTCGCAAGCGGGACAACAACGCAAACAAGACAGACTTGATGACAGTTAAATGGATAAATAAATTATTTCATTTTAATTTTATACTTGGTACTGTCCAGCCGATAACCTCCAGACATATCGTCACTAGCTCCAAGGATTAGCTTGATTCACGACCTATGGCGAAAGCCAAAACACAACCAACTCCAAAAAAAAATCATAAAAAAAATACAAAAGTACGAACGAGTAGTATATAGAAAATTTTATGGTATTCTGATCGATAGTTAAATGGCTAAACGACCATCGCGGACCAGGGACCATAGGTATAGACACATTTCAACCGGGTGAGAACGGAACAAAACAAAAGGAAGTGTGTCAGACAACTTTTCGTGATACCTGAAAAGAGAGAAGACAATGAATATTTTACTCGTTGAAGACGAAGAGGTAACCGTACAATATCTGAGTAAAGGCCTTAAAGAGCGCGGTTACTCGATCAAGGTTTCCAATAATGGCAATGAAGGGAAATGGCTGGCTCTGACTCAGCACTACGATGTGATCATCCTTGATGTGATGATCCCCGGCATCAACGGTTGGGAAGTTCTCAGGGGTTTGCGCAAAAGTGGTAACGAGACGCCGGTGATCTTTCTTACCGCACGCGACTCGGTTGATGACCGCGTCAAGGGACTGGAACTCGGTGCGAACGACTATGTGGTTAAACCTTTTTCCTTCTCCGAACTTCTTGCCCGGTTGCGTACGATTTCTCGATACACCGCCATCATCCATCAGGATGTCATCAAGGTTGACAATATGGAACTCGACCTTCTCGGCCACTCAGTCCACCGCTGCGGTCGGCGTATCGATCTAACTCCAAAAGAGTTCGCATTGTTGGCACTTCTTGCCCGTCGGCAGGGGGAGGTCTTTTCACGATCACGCATTGCCGAACGGGTCTGGGACATCATCCTGGAAAAAAATTCAAACATTATCGACGTCCATATCCGCCGGTTGCGCAGCAAACTGGACGATCCCTTTGATGTTAAGTTGATCCATACCGTCCGGGAAATCGGCTATGTCTTTGAATGCCGGAAGGACTGTGCAGCCAGAGGAAACTGATAATCAGCCGGAGGCGATTCTTTGTCCTGGTAGTTCCTTTCCCACATCAACCAGATCTGCCAGCTTTTCTAATCGTGACACCTTGCGCCCACCAGCAATCGCAATAATCTCTCCTCACCTCCCCTTCTCAAACTTTTGACTGATCCTGAACTCATACTTCCGCATGACCTCAATACTACTTCCGACGCTTGCCAACTGCCTTGCGCCGGTATTCTCATGACAAAAATGTCATTTAACCTTCACCGTATCGCAACTTTTCCCTCCTCTTCCTGCCGCGAAAAAACCATTTTCTCCCCGCTTCTGCAAAGGTAACAGCAGGTAATCACGATAGCGAAAAATGCGCCCGCAAACAACATGAAAATAATTAAATGAAAAAATCATTTTTCTTCAAGCACTTTTAAATCCCCCAGGACTTGCCCACCTTGTCCACCCATCAGTACGGCATCCCCCTTGCCTTAGTTATGAGCTAACGCCTCCTGCAAAGAATTACATTTTCGTAATCAACCACGGAGTTTCAAATATGCTCCAAAAGTGCCTGACAACCTGCGCAATTCTGACTCTCGCGGCCGCCCTCTGGGTGCTGCCGACAGCGACTGCTGCCGTGGAAAGTGCCAGGTTCCTTTACCTGCTCTCCGATCTCAATGGTTCCCTCCCTTTTAACACCGTCATGATGCGGGTCGATCGACAGCACGATGAACTCTACCTATACGAGCAATCGATTCAGGCAGTGCGGGTCTTCAACACCACCGGGATGGAGATCTACCACTTTAACACTAGCGACTATCCTGGACGGTTCCTTGGTCTCTTCCCGACCGATCAAGGGGAGTTGCTCATCCTCACCAACAACAGCGGTGTGCTGACTCTCTTTACCTGCGACGAGCGGGGAAAGCCAAAATCCTCCCGGATAATCCCCAACGCGACGGACCGCGCATTTCACCCTGATCTCTTTATCGGTCAAGGCGACCGGCTCTATCTCGCCGATCGCGCGCGCATGCTCGTCGTCGTCTGCAATCAAGAGGGAGGAGAGCAGCAACTCTACGATATCGCCGCGCGCCTCGAGATGACAGACGCCCAGCGCGACGATGCGGGACTGACCGGCTTCAACGTCACACCCCAGGGAGAGATTCTCTTTACTGTCGCCACCGAGTTTCGCGCCGGCCGGATCGCTCTGGACGGCGCCATGCGCACCTTTGGCAGCAAGGGGAGTACGCCGGGAAAATTCAACATTGTCGGAGGGATTGCCGCTGACGATGCCGGCAATATCTATGTTGCCGAAACACTGCGCTGCACCATCATCGTCTTCGATGGCCTTGGCCGTTTTCTCCAGCAGATCAGCCAGCGCGGCGAAGCGCCGGACAAGTTGATCGGGCCGGACGAGATCACGGTCCTGAATGACCGGATCTATGTTTCACAAATGCGCGCCCGGGGTGTGAGTGTCTTTCGGATCGCCGCTCATCCGAAGGGGAACACACCCCCCGCAACCCGGGAAGGAGGTGACACCTAGAGCAGCCTGCGGTGGTCTTCCAACGCCAGCATGACTGCGGATTCAGCAGAAGCAAAGTAGATCTATCACCGTTTTTATGTCGTCTGCTATTCAACCAAAAGGAGTTTAACGTCATGAGGAACGCAAAAACGATCGTCCTTGCCGCCACACTGCTCTCTCTGATCTTTGCCGGCAGCGCTCTCGCCTTCCACGGCGGCGGCGTCGCCGAGTGCGAAGGCTGCCACACCATGCATAACTCGATGGATGGCGCGCAAGTCAATGCCAATCCCAACACCTTCCTGCTGCAGGGCACGGACCAGAGCTCGACCTGCCTGATCTGCCACGGCAAAGCCGGAGTCAGCAGCTACCACGTCCTCGGTACGGACGGCGTCGCGATCAACCCGGCAACTCTGCCGAACCTTAACACCACTCCGGGCGGCGACTTTGAGTGGCTGCAGCAAACCTTCTCCTGGACGGAACGCGACGGCGTAACGCCAGCGACCGAACCGGGCGAACGCCACGGTCACAACGTCATCGCTGCCGATAAAGGGCTCAGTGCCGACACCACCCTGACAATGGCTCCGGGCGGAACCTTCGATGCCACTCAGCTCACCTGTGCCTCCTGCCATGATCCGCACGGCAAGTATCGTCTTACCGTAGACGGAGACGAAGTGACGAGCGGCGTACAGACAATTGCTTCCGGTTCGACCGGAACTCCTGCAACGGCGACCGGTGCAGTCGGTGTTTACCGGATCCTCGGCGGCGATGGTTATGCCCCGGTGAGCTATGACGCCGTCCCCTTCACCGCTGCAGCGCCGGTGGCGGTCTCTCCAAGCACTTACAACCGTTCCGAGACCCTTACCGCCCAGACCCGCGTCGCCTACGGCGAAGGCATGTCCGAATGGTGCGCCAATTGCCATGCTGACCTTCTCGTCGGGATCGGCAATACCAAGCATCCCACCGGTGCCGCGACCCAGCTTGGCACCTTCGCCGCCAATTACAACGCCTACGTCAAAACCGGCGACATGAGCAACGTCGATGAAACCAAAGGCTACGACTCTCTGGTCCCCTTTGAAGAAGGAACCAGCGACCGCGCGGCCCTCAAGCTGAATGCACAGATCAACAACAGCAAGATGCAAGGCGCCACCGCAACGAGCAATGTCAGCTGCCTCTCCTGCCACCGCTCGCACGCCTCAGGGTGGAAGAGCATGGCCCGCTGGCAGAACGACCTCGAATTCATCACCTCGAACGGGGCCTACATGGCCAGCGACAACGCCAATGCCACTGGCAAAGGTTACTATCATCAGGGCCGCACCAACGCCGTTTATGAAAAAGCCATGAACGGCCGCGTCGCCACCGACTTTGCGACTTACCAGCGTTCCCTCTGCAACAAATGCCACGCCAAGGATTAATTTCCTGAACGGGGAGATGCCGCAGGGATCCCGACCTCGGGATCCCTGCGGTTCTGTCAGAAAACGACCGACTGTCCCACCAGGGGCAGTCGGTCGACCCGACCGCGGAGGCCGCATGAACCGCACCGAGCGGAAACAGCAATGCCCACAGCTGCGATGGAATGCCGGCGTTATCCTCTTCGTCCTTCTTCTGGCCGTCAGCTGTGCACGGCCGAATCCCAATAATTCCCATTTCTTGGCGGCAAAGGAAGGCGTCCTTTTTCTTTATGCTGCCCCGCTGCGAATGCCGCAAGCCTTTGCGCCCTGCGCCGTCGAAACGGTCAGTGCGGTGCAGCACAATGGGCAGCACCTGCCGTTGACCGTGCAACTCCCGCACATCACTTCGCAGGAACTGACCCGGCAACGCCGCTTCGCGGCAGGGACACTCCCGTCCGGCGACTACAGCGGTCTCTCTTTGCGCTTTTCTGCGCCATTGCCGCACGAAAATTCCCCAAGTGCAGAGTTACGACAGCAAGAGCTCTTTATTCCCTGCCCCTTCCGGATAGAGGAAGGAAAAAGCGCGTTAATCCAGTTGGCGCTGACCGCGCCCAACAGTGGGGTAGCGACCGGGAGCCTGCAAGTAACGGCCGCGTTGCCACCGCAACCCTTTACAGCGCTGTCCGGAAGCGTGAGCAGCAGTCCTTGTTTCGTGACCTTCTTTGACCGCCAGACCGATGAGGTCACAGGCGTAGTCATAACGGGAGAAGAGCCGGGAGGAATGGCCATCGATCTGGAGCGACAGCGCCTTTATGTCGCCCTGGCGGCGAGTGCTGCTGTCGAAGTCATCGATACTGCGAGCGGGCGGATTCTGAGCAGAATCAAACTCCAGGGTGGCGATGAACCTGCTGATCTCGCCCTGATCAACAACGGCAGAACCCTCCTCGCGGTCAACCGCGCTTCGTCAACCTTGAGCTTCATCGACCCTCTCGGAGAGTTCGAAGAGGAACGGATCAGCGTCGCTGCCGGCCCGCACCGCATCGTCGTCGCCGCGCAAGAGGATCGCGCCTGGCTCTTCTGTGTTGACTCCGGCCTGATCAGTCTGATCGATCTTCCGAACAGGATGGAGCGCAAAACGATGGCCATTGTCCCGGGAGAAGCCACCGGCGTCCTTGGCCGCCGCGACGAAGTCCTCTACATCGCCGGGCAGGCGAACGCGTTTCTTCAGGTCCTGGATGCGGCCACACTGCAAACACAGCAGCTTTTCGTCGTCGATAATGGCCTGCAGACGCTGGCCCGAGATCCGATGACCGGGCTCCTTTACGGCGCCGCTCGCAGCGAACCCGGCATTCAGGTCTACGAACCACAGGGGATGAACCGTATCGCCACCCTGATCGCACCCAATGAGATTATCGATCTGACCCTGGACGGGACACGGCATCGTCTTTATGCCATCGCCCCGGAGAGTAAGACTGTGCAGATCTACAGCCTGGGCGGTCGCCATGCCGTGAACGCTCTCGAACCCGTCGGTGAGCCGAAACGGGTTCTACTTTTTGGCGTCAGGTGAGCCTTGCAAATCCGAATTTCAGTGTTAAAATTTTCAAAGATGCCAGGCATCTGGGTTGCAATCCTCCTCTTCGTCCTGACGGTGACCCGCGCGCCGGCCACGGCCGGGACAATCAACGGTTCTGCAGAAGTAAACTACAATGAGGCAAAGATGGAGATACGCGACCCTGGCACGGCGGATATTTCGAGTCAGAGCCAGACCCTTTCACAGCTCTACCGACTCAATCTCCAGACCGAGCTGGCACCCAAGCTGCGCTTAAGCGCCGGCACCCTCTTCGCTCGCGATCTGATGGAGAGTGAAATGGGCACGCAAACCACAACGAGTGCCCTGAATCGCTGGCAGCCGCGAGCCGATCTCTATTTGACCGATACTTTTCTGCAGGGATCTCTGGGTGGCAGCCGCCGCGAAGAGACCCGCAGCGCCACAGGCAATCGTCTGACCCTGATCAATGAAGAGTACCACGGCTACGTGAACTGGCGGCCCGAGGGGTTGCCGAAGATCGGTTTGCAGCTCAGCCAAGTCGACAATTACGATGTCGGGCGGGACACTGAAAACACCCGGCGGCGGCGCTTGGTTCTTAGTCTGCGCTACAATGCCGTCAAAAATCTCGATCTCCGTTACCAGTACACCAATGAGCACAGTGACAACCGCCTCATTGACTTTGCGACGCGAGGGGAGACTCATAGTGGAGGATTCAACTACTCCGGGACGCTGGCCGGGCGGCGGGTCGTCTACAGCACCGGCCTGAGCTTCAACCGCTTGACAGTGACGTCGATGGGCCCGGGCAGCGGAGAATTCCCTCTTTTTCGCCCAGCCGGAGTTGGCCTCTCGGCCATTGACACTCTTCCCGCCATCACCGCTCTCGACGAGAATCGATTGCTGATCGACAGCGACCTGAGCAGCTCTAGCGGGATCGATATCGGTGCCCTCGACCCCGGTGATCTGTCGAGTAGCCAATGGCGCAACCTCGGCCTCGATTTTACACTGCCAGTCTCCGTCAATCATCTGCGCGTGCAACTGAACCGGGAACTGCCGGAGCCGATTGCGGCCGCCTTTGCCTGGGAGATCTACAGCAGCACCGATAATCAGGACTGGGTTCTCTGGCAAAGCCTGGCAGCCGCACCATTTGATCCCCTTGAAAAGCGTTTCGATCTTCGTTTTTTGCCGGTGACCAGCCGTTATCTGAAAGTGACGGTGCGCCCCCTCAGCCAGACAGTGGCGTTGCAGTACCCGCAAGAGAATTGGCAGAGCATCCCGATCACGGAGCTCCAGGCCTTCTCGACCGAGTCGATCGCCAGCCTTGGCTCTGAAACGATCTCAGCCACGGAAACCGGAACCTTCGATGTGCGCATCCGGCTCAGTGAAAGTCCCGCAGTCTCCTTTCGCAGCAACCTTCTCGCCGCGCATCGCAACGATGCCGATGGGATTCGTTATACTTTGGTCAACAGCCTCAATCTTAACCATCCCCTCAGTCCGGTTTTATCGACGGCAGCGAGTGTCGGCCGGGAAGAGAGCAACAGCGGCGGCCACTACACCTCCGTCTACCTCCTTTCAGCGGCGCTGAATTATGTACCGCTGCCGCAGGCTTCAGGCTCCCTGACCTACAGCGGCCGCATTGAGCCGCAAAACAACGGCAATGAGACAGCGCACTCCCTTAACCTTTACGCCCTGGCTGAACCATATCGGGGGATCAACATCAGCTTTGGCAGCGGGATCAACCAGAAAAAGACTGTGGAAGGCGACCGCATCACCGGCACAACCCTGAATGCCACGGCGAGCCTGCTGCCCAACCAGGCCATCTCTCTGGACTGCGGCTATGCGCTGAGCCGGTCCCGTCGCAGCGGTGAGAGGTCGCTGGTCAGCATGAATCAACATGGCGATGCCATGCTCAATGTGCGTCTGACCCCGGCGCTGGCGCTCTTTGCCGGTGTTGCCGTCGATGACGAAAACGACCGGGCAGCCCAGGTAACCCGCAATTTCGGCAGTAGCTGGATCCCATTTCGCGATGGCGCGCTGCGGCTCAGCTTTGCCTGGAATGAAAGTTGGCGCAGCAGCGACGACAGTTGGACACGTTCGGTCGTGCCGAGCCTCAACTGGCGCACACGCATGACTATGCTTCAGCTCTCGGCCCCGGTTACCACCAACCGGATCAATGCTATGACCACGACCGTACATGCCATTAATGCCAACCTGAAAATTTCATTCTAGGGGCTATCCATGGTTGCTAAACCAGAATTGAAACTGTCGGCAAAATTGACCCACGCCCTGCGGGTCGGGCTTGGAGCGTTACTCTTCTTTCTTGCCGGCTGTTCGCTGGCAAAGGAAGGCTATCGCGATCCGAACATGGATTTTTCCTCCGTGCAGACGATCGCAGTCCTCCCCTTTGCCAATTTGAGCCGGGAGACCAATGCTGGTGACCGCTTGCGCGACATCTTCTCCACCTCCCTTCTCGCCACTGGCGGCGTGTATGTCCTCCCCTCGGGAGAAGTCGCACGCGGCATGGCCCGGGCTAACGTCGGCACTGCGGCCACACCGTCGGTCGAAGATGCGATCAAACTGGGCGGCATCCTCAAGGCCGATGCCTTGATCACTGGAGTTGTCCGCGAATATGGGGAGATGCGGAGCGGCTCGACCAGTGCCAACGTTGTGGCAGTGAGTGTGCAGATGCTTGAGACGCAAAGCGGGCGCACCGTCTGGAACGCCACATCATCCCGGGGGGGGATCGGTTTCAGCGACCGGCTCTTCGGCGGCGGCGGTCAACCCATGAACGATATCAGTGAACAGGCCGTCAATGACCTTATCAATCAGCTCTTTTAAACAGTTGATGGTGCTGCTGGCCGGCTTCCTCTGCTTTGTTCCCAGCAGCGCCGCAACACCGCTGCAGCAGGTCGCCATCCTGCCGGTCAACAACCTGACCACATTGCCGATTCCGGAAGAACGACTGCAGATCCTGCTGCGCGATACGCTGCAACAGGCAGGAGTCAGCGTGTTGCCGGCGAAGGAGACAGCCCTCTTCCTGTCGCAGCACCGCTTGCGCTATACCGGCGGGATCGACCGGAAAACCGCCATGGCCCTGCAAAGCGAGACCGGTGTCGACGGGGTATTGATTGCGAAGGTGCTAAATTACAAAGAGACTTTCCCCGGTCGAATCGCCCTGACCCTGACCCTGACGACAAACGCCGACGACCCGCGGATCCGCCAGAGCGGCGCAGCGGCGCTGACCGCCAGGGACAATCCGGGACTTTTCGAGCGCGGCATCCTGCACGACTTCAAGGTTCTGGAGGTTCGGGCTGTTAACGAAGCCGTAGCGAAATTACTGTCTCCCTCCGGGGCACCCGGGGCCGCACGTCAGCGCTACGCCCCGGCATTACTGTATCGTGATCCGGACTTAACCTTTGACCGGCCATTACGCATCGCCCTGCTCCCCTTCAAAAATCGCAGCCCGCGCCCTTATGCCGGGGAGATCATCGCGGCCCTCTTTGCCGCGCAACTCGCAAAGCTGCCGCAGGTGATTCTGCTCGATCCAGGGACGGCACGCCAGACGATGCTCGCCAATCGCTTGATCATGGAAGGGGGGGTCTCCCTCGATCAGGCACAAACTCTTTTTGGCGATCTCCAGGCCGATCTGCTTCTGACCGGGACGGTCAGCGAGTATGTCGAAGCCGAAAACGGCGGCGTACCAAGGATTCTCTTTACCGCCCAGCTTCTGGAACAGCGGACTCGCCGCATCCTCTGGTCGATCGAGAGCCGCAACAGCGGCAGTGACGGGGTCTTCTTCTTTGAGTTGGGAACGGTACTCAACCCCTGTCGACTTGCAGAGGAGATGGTTCGCGCCGGACTCGCCACCCTCCCGCCGAGAAAAGAATCATGACAGCTCCTTTGGCAGCCAACTCCTTTCATGCCTGTCGTTAGCCGACAATGCTCGATCCTGACTGTACTGCCGACCACCGTCGTTGTTACTCACACAAGGAGGAAAAGAAGATGAAACTGAACGTACTGATTGCTGCCGCCCTACTCAGCGGACTTATGGGGGGAACCGTCCGGGCCTCTGACGCCCTTGCCGAGCTGGACACGGAGATGAACGCCCGCCAGAATTTGAGTGTGACCCTTAAGGCACCGATCTTTTCCGAGCATTTTGCCAAATTTCCCGTGGCGATGGTCAATAACGAACCGATCGGCCTCGACGAACTGACCGCAAGCCTGGCATCGCTGCACGGAGATCGCAGTGGAACCGAAGGCGGCAAACAGAGCCTTATGAATCTCCTCAACCGGCTGATCAATGTTCGGCTGGTCCTGCAGGAGGCGGCAAACATGGGGCTGGACGACACCCCGGAACTGCGGAAACAGATGAAGGAATTCGAGGAGATGGCGCTGAAGGAAGAAGTCAAATCACAGGCCATCGCCGGCTTGAAACCCGACGCTGATCTGGTCGAAAAAGCTTTTCAGGATGCGGCCAAGGAATGGAAGCTGCACACGGCGAAGTTCGACAGCGAAGCCGCCGCCAAGGAACTGGTCGACCAGGTGAATGCCGGCGGCGACTTCGATGCCCTGGTAGCTCAGCTGGTCAGCGAGAAGAAGGTCGAAGCGGCAGCGGAAGGGGATTATGTCAAGCCGTCAGCCATGCTCTCGGATGTCGCGGGGCTCATCGCCAAACAGAAGCCGGGATCGATCAGTCCGGTGATCAAAGTCGGACCGGTCTACAGCGTGGTGCAACTCGAGTCAATTCGTTATCCCGAGAATGAGGAACTGCGTGCAGCGGCCTGGCAGCAAGCCCTGGCCGTCAAGGAACGGGAAGAACTCTTCAATCTTTTCAACTCGCTCAAGAAGAAGTATGCCCAGATCGACGATAAACTGTTGCAAAATGTCAATTTTGACGCCTCGTCCCCGAAGTTCCAAAGCCTGCTCAAGGACCAGCGGACCATCGCCAAGATCAAGGGGGGAAAGGCCGTTACTGTGGCCGATCTCGCCGCCGCCCTCGAATCACGCTTTTATCATGGGGTCGATCAGGCGATCAAAGAGAAACGGGTCAACAGCGAGAAGAGGAGTGCTCTCGACAAACTCCTTTACAGCCGCATCTTCCCTCTCGAAGCAAAAAACAAGGGGTACGACAAGAATCCCTCTTATCTTGACTCGTTACAAGATTACCGGCGCTCGCTGCTCTTCGGCACCTTTGTCGAAAAAATTGTCATACCCGAGGTCAAGATCAGCGATAAAGAGATCGAAACTTTTTACCAGGAGAATCAGGACCGCTACGCAACTCCGGAGATGATTAAACTGAAGAGTCTGGTCTTTACCCGCAAAGCCTACGCCGAAGCAGGGACCGCCAAATTGCGCGGAGGGACCGATTTTCAGTGGCTGAAGGAACACGGTGAAGGGGTGGTTGCGCAGGGATCAACTGAGGCGCCGATCCTCGACGGCAGCATCATCGCCACCAAAACCTTGCCTCCGGAAGCGCAAAGTGCGTTAGCCGGGGTCAAGGCCGGCGATATCCGCTTTTATGAAGCCCGCGACGGCTATTGCCCTGTCCTTTTGGTGCAAGAGGTCATTACCCCCCAAATCTCGCCCCTGGCCGAGGTCAACAGCAAGATTGCCGAAGAGCTTTACGGGATCAAACTCGGCAAGGCAATGGACGACTGGGGAACAAAGTTACGCAGCGCTTATCCGGTCAAGACTTATCTCGTTGAACAGTCTTTCTAGGCTGCGGCAGCTAACTCTTCTGGAGAAAAATTATGCATCTTCATTCAGAAAAGAACATTTTAGTTTTACTGGTTCTGGTTCTTTTTGCCCTGGGCGGCGGCTGGGTCCTTCCTTTGTCGGCAAACGCGGCGAAAAAGTTTGAACGGAAGAACTGTCTCGACTGCCACAAGGCCTTCCGCGAGGAGCGCTTGTCACAGAAGACCGTGCATGCAGTTATCAATAAAGAAGGCTGCGAGGCCTGCCATATGCGGCACGGCTTTGTCCCAAAGCTGCTTTTAAAAGAATCGGGAAATAATCTCTGTCTCGGTTGCCACTCCAAAGAGCAACTCGGACTGACTCAGCCGCATGTCCATACGGCGCTGAAGAACGGCAAATGCACCGACTGCCATGATCCGCACGCAACGAACTCCTCCAAGCTCCTTTCTGCCGAAGGAAAAGAGATGTGCTATCGTTGTCACCAGCAGGAGTTATTCGAAAAGAAATTTGTCCATTCAGTGATTCGCGGCAATGGGTGCAGTGCTTGTCACCGGGCGCACGGCAGCCAGGAGAAATTCCTGCTCGAACGTGCCGATCCGCAGCTCTGCCTTTCCTGTCACGACAGCGGAAAAGGTTCTTTCCGCGAGAAACACGGCAGTTATCCAGTCGAGAACAAACCGTGTGCCAGCTGTCATGATCCCCATTCATCGTCGACACCGAAACTGCTCAAGAGCGTCGTCCATGAGCCGGTGGCACGTGCCGCCTGCGGCGATTGCCATAATCTGTCCAAGAGCGACCCCCCCTTCGGGCTCAAGCTGCAAGGGGCGGCTCTCTGTGACACCTGCCATGACAGGGAGGCTCTCAAGGCGGGACCAGTCGAACACCTCCCCTTCAAGGAAGGGAACTGTCAGCTTTGTCACGATCCCCACACCTCGAACAGCAGCAAACTTTTGGTTCGTATTGGCAACAACCTTTGTAACGACTGCCATCAGGAGAAAGGCAAAAAACTCTCCTCGCAGCATGCCGCAGTCACCGCGGGGAGCGGCTGCCTGGCTTGTCATAATCCCCACGCCGCGGAGAAGAAACTTCTTTTGAAAACGGGGGTCGAACTCTGTCACAGCTGCCACGCAGAGAGCAAAGCCAGCCTTGAGAATAAAGCCATCCATCCTCCTTTCGCTGACGGCGAGTGCGAGGGCTGTCACGATCCGCACGGCTCAAATTTCCCCTTCATGTTCCGCGACCGGATGGACGAGGTCTGTTACGGTTGCCATACCGATGCTGAGAGTCGATTCAAGAAGACCTATACCCACCAGCCGCTTTTGAATGCGAACTGCGCTGCCTGTCACAACGGGCACAGCAGCGCCGAGAACAAACTGCTCAAACGACCGGCCGGAACTCTTTGTCTCGACTGCCACAAGGAGTTAATGACCGTTGACCCGGGGAGCTTGGTGCATGTGCCCTTTGCCGAAAATGACTGTCTGCTCTGCCACAATGTGCATGGCAGCAATATCGGCGGGATGCTTAACCAGAAACAGGACCTCCTCTGCTACGACTGTCACGACACCCTGCCCAAAGGGATGAAGCAGGCAAAGAGCATCCATGCACCGATCCAGCGGGGCGAATGCACCAAATGCCACAACCCCCACAAAGCGAAGCTGAACCGACTGTTACTCACCGATGGGAAAGACCTCTGCCTCACCTGCCACAAAAGTTTGAAAGAAGAACTGCTGCGAAGCAAAGAAGTGGTCCATCAACCGGTGCAGAAGGAGTGTCAGGTCTGTCACTTGCCGCACTTCTCCGCCGAAAAAATGTTGCTAAATGCGCCGCTGGTCAAGCTCTGCGGTGACTGCCACGACCTCAAGGATGAGGCCTTTGGCAAGGCGCACCTCCAGATCTCCCCCGCGGTTATGGACTGTATGGAGTGTCACCGGCCGCACTCTGCCGATAACGCCGCACTCTTCAGGAAGGTGCAACACTCGCCCTTTGCCGGAAACTCCTGCGCAGAGTGTCATCTTCCTGATAGTCGCCAAGGAGTGAAACCATGACCATACAAAAATACTTCATTCTCGCGGTGACCTTTCTGCTTCTGACGCCGCTGGCCAGCCCGGCGGCAAAAGTGGGTCAGAGCCCAGAAGGCATGCGCCTCAAGCCGGGCGCAACCGGAGAGCTCTGCCTCGGCTGTCATACCGCTTTCAAGGAGACTCTGCAGCAGGCCAGTGTCCATACCCCGCTGAAAAAAAAGAACTGTACCGGCTGTCACAGTCCCCATGCGTCTGATCGGAAAAAACTTTTGGCGGCGGATCAGAAGGTGGTCTGCTTTACCTGCCACCCCAACCTTCTTCCGGCCAACGCGGTCAGTACGCACTCGATTGCCAGCGAAGGTCACTGTATCAAGTGCCACGATCCGCATGCCGCCCCTTATCAGAACAATCTGATCAAGAGCGGTGACGATCTTTGCGCCCAGTGCCATGCCGAGCTCAAAGAGAAGGCCGCCAAGGCCAAGTTCAAACACGCGCCGGTCGCCAAGGGTTGTGCGAGTTGTCATGATCCGCACGCTTCGACCAAAGGACCGGCTCTGCTCAAGGCCGATGTCCCGTCCCTTTGTCTCGGCTGTCACAAACCGGATCGGCCGAACTTTTCCAAACAGCATATGAACTATCCGGTGACAAAGAGCCGCTGCACCGACTGTCATGACCCGCATGGTTCCGATCTCGGCGGCATTCTTTACAACACCGTGCACAAACCGGTCGCAACGCGCATGTGCGGCCAGTGCCATGGCGATGCGAGCGGAGCAACCATCACGGTCAAGAAGGCCGGAACGGAACTGTGCAAATCTTGCCATGCACCGTTGATCAAGGCAATCGCGGCGAAAAATCGCATTCACTGGCCGGTTGTCGCCGGGGAGGGCTGCCTGACCTGTCACGGTCCCCATGCCAGCCGCGAACCGAAACTGCTCAAAGCCAAGACCATTAATCTCTGCGGCCGCTGCCACAAGGATACGATCCTGCGACAGGAACGTTCGTTGTCCAAGCACGAACCGATTCAAAAAGGGGAGTGCGCTATTTGTCATGACCCGCACAGCGGCGACCAGGTCTTCAGCTTTAAAGAGGAACCGGTCAGCAACCTGTGCAACAGTTGTCACGACTGGCAGCAGCATTCAACCCACCCCCTCGGAGATGACATCAAGGATCCGCGCAACGGAGGCTCTGTCCAGTGCCTGAGTTGTCACCGCTCGCACGGCACCGAATTCAAAAAATTAATCCCCTTCGCCAAATCCTCCGAGTTGTGTACCCAGTGCCATGAAAAATACAAGAGGTGACGCCATGATCCGTCTATTGTTACTGGGAAATTTCTTGCTTTTTTTGCTTATACCGACTTTCGCCTTCAGCGCCGAAACGCTGAAATTCCGGCCGCTGCAATCGATCACCACCGATGCCACAGGACGCGGGCTGAAGATGCCACACGGGGTGGCCTGCGATGCCGCTCAGGTCGTTGCCGCCGACACCGGGAACGGCCGCCTTTTGCGTTACCAACTCGATAATGGCGTGCTCATTGGCGGCGTGGAGATTAAATCCGAGCAGATTCCTTCGCCAGTGCGAGTGCAAATCAGTCGGGCGGGGGAGATCTTTGTTCTCGACGGTGCTCTGCACAAGATTGCGCGGCTAGGTGCCGACGGCACCTTTGTAAGCTACGTTGAACCCGAGGCGGAGACAGGCTCGATTATGCCCCAAAGCTTCCGTCTCGACAGCAACGACAACCTCTGGATTCTTGATTCTGCGGGGAGCCGGGTCATTGTGCTCGATGCCCAGGGCAAGCGACTGCGGCAGATCGCCATGCCGGTGGCGGCAATCACACCGCTCGATCTTGACGTGGCCATAAACGGCGATGTTGTGCTGCTCGACAGCGCCGCCGGGGCCATCTATCTCGCCCGGAGCGAAGACAAGGCTTTCTCCTTGCTGCAGCAGGGTTTATTTGAGTATCTCGCCTATCCGGCTTACCTGCTCGCCGACCGGCGCGGGATGCTTGTCGTTATTGATAAAAATGAAGGGGGGATCGGTTTGCTCGGGGCGGATGGTACCTTTATCGGCCGGCAGCTCGGCATGGGCTGGAAGGCAGGACTCCTTAACTATCCGGAGCAGGCATGCTTTACTCCATCCGGCATCTTTATCATTGCCGACAGAAACAATGGCAGACTGCAAACCTTTGCCACCGGCCAGCCCTGACCCGGTCTCTATCTACTCAGTCGCCGTTGTGTTGTCAACGGCGACTGAGTTTCCTGCGCTCGCCTTCCGTCAATCGAGACCCAGATTGTGCTCCCGGCACCAGTTCTGCAACTCTTCCCGTTCCCGGGCATCTTCATAAAGATACCAGCTCTCGATCAGCCCCATCCCGGTGAGAAGATCTTTAAAGTGGCGGTAGGCATCTTTGCGCTCAAAAAGGGCCAGAATCCGGTTAAGCTGTTGCGGACAGTGTTCCTGAATAAAATCGCTCACCAACTCCTTCCCCAGATCAAGGTCTTTCTTGTGAGGGATGGCCAGGTAATCGCCGCTGGTCTCGACATCCGCCGGCAGCTCGCCATAATCAGCCACCGTCGAGGTGTAGTAAATCTTGCCATTGGGACGATGCAGCAGCGCCCGCCGCTCGCCGAAACGGGCGCCGTTGACGAAATGATAAGCTTCTTCGATGGTGTCGTAGTTCATTGGATACTCCTGAATGCTATAACAACTTGCGTAAATACTGCCCGGTCTGCGAAGCACTGACTTTCGCCACCTCCTCCGGGGTGCCGCAGGCGACGATCTCGCCGCCGCGTTTCCCCCCTTCAGGCCCCAGGTCGATGAGGTAGTCGGCAGTCTTGACCACGTCGAGGTTGTGCTCGATGATGAGGATGGTGTTGCCGGTCTCGACGAGTCGCTGGAGGACGTCGAGGAGTTTCTGGATATCGGCGAAGTGCAGACCAGTGGTCGGTTCGTCGAGGATGTAGATGGTGCGGCCAGTGGCGCGCTTGGTCAGCTCCTTGGCGAGTTTGACCCGCTGAGCCTCGCCGCCGGACAACGTCGTCGCACTCTGCCCGAGCTTGATATAACCGAGGCCAACGTCGTGCAGGGTCTTGAGCTTGTTGTTGATACGCGGAATGTTTTCCAGAAACTTCAGCGCCTGACTGACGGTCATATCAAGGATCTCGGCGATATTCTTCCCTTTGTAGCGCACCTCCAACGTTTCGCGGTTGTAGCGCTCCCCCTTGCAGACTTCGCACTGCACGTAAACATCCGGCAGAAAGTGCATCTCGATCTTGATGATGCCATCCCCCTGACAAGCTTCGCAGCGCCCCCCCTTGACGTTGAAGGAGAAACGTCCCGGCCCGTAGCCGCGGATCTTGGCATCGGGGAGGTGGGAAAAGATATCGCGGACATCGGTGAAGAGGCCGGTGTAGGTGGCGGGATTGGAACGCGGCGTACGGCCGATCGGCGACTGATCGATGTCGATGACCTTGTCGAGGGCTTCGAGGCCGAGGATGTCGTCGACCTTCCCCGCCTTCTCCTTGGCCTTGTAAAGGCGCTGCGCCAGCGCCTTGTAGAGGGTGTCGATGATCAGTGACGATTTCCCCGAGCCGGAGACGCCGGTGACGCAGGTCATCACCCCGAGGGGGATCTGCACGTCGATCCCCTTGAGGTTGTGCTCGCTGGCATTCTTCATGGTAATCCAGCGCTGTGGCTTGCGTCGCACCTTGGGAACGGCAATGGTCAGTTCGCCGGAAAGGTAGCGGCCGGTGAGGGAAGCGGGATTGGCCATGATCTCCACCGGCGTCCCGGCCGCCACGACTTCACCGCCGTGCACCCCGGCCCCCGGCCCCATGTCGATAACGTAGTCGGCCTCGA
>DIKR01000007.1:0-8290 GCA_002424625.1 Desulfuromonadaceae bacterium UBA5613
TAAGCGGCTAGCGCCAGATACCAGTCGCCTTTAAAGGTTCCGTGCAGCTCCTTGAGAAAGCGGGCCGCCGCCTGTGTCGATTTTTCAAAATCCCGCCGTTCATCCCGCCAGTAATCCGCTTCCAGACCGAAGATCCTGCCGGTGCTCGGGATAAACTGCCAGGGGCCGGACGCGTGCGCCCAGCTGTACGCCTTGGGATTCAGCCCGGACTCGACAATCGAAAGGTAGACCAGGTCACGCGGCAGTCCCTGTGCGGCAAAGACCTCCTGCATATAAGGGAGATAACGGGAGGAACGCTCCAGCCAGCGCTGAAAGACGTTGCGGCCGGGACCAGTGAAATAATCGATATAATATTGCACCTTCTGGTTTTCAACGACCGGGAAATCGAATTGCAGCTCGGTCACGGCGATGGTTGCCCCTTCGTCCTCCGGCGGACTGGTTTCGTCCTCGGTGAGAATCAGGGCTTCCTCAATCGCTTCCGGATCGACCAGGGTCAGAAGATCCTCCCCTTCTTCCGCATCGTCAGCCCCCTCACCTTCTTCAGCATCATCACTGGAAAGGGAGGAAGGGTCTGCAGGCTGCAACATCTCCGGCGGCGGATCCAGTGCCAGGGCAGCGGTTTCATTCTCTACAGGGATTGATTGCGGCAGCTGCAGAAAGGGGCTGACGGTCTGCTGGGACCAGGTTTCCGGAGCAGGGGAGGAAACAGCCAGCAGCTCCCCGCCCCAGAGTGACAGGACGAACAGCAGCAGGGAAAAAAGACAACGGTTCAACTGCATGTGTAAAATCTCCAGGCAAATTGATTGAAAACAGAGTAAATAAAGTTGTTCTGCGGGTCAAGTCTCCAAGGTTGGCAGCCCTGCTGGCGGATCGGGCCAGCAGCGCCGTTCCAGTTCCGCCAGCAGCGGTCCGAAACTTTTGCGATCACGGGCCGCAACCGGCAGGGCTGCATAACGCCGGCAGAGCGGCTCGATTTCTTCGGGGGGGACACGATCGATCTTGTTAAAGACGAGGAGGCGGGGGACCTGCCCGAGCTCCAGCTCCGCAAGAATCGCTTCGACGGCGGCAATATGGTCGGCAAAACGGGGATGAGAAAGATCGACCACCTGCAGCAGGAGATCAGCATCCTCCAGCTCTTCGAGGGTCGACTTGAAGGCTCCGACCAGACTCTTCGGCAGCCGGCGGATAAAGCCGACCGTGTCGGTGATGATCACCTCCCGCTCCAGGGGGAAGCGCAGACGCCGGCTCGAGGTATCAAGGGTGGCAAAGAGAAGATCTTCGGTAAAGATCTCGCTTTGGGTCAGGGCGTTGAGCAGGGTCGACTTGCCGGCATTGGTGTAGCCGACGATAGAGATGATCGGCACACCGGCGCGAATGCGCTTTTGCCGGCGTTGAAAACGCCCCTTGGAAAGCTCTTCCAGCTGCTTTTCGAGACGACTGATGCGCTCGCGGATGCGGCGGCGATCGACCTCAAGCTTGGTCTCCCCCGGGCCGCGGCCACCGACCCCCCCCATCAGTCGCGACATAGCGACCCCCTTGCCGCTGAGCCGCGGCAGGATGTACTTGAGCTGGGCCAGCTCCACCTGCACCTTGCCGTCGCGGGTATGGGCGCGCCGGGCAAAGATATCGAGAATCAGCTGGGTGCGGTCAATGACCTTGAGTTCGGTGATCTCCGAGATCGAACGCACCTGCGACGGAGAGAGATCCTGATCAAAGACCAGGAGGGTCGCCCCCCGCTCCAAAGCGCTGATCACCACTTCCCGCAGCTTTCCTTCACCGAGGAGGTATTTCGGGTTGATCTGGCGGGTGCGCTGCAGCACCCGGTCGAGAATCACCAGATCAGCGGTACGCGCCAGTTCAGCGAGTTCATCAAGAGAATCCTCCGCTTCCTCGCGCGCTTCCGGACTGACGGAGATGAGGATGGCGCGCTCGCGGGGATCGCCGAGATCGACGGTCTCGGCAAGACGCTTCTCCATCTCCCCTTCAAGGGCGTGGATGAACTCCTGCGGGTCGATCGCCAGTTCATAGATCGACGGTGCAGAAGCGACTTCAATCGACTCCTTCTCCCCCTGCGCCGGCAGGAGAAAAGCATAATCAATGCGGCCGGGCAGACCGGCACTCGTCACTTGCAGCGCCAGCATCATATCGAGACGCAGCAGCGAAAGGTCGGCGAGGTCATCGCGGCTGAGGGGTTCATCGCGCAGATGGGTATGCAGACAACGCACCCCGCGCAATCGACTGCGGCCGAGACTTAAGTCGGAAAGATCGGGGATGACGATCTGCCGGTCATCGCCGACAATCACGTGGCGGATCGCGCCGAAACGATCGATAATCAGACCGATCTGGCGTTTCAGCTCAAAAGAACGCTCGGCAAGTTCGCGGGCCAACTCCGGAGTGAGGAGTTGATTCGCCGGCAGACGCCGCTGGTAAAGACGTTCGAGGTTGAGAATCTGCGCGGCGCGCAGACCGGCGAGGTTGCCATGCACGACCATCTAACGCCCTCCCCCAGACGCAAAAAGAGCCCGGAGGGGCCCTTTTTGTGAAACACAAGCGTGGGAAAAACTGCTCATCCGGAAACGACGACAAAGTTGAAGCCGGCGTCAACATAATGGACTTCACCGGTGACGCCACTCGACAGATCGGAAAGGAGATACAAAGAGGATTTACCGACTTCGTCCTGGGTTACGGTGCGGCGCAGCGGCGCGTAATCGTCCATCAACTTGATCTTTGCCTTGAAATTGGCGATCCCTGACGCGGCCAGAGTCTTGATCGGCCCGGCGGAGATGGCGTTGACGCGGATCCCCTTTTCGCCGAGTTCCGCCGCCAGATAAAGGACCGAAGATTCCAGCGCGGCTTTGGCCACGCCCATGACGTTGTAATTCGGGACATAACGAACCGCGCCGAGATAACTCATGGTGAGGATGCTGCCGCCTTCGTTCATCACCGGGATGGCATAACGGGTCACGGCGACAAACGAATACGCGCTGATATCCAGGGCAAGGAGAAAACCTTCGCGGCTGGTCTGGGAAAAAGGCTGTTTGAGATCTTCGCGATTGGCATAAGCCACAGCGTGAACAACGAAATCGATCTTCCCCCAGCGCTTGCCGATCTCGGTAAAGACCGCTTCGATATCTTCATCTTTGGCAACATCGCAAGGGAGGATCAGCTCCGAGCCGAGGCTCTCGGCCAGGGGACGCACCCGCTTTTCCAAAGCTTCATTCAGATAAGTAAAAGCAATTTCAGCTCCATGCGCCCGCAACTGCTGCGCAATTCCCCAGGCAATGCTCATATCGTTGGCAACACCAAAGACCACGCCACGTTTCCCGCTCATCAAACCCATCTAATACTCTCCTTCGTCCACTAAAATCGGTGGTCACTTTTAACAGAAGACCGCGAAAAAATCAACCGGCACTTACTTCCCCGCCGCGGGGAGCGTCACCTTCGAGCCGAGAATCTTGAGAAGATCCGCAGCTTTTTTATAACCCGGCAGAATCGTGCCGTCCGGCAGGATCAGCGTCGGGGTCGAACTAATCCCCAATTTCTGGGCCGTTGCCAGGGTTTCATCGACCTTGGTAGTCGGACAGGCGGAAGGAGCGACCGGCGCCCCGTGCAAGACCGCTTCCAGCACAGAAAGGGGATTGGTCGAACAAAGGATGGTTTTGGACAGGCCGTAAGCATTCGGGTGCATCTTCAACGGCATCAGCTTGATCAGGAAGGCGATATTCGGATCGGCCTTGACCACCTCCTGCATCTCGCTATGCGCTTTTTTACAGTAGGGACATTCAGGATCGGTAAAGACGATCACCTTGGATTTGGCATCGGCCCGGCCGAGAAGAATGGCATCATCGACCGGAATCGATTTGATATCGACTTTTTTGGCAGCAGGCGCTGGCGGGGCGGCAGCAGGCTTGCCCTTGTTCAGTTGCGCCATCCGCTGCTGGGTGAGGTCTTCGCCGGTGGCAATCTTGATGATGCTGCCGGCCAGGACATATTTTTTCGAAAAATCAACAAAGATCGGAAACTTCTGTCCGGCCTTTTCCGCATCGACGCTCCAGAAACCGGGAAGCTCCGAGAATTCGACGTTCAGAACCTTGTCAATCCCCTTGAGCAGGGTGGTGGCTTCTTGCAGCGAAAGGCTATGGCAATCACTGCATCTACCTGCGCCACAGCCCATCCCCCCCTCTTTCGAAAAGGCAAAGGCGGGAACGGTCAGCAAGGAAAAGATTGTGCACAGCATCACTATTTGACGGACCATTTTGTTGACTCCTTGACATTGGCTGGAAAATTGACGTGATAAACAGCGGCTACATTACCCTGTTCGCACACTTTTGGCAACTCCGTCGCCGGGTTCCAATCCCTCCGCCAGCAGACGCAGATCGATAGGCCGACTCGCTTCGCCGAAGTAAAGGGTGCGGTGCGGAAACGGTATTTCGATCCCCTGCGCGTCGAAAGCCATCTTGACACGGCGCAGAAATTCGCGGCCCGTAACCCATTTCTGCATCGGCTTGGTCTTGATCCGTCCCTTGATCACCACCGCTGAATCGCCAAAGCTGTCGACACCGAAGATCTCGACCGGCTCGAGAATAAAAGCAGCAAAAGCACTGTCCTGTTGCAGGTCCGCGCCGACTTCGCGGATCACTTCGACGACCCGATCGGTACTTTCCTTGTAAGCGACGCCGATTTCGAAGACATAAGCCGACCATTCATTGGTCATGTTGCTCAAGGTATTGATGGTGCCGTTGGGAAAGATATGGACCGTACCAGTCAGATCACGCAGCACCAGGGTGCGGAAATTGATCTCCTGTACCAGACCGCCGGTGCCGTTCACGACCGCAACGTCACCGACCCGCACCTGATTCTCCATGATGAAAAAGAAGCCGGAGATGATGTCACGCACCAGGGCCTGGGCGCCGAAACCGACGGCCAGGCCGAGCACTCCGGCACCGGCCAGAATCGGGGCGATCTGTACCCCGAGTTCGCCCAACACCATCAACAGCACCACGGCAAGCAACGCCAATCTCGCCCCTTGCCGCACCAGGCGCATCAAAGTGTCGATGCGCTTGCCGGCTTCGCTCAGCGGCTCCCCTTCCTGCTCGCTCTTTTTGAGCATCGTATCCTTGGCTCTGAGAATGATTTTGTCGAGAAGGAAAAAACCGACCCAGGCAACCGCCAGCACCAGACAGATGCTCCAGGCGGATTTGATCATGCCGTTCCAGTCGAACACTTCCATACCTCTACTCCTTTAATTTTAGAGACTTCGCTACCTGGCCGGCGCCGGAGACGCCTCCTTGATCGACAAAGCGATGCGCTTGCGCGGCGCATCGACGTTAAGAACCTTGACCTTGACGATCTGCCCGACCTTCACCGCCTCGTTCGGATCACGGATAAAGCGGTGCCCGAGGTGACTGACATGCACCAAACCGTCCTGATGTACACCGACGTCGACAAAAGCGCCAAAGGCAGTGACGTTGGTGACCACCCCTTCCAAAAGCATCCCGGCGCTGAGATCACTGAGCTGCTTGACGTCATCGCGGAAACTCGCCATCCGGAAGCTGGCGCGCGGGTCGCGTCCCGGCTTTTTGAGCTCGTCGACAATGTCGCGCAAGGTCGGCAGGCCGACTGCGGCGGTGACATAGCGCGACAGATCGATCTGCTCTGCCAGCGCCGGCTCCCTGGCCAGAACAGCGACACTGCTGCCGAGATCAGCCGCCATGGCTTTGACCAAAGGATAGCGTTCCGGATGGACCGCGGTATTATCGAAGGGATCACTGCCGCCTCGAATACGGAGAAAGCCGGCAGCTTGTTCAAAGGCCTTGGCACCGAAGCGGGGGACCTTGAGCAGCGCCTTGCGGGTGGCAAAGGGGCCGTGCTCATCGCGATAACGGACAATCGCCTGGGCAAGGGATTCGCCGATGCCGGCCACGTAGGAAAGGAGCGCCCAGCTGGCGGTATTGAGATCGACGCCGACCCAGTTGACGCAGCTTTCGACCACCGCGTCGAGGGACTTCTTCAGGGCCGCCTGATTAACGTCATGCTGATACTGGCCGACGCCGATGGACTTGGCATCGAGCTTGACCAGCTCGGCCAGGGGATCCTGCAAACGGCGGGCAATGGAGATGGCGCCGCGCACAGTGAGATCAAGCTCGGGAAACTCTTCGCGGGCAATATCCGAAGCCGAATAGATACTCGCCCCGGCTTCACTGACCGCGACCACCGGCAGGCGCAGTCCGGCGGCAAGGCAGGTCGCCTTGACAAATTCCTCCATCTCGCGCCCGGCGGTGCCGTTACCGATGGCGACCATCTCCACCTGATGCGCTGCAATCAGGCGCAGCAGCTCGGTCTGCGCCGCTGCCACCCGTGCTTCGCCGGTGTGGGGGTAGATAGTGACATGTTCGCAAAATTTGCCGGTGGCGTCGATCACCGCCAGCTTCGAACCGGTGCGCAGGCCGGGATCGACGCCAAGGACGCGCAGATTCCCCGCCGGCGGTGCCAGCAAAAGGTTGCGCAGATTGCCGGCAAAGATCGCAATCGCGCCTTCGTCGGCGCGTTTCTTCGCTTCGAGGCGCAGCTCCACCTCGATCGAAGCCGAGATCAGCCGTTTGTAGGCATCGCTCGCCACGGCACCAAGGAAGGGCGCAAAGACACTTGCCCCCTTGCGCAGGCGCCCCTGCAGATAAAGGAGAATCTCGGCCTCCGGCGCTTCCAGGGCGAGACGCAGCACCTCCTCGACCTCGCCACGGCGCATGGCGAGCATGCGGTGCGAAGGGATACTTTTCAGCGCTTCGCGATAATCGTAGTACATCTCGAACTTGCTGACCGTGCCGACCTTATCGGTGGCCACCCGGCTGGTGATGATCCCGGCGTCCCAGGTCAGCTGCCGCACCCGGGCGCGGACGTCGGCATCTTCGGCCAGGCGCTCGGCAAGGATATGGCCGGCGCCAGCCAAAGCAGCAGCCGCATCAGGCACCTCCTTGTCCGCATCGACAAAGGGGGCGGCGAGCTCCGCCAGAGTCAGGGTCGTCGCGTCCTGCGCGGCAAGGAGGTCGGCCAAGGGCTCGAGGCCGCGTTCGCGGGCAATGATCGCCTTGGTGCGGCGCTTCGGCTTGAAAGGGAGATACAGGTCTTCGAGTTCGGTCTTTTGCCGGGTAACGGCGATGCGGGCCGCCAGTTCATCGCTGAGCTTCCCCTGTTCGGCGATGGAAGACAGGATCGTTTCTTTGCGGTCAAGGAGTTCGCGGTAATAAGCAAGGCGCTCCTCAATGAAGCGAATCTGCACCTCGTCGAGCTCGCCGGTCTGCTCCTTGCGGTAGCGGGCAATAAAAGGGACGGTGCCGCCTTCATCAAAGAGCCCGGCGGTCTGCTGCAACTGTTGCGAACGCAGATGCGTTTCACTTATGAGCCAGGGGAGGATGTGGGGAAGGAGCGCGGTAAAGGTCTTGGTCATAAAGGCTGCCGTTTCGAGTGAATTGGCGGCGGATAGTAGCACAGCCTCAGCCGGAAGAAAAGCGATCCGGCCGGGGAAGGCCCGGTTTCAGCTTTAAAGAAAGCCCTTCACCGCCACCAGCAGCAAGGTCAGCAGCGTCACTGCCACGATCCGCCGGTGCCGCTTCCCCTTGCGCAACTGCACCATGCGGTAAGCCGCAAAGAGGATCACCGTCTTCGCCATCACCATCAACAGGTCATAGCGCTGCAAAAAACTTTCCGGCAGGAGCGGAACCGAGACAACGAGGAAAAAGAGGAGATACTCCAGCGGTGATTGCATCAGATGGCGCGAGCGGCGATCGATATAAAATCGGAGCGAACAACACAGGAGCAGCAGCAAAAAGAGGGCATGGGAAAGAGCCAGAAGCGGCAGTCCGGCGAAGTGCGAAGTGCCGGCGTAGTTTTCGAGCAGAAAGAGGAGATAAGCACCATCGACATAAACAAGGAAGTTGAGAAAAGGGTTGCCCCAGTCGCGCGTCATCGCCAGAACGCTGAGCGACAACAACAGCAGCAGCAGCGCCACGATCGGGGCATTGCTTGAGAGCTCCGCCGGGAGAAAGATCGCCAGGGCGACGGCGATCAGCACCAGATATTTCGCCAGCGACAGGATATTGCCGGAATAAAGGATCAGGAGCTGGTAGCCGGCACTTTGCCGCAGCGACTCGTCACTGCGCAGCAGCGGCAGACCCGCCAGCATTTGCGGGTTAATGCAGCGATGCAGCAGCGCCAGAACCAGGATAATCGGCACAAGGAAGCCGAGCTGCTGATAATCCGGCAAGCGACTGAGACCGATGGCGACGATCGCCAT
>DIKR01000007.1:8386-9587 GCA_002424625.1 Desulfuromonadaceae bacterium UBA5613
GCTGACCATAACAATAAAGGTATCGACGATCGGCACCACCAGCAGCAGCAGCGGGGTGACCGCAGAAATATGGCTCTCTGTCCCACTGCAAAGGATAACGGCAAAGAGCGCCAGGCTGTAGCCGATAAAGAGACTGCCACTGTCGCCCATAAAGATGCGGGCCGGATAAGTGTTGAACTTGAGGAAACCGAGGAGGGCGCCGAGCAGGGCGACAAGCAGATAAAGGAGCTGCTGGTTCCCGGCCATATAAGCCAGGACAGCCAGGGCCACAACGGCAATGGCAGAGATACCGCCGGCGAGGCCGTCAAGGCCATCAAGCAGATTGATGGCATTGGTGACCCCGACAATCCCCAGCACCGTAAAGGGGATGGCCAGCCAGCCAAGATGAAGATCGCCGCTGCCGAGCAGATTGCCAAGGTTAGACAGCGCGACATCACCGATGAGCACCGCGGTCAGGGCAGCCAGGATCTCCCCGAGCAATTTCCAGCGCGGCTGCAGACCGATAAGATCGTCATAAAGGCCGGTGGCAAAGATGATCACTCCGCCGGCGAGAAAGCCACGCACCGGACGGGTGATCTCGCAGAACAGGAGAATCGAGAAGAGCACTGCCAGGAAGATGGCAATGCCGGCCAAGCGGGGAATTTTACCGCTGTGGATCTTGCGCGCGTCGGGGATATCGACTTTATCGAGGGTGATCGCCAAATGGGTGATGGGCGGAATCAAAATCAGGACAACAAAGAGAGCGGTTGAAAGAAGATAAAAGAGAGTGATTGAAGGCATTGAGGATCCCCATCCAGATATAATTTAAACGCGGCAGTGTGGCCCGGCAGAAGCAGGCGCGGTCACTGCCTTCAGATATGTTCAGTGCAAGCTGAAGTTAATAGCACAAGTTGACGTCGCAGCAAAGTATTTTGCGAGGGGATGGAAAGGACCCTTTTGGCGCTGCGTGGCACGGCAACCAAGGGGGCCCCATTTATTGGGGGCCCCCGCGTTAACTTTTCGTGGTGCGCCAGAGAACGGGGACTGGCTCCTTTTGGCCTCATTAAAAGGTGCCTGTCCCCCTGCCTTGGCCTGGCTTCATTAAAAGGTGCCTGTCCCCGTCAGAGCGTCCTTGCGGCAGATATTCATGACCTTTACATGTAGGGGCGCAGCATGCTGCGCCCGCTGTTGACCGGTGCCAAAAAAACGGGCGCAGCATGCT
>DIKR01000068.1:0-370 GCA_002424625.1 Desulfuromonadaceae bacterium UBA5613
CGATCATGTCCACGGTGACGGCGACGCGCGGGAAGGGATCGACGCGAAACGCCTTGATCAGCGTCTTGGGGTCTTCGCTGCCGGCGCGGTAGGTGATCTTCTTGGCGAAGTCGTTGCCCTCGCCGAACACCTCGCGCACGGCGTGGACGATCTCCTCGGCGTGGTTGTCGTCCTTGGCGAAGATCAGCGTCTTGGGCAGCCAGTCGCCGCTGCGGTCCGGGAACAGCTCGGTGAACACGCGGTCGCGGTAGGTTTGCAGCACGGTGCGGATCTGGTTGGGGTTGACCACGGAGCGGTCCAGCTCCTGGGCGCTGTAGGCCAGGTCGGCATCCAGGTTTTCGTAGCGCACGCGGCGGGTGCGCTTGTCGCG
>DIKR01000068.1:440-3149 GCA_002424625.1 Desulfuromonadaceae bacterium UBA5613
TCGGCCACCGAGCGCTCGTAGGGGTATTCGGCCACCAGGTTCTGGTTGAAAAAGCCCAGCGTGTGTTTGGACGGCGTGGCGGTGAGGCCGATGATGGACGCGTCGAAGTACTCCAGCACCTGGCGCCACAGGCCATAGATGGAGCGGTGGCATTCGTCGGTGACGATGACGTCGAAGGACTCCGGCGGCAGGAGCGGGTTGTAGGCGACCGGCGCGGCCTCCTTGAAGAGGCTGGCCAGCCCCTCGCCCGAGACTTCATCGAGATCCGGGGCGAGCTCTTCCCCCTTGAGGATGGAGTAGAGGCGCTGGATGGTGCAGATGCAGACCCGCGCTGTCGGATCGATGGCCGGTCCTTGCAGATGCTGAACGATAAATTCCTGGGTGAACTTATGCGGGCTATGTGGTGAATCGAACTGCTGAAATTCTTTATAGGTCTGCCGGCCGAGATTGGCGCGATCGACAAGAAAGAGGACGCGCCTGGCGCCGCCGAACTTGATGAGGCGATAGATGGAGTTAACAGCGGTGAAAGTCTTCCCCGAACCGGTCGCCATCTGGATCAGGGCGCGGGGCCGGTTCTCGGCGAGGGACTTTTCCAGTCGGGTGATCGCCTTGATCTGCGCCGGCCAGAGATCGGTGGTGATCAACGGCGGCAATTGCTGCAAGCGAGCACGCAGGGTGCTCGGGCGATTGTAGACTGCAGCGGGATCGGCGGCGATGAGAAGTTCCGTAGGGGCAGACCCATGTGTCTGCCCGCTTGTGAATCTCGGCCCAAAGGCGGGCGAACACGCAGGTTCGCCCCTACATTCTTCCAACCAATCCGCCAGAGTTTCGGGGCGGTGAAAGGAGAAGACCGGCCGGGAACGCGGCTCGGGGTCGAGGCCGTTGGTAAAGCGGGTTTCAATTCCGGTCGACTGGTAGGAAAAGGGGAGCGGCTGATACCAGGCGGGGAGTCCAGCAGGCAAGCCTTTGCTGTAACGATCGGACTGGATCTCCACCCCGGTCAGGGTGACGCCGACCTTCTTTGCTTCGATCACGCCGGCGGCGCGGCCATCGACGTAGAGGAGGTAGTCGGCAAAACCATAACCGGCGGCAAGGGGGAATTCGCGCAGGGCAACGCCACGACCGGCATGAATATTCGCCGCCTTGACATCCTGAACCAGCCACCCGACCGCAATGAGGAGGGAATCGATCTGAAGGCGCGCGACCGCTTCCGGTGCCGGGGTCAAGTTGTTCTCCGCATGATCGGCGCTGCAACAAGTCTCACGAAATAATGCATTCGAACCCTCACTCTCATCATGCCCGTACCGCCATTACAAAAGAGCCAATTTGTACCGTATCCACGGCGCGAAGGCAATTATGAAAGTTGAATTATGCGGTTTCCGCCAACTTCACCGATATTCATCCAGCAGCCGACTCCTTCTTCCTCCTTGAGCGTGGATTAACGACAAAAGACCTTTACAGGAAATAAAGCCATGCTAAACTGTTGCGGTTGCATCAAACTGACTCCAGAAGGCCGCTATGACCCCGGAAGAACTGCATCAGCGCCTGCTTGATCCGCATGTCTACCCCTCCCCGCCCGGCACGATCGAACTCCGTGAAACTCATGCTTCCTGCGTTTATCTGACCGATCAAAAGGTCTACAAGATCAAAAAACCTGTTAATCTCGGTTTTCTCGACTTCAGCACCCTTGAGCGGCGCCACCATTTTTGTCAGCAGGAAATCCTGCTCAATCGCCGCTTTGCCCCGAATACCTACCTCGGCGTGGTGCCGATCCGCCTTCATAACGGCGAGCTCTTTATCGACGGAAAAGAAGGGGAAATTGTCGAATACGCCGTGGTAATGCGCCGCCTCCCGGAAGAGCGGATGCTCGACCGCCTCGTTGATCAAAACGATTCGAACCTGCCGGAGGAAGCGGTGCGACTCGGCACCTCTCTGGCGCAGATGCATAAGGATTGTCAGATCTGTCGGGGAGAGACTGAGGATGCGGCAACGGTGGTACAACGCAACTGGGAAGAGAACTTTAACCAGACTGAGCACTATGCCGGCGTGACGATTACTCAGGAAGCGCTCGACCTGCTGCGCGAGCGCATGCACCTGGCTTTCGACAATCTGCGACGCCAGATGCAGGAGCGGGAAGCCGCCGGCCGGGTGCGCGACGGACATGGCGATCTTCACGCCGACCATATCTGCCTCACCTATCCGATCTGCATCTACGACTGCATCGAGTTCAACCGTCGCTTTCGCGTCGGAGATATCCTTGCCGACCTCGCCTTCTTGCTGATGGATCTCGACAAACGGGGGAGGCAGGATCTCGCCAGGATCATCGAACAGACCTGGAGCTCCCTCCTGGGTGAGGAGATCGACCCCGCCCTGTTGCGCTTTTATGAAATCTATCGGGCCTTTGTGCGCGGCAAAGTAAACAGCTTTCTCGTCGATGATCCGGAACTTCCGGAAAAGGAGCAAATGGCGGCAAGACAGCGCGCCATGGAATACTTTGACCTCGCCCTGGGTTACCTGGTTCCGCCCACCCTCTTCGTTACCTGCGGCACCATGGGGGTTGGCAAGACCATGCTCAGCCGCGCCCTGTCCCTGGCGGTCAGAGGGACGCATCTGCGCTCTGACATCGTCCGCAAGGAGTTGTTTGGACTCGATCCCCGCCAGCATCACCCCGAGGCCTTTGGCGTGGGGCTGTATGATCCGGTCCGTTCA
>DIKR01000114.1 GCA_002424625.1 Desulfuromonadaceae bacterium UBA5613
GCCTGCGCCGTGGCATCGCTGGCGTAGTAGACCTGGTCCTTGTGGGTGGCTTCGGCCCGACCCAGATACTCGGGGAGGGTGGTGTAGGCGCTGGCATCGCTGCTGCGGAAGATGACGTCATTCTTGACCTTGTCGTAAAACTTGTCGTCGCGCATCATGCCGTATTTGACAAAGGTGTGAATATCGCCCCAGATCCGGCCGTATTCCTCACGATCATTCTTGGCGAGATCGCTGATCCGCGCCGCCACCCGTCCGGCCAGGACTTCACGGATCTTCCGCACCTGCGGATCGTTCTGCAGGTAGCTGCGCGACACATTGAGAGGAAGATCCGGCGCATCGAGACAGCCCTGTAAAGGCAGGAGGAATTCGGGGATGAGCTCCGGACAGTTGTCGGAGACAAAGACCTGGTTGCAGAAGAGCTTGATGTGGCTGCGGCTGACGTCAAACTCGGTGGTGAGCTTGGGGAAGTAGACAATCCCCTTGAGGTTGAAGGGGAAGTCGACATTGAGATGGATCCAGAAGAGGGGATCGTCGCTGAAGGGGTAAAGCTGGTGATAGAACGCTTTGTACTCTTCGTCAGTGATCTCCTTGGCGCTGCGCGTCCACAGGGGGTTGCGCTCGTTGATCGTCTCGCCGTCAATGCGAATGGCGACCGGCAAAAAGTTGCAGAAACGTTTGACCAGCTCGCGCAGGCGGTCGGTCTCCAGAAACTCTTTTTCGCTCTCCTCTAAATGGAGGATGATCTCGGCGCCGCGATCGCTTTTGTCGATTTCATCAAGCTCGTAACCGGTCGAACCGTCACAGCGCCAATGGACGCCGACAGCGTCCTTCTGCCAGGACAGGGAGCGGATCTCCACCTCTTTGGCGACCATGAAGGCGGAATAGAAGCCGAGACCGAAGTGACCGATGAGCTGGTTGCTGTCCTTGAGGGCTTCGAATTTATGAATGAACTCTTCGGCGGAGGAGAAGGCGATCTGGTTGATATAGCGGCGCACTTCATCGGCGGTGAGACCGAGGCCGTTATCCTTGATCGTCAAGGTGCCGGCCTCCTTGTCGACGATGAGATCGACATGAAAATCCTCCGCCAGCCCGAGTCCTTCAACGAGATTGATATGCTGCAGCTTGCTGATCGCATCGACGCCGTTGGCGATCAGTTCGCGCAGGAAGATCTCCTTTTCGCTGTAGAGCCATTTCTTGATAATCGGGAAGATATTTTCAGTGTGGATCGAAATGGAACCTTTTTCTGTGGCCATGATCGGTTGTTCTCCTTCTTTCTAGTAGATAAATCGAAGTGGCAAGGTAATCATGCACCGTTCTGTTGTCAAGGGGTGCCTAACGCTATCCAGCTCAGCGTCAACCGGAGAACGGTCTGACCAACATGCTGATCATTAGATCGGTGCTGCAGGATCGCCTACAGAGTTGAAAATTGTCTTGCAAACCCTTGGCCGCAGAATTCCTGTACGGCTTTCACCCCCGCATGGAGCTTCCCGGCATCATTCGCCGCCCATTCGTCGATCGGGTAATACTCACCCTCGAAGGGTTTAAATGAACAGTCAGCCTCCCAAACAGCCGTGCGCAGCGCAATGGTCCCTTTCCCGGCCAAAACCTGACCAAGAGGGAGAACCTTGGCGATGGCGCCAGTCTGCAGCTTCTGCTTGTGAAGATTCGGTGGCAGACGCTGGTAAACCATTTGCCAACTGGCGTAGAAGAAGAGAACAGGTGTATCGCGACTCTGGGAGAGCGACCGCCATTCCGCAGGATCGACAATCCGGGTGGCGCCATCCGCCAGCCGAGGGGAAGAGTCCAGAAACTCCTCGATGATGCCGCGCGTTGCGGTGGCCGGGAACTGTTCGACCAGCGGCGCCGAGATGTACTCGCTGAACAGGACCTTTAACTGGTCATCCGGCCGGAGATTGCCGGGGTAATAGAGAATCAGCCGTTCCGACTGATTCAAATAGGAGACAAGGACCTGCTCGCGCACTTGGCGGTCGCCAATGAGTGACGAACAACCCGTCGTACTGACAATCAGCAGCACACACATTATGGCCCTGCACCACATATCCTGCCTCCATCAAGTCTGCGTTTGTAAAGTCTTGTCTGCCCCAGCCAGCCGTTGCCCCAACTCAAAGGCACGTCGACATTCCAGAGATTGCTTTCGTGGACTGCCGTTGATTCCGATAACGTTCATCTGTCTTTTTCCTTTTGTCGTAGTGATTGGTTTTTCGCTTGGCCGGTCGTTGACGTTTCGGGAGTATACATTATTATCATCAATGAGACCCCAGACAGGAGGAAAAATACCATGCTCAAAGCCAAAGCTTACGGCGCTGCGGGCGCTACTGCGCCCCTCGCCACCACCACTATCCCGCGCCGTGAAACGACTGACCGCGACGTGCAGATCGACATCCTCTTCTGCGGCGTTTGCCACTCCGACCTGCACACGGTGCGCGACGAATGGCACAGCGTCATGCCGACCACCTACCCCTGCATCCCCGGTCACGAGATCGTCGGCCGGGTCACCGCGGTCGGCAGCGCTGTCGCCGACGTCCGGATCGGCGATCTGGTCGGGGTCGGCTGTCTGGTCGATTCGGACCACAGCTGCCCGAGCTGTCAGGCCAACGTCGAGCAGTTCTGCCCCAGCGCCACCTTCACCTACAATTCGCCGGACAAACACGGCACCGCACCGGTCACCTACGGCGGCTACTCCGAGAGCATCGTCGTCGATGAGCGCTTTGTGCTACGCGTCCCTGCCAATCTCGACCTGGCCGGGGTGGCGCCCCTCCTCTGCGCCGGAATCACCACCTGGTCGCCGATCCGCCGCTGGGGCGACATCAAAGGGAAGAAGGTCGGCGTGCTCGGCCTCGGCGGACTAGGGCACATGGGGGTGAAATTCGCCCGGGCCTTCGGCGCCCACGTTGTCGTCTTCACCACCTCACCGGGCAAAAAAGCAGATGCACTCCGTCTCGGTGCTCATGAGGTCATCATCTCCACCGACGCTGAAGAGATGCGAAAGAATGCTGGCACATTCAACTTCATCCTCGACACCATCGCCGCCGAGCACGATATCAACGCCTATCTGGGGATGCTCAGCCTCGACGGCAACCTCACCCTGGTCGGCGCTCCCGAGACCCCGCTGCAGGTCTCGGCCTTCGCCCTCCTCTTCGGCCGTCGCAGCCTTTCCGGCTCGCTCATCGGCGGCATTGCCGAAACTCAGGAGATGCTCGACTTCTGCGGCAGCCACAATATCACCGCCGAAGTCGAAGTCATCCCCATCCAGAAGATCAACGAAGCCTACGACCGACTGCTCAAGTCCGATGTCAAGTACCGCTTCTCTATCGATATGGCGTCGCTGAAGGGCGAATAGCCACAACTGCCGGCCGGGACCTGCGACTGTGGACTGGCAAGAGAAAGGAGTTGGAAAGAAATAACGGCGAGCTGGCCGCCTTTGTCTGCTCCCATCTTGATTGTTACTGCATTCGGGTTGCGCTGAGTAGCGGCGCGGTCGTTTCAGCATTTTTATCACTGGAGTGATCGGCAGTGCTTGCAGCAGTCGGTCTGGGTTGCGCAGATGAAGCCGATTGATTGGATCGAAGTGGGAACGACGGTCACGGCAGGAAGGAGCGGCGGAGAAGTTTGTTGAGTTCAGGGCGGAGTTTCAGAATGTCCCCGAAAGTGCCCCCGAATGTGCCCCCCCTTCGTTGAAAATAAAGCTGTGAATACCCTTTTAAGTTGTGAATCTCAACGCCAAGAATGGAAATATTTTTATGGACATTGCCGCAAAGAGAGGTAGGTGTCATCGATGCGACCTTGCAAGGATTTGACGGCATCCAAAGCCTGGCCATTGATTCTGTTAGCCTCGGCGATCCTTTTGAAGCTCAGGTACCAATCGGTGGCATTGTAGGACTGCTTAACGGAAATCTCGAGCATGGCGATGAGGGGCATCTTCCTGGCGACCCATTTACCGAGCACCTTGTTGGAAGCGGAAATTTTGGTTATATCGAGGAGCGCATTCAGTTCGGGGGCGTCAGCGGTGAAATATTTCTGCATTCCCGGGTCTTCGATCATCCCTTTTATTTCATCGTTTGATGCTGTCAGTTGGTTGATCAGCCCGGACATCCCATCCTTGATGAAGGTCTGCCAGTCGTTGGCGCTGCTAAGGACATCGGAAAAATTCCCGATCCGAGACATGGCCTGCAGTCGGCGTATCTTCGCCTCAATTTCCTTCACATCCAGCCCGTCACGGACCATCTCGGCGGCGCGCCTTTCGTAGATCCCCCGCAGGCGGTCAGCCGCTAGAGCCCGGTTTTTCAACACTTCAAGATACAGGCCGGCAAAATACTCCACGCCATCCTTGGCCGCGTTGACCAGGGCATTGCGGTTGGCATCCTCCCACGTGGCCAGCTGCTCCTGGGCGAGCAGGACGGTTTTATGAAATTTGTTCCGTTGGTCCAGGTAGCCGTTCAGCCTCAAGTTAAGTTTCTGGCATTCCGCCGCCGTCATGACCGGCTTGCCGGGCGCAGGCCGGGCAGCGGCGGCACGTTGCTCGGCTTCCGTTTTGACGCTGTCCACGATGAAGGTCTGTGCTTTCCGCAGATCGACGACCCGCGGGTCGTTTTCCGGATTAACGAGCAGCTGGAGGTCTTCGGTCGGCATGGTGTCGCCAAAGAAGGGTGTGGGACTGCCACCTGGTTCCGGCAGTGACGGATTGAGTGCAGCAGCTGTGTCGAAGGGTTGCCTGGCGCCAGCAGCGAGTGCCTCCAGGTCGCCGTCGAGCGTCTTGAAATCGAGGCTGGTGTCGGACAGGGTCTTGAACTGCACCTCCGCCGCATCATCCAGCTGCTTGTACGACTGCATCATCTTCTCGTATGCCGCCTGTTCCTGAGCTTCCCGGGCTTTTTTTTGCGCCAGGTATTGGGCAGCGAGGGCGGCTGCCTTTTGCTGTTCGGCAAGAGCATCCTTTTGTGGATCCTGAGGGGACGAGAAAATGGCGGTCAACAGGCTCTCGACAACTGTGGTGGCGATCATCGCTTTCATCCCTGCCGCGGAAGAGCCCCCTTGGTGGGACTTGCCGGTGCCCGAGCCACCGCAGAGGAGTTGCCCGCCGGAACAGGAGCAGTTGTATCCCTGCAGCGCTAGGGCCTTAACCGAACCCGGGCAGTCCATCTCAATTCCAGCCATCGCCTCGGAGGGAGCAGACACCGTGGCCTGAAAAAGCACCAGCAGTGCATAAGTAAACACTGTTTTTCGCCATCTGCACAACAGGGCAGTTGCTTTCATTGCTGTATCCTCTCTTACTGCCGGGCTACATTCTCCAGCATGGCTTCCCACTCGTAAATCTTGTCCTGGGCGCTGCGGGCGTCCTTGGCGTTTGGCTCAAGCAGCAGGTACTGCTTCATGTAAAGGATGGCGGCGAATGGCTTGTTGATCTGGGCCTCGATAAGGGCGAGGTTATAATACCCCGCGGGATAAGCCGTCCGGTCGAGGGCGAGCGCCTGGCGATACCAGTCCCTGGCCTGGGAAAACTTCTTCTGTTCGGTCAACGCATTCGCTTGGACGATCAGTTTTCGCTGTTCTTCCGACATCGGCATTCTTTCTGCCGCAACAGTGCCATTTGCCTGCGTCTCCAGTTCGTGCAGCTCCTTTTGAAGGATTGCACGGTAATTCTCCAGATCCTGCTGAATGACATGGAGCGAATCCGCCACCCTTTTGGAAGCCTCACCCATGACGCTCGAAAAGCGCAGCTTGACAAGGTCGCCAATCTCAAGGACCGACGCCATGCTGCTGGTAAGAACGATTTTCCTGTCCATCAGCCGGTACGAGTAAAGTCCGATTATGACTTGGCCGTTGTCCTGCCGATGCAGCTTGATAAGGTTGTTCTCGATTGTACATTTAACAGGCACCCACGACCCGTTGGCCAGAATCCACACAGCTCTCCCGTCGGCAAGGTCGTTGATCAGTTGTCTGGCGGCATCATGGATGGTTCGGCCGGGAGCCGCGACCGGCTGGTAGATCTGTCCGGTGCCGTTCAAGGATGCACAGCCGGCAGAAAGAATACAAAGGAGGGCCAGAACTGCAAAAAATGGGGCGAGTCGGTTCATTTCATTCTCCTTTCGGAACGGAGTGCTATAACGTTTACTTCCCTTCCATCATAGCTTCCCACTCGTAAATCTTGTCTTGGGCAGCCCGGGCATCCTTGGCATCCGGCACCAGTTCAAGGTACTGCTTCATAGCATAAATGGCTGGCTGGTAACGCCGTTGCTCCGCATACAGAAGGGCCATATTGAAATAGGCGGCGGGATAGGAAACAGCGTCAATCTTGACCGCTTCCTGGAACAGCTCAACTGCCCCGGCATAATCCTTCTTTTCCCTGCGGGAGTTAGCCTGGACGATCAGGCGCCGCTGCTCCTCAGTAACATGCGGTTTGACCGCCAAGGAGCGATATATGGCGACCTGGGACGCGAAGATGGCCCGATTTTTCTTCTCCTCTTCCTGCTGGAGGAAATACAGGGCGTCAGCCATTCTTTTTGCATCGTCAAAATTCAGCGAGTGTAATTCAATACGAAACGGAAGATTATCATCACGGATCATGAAACAATCCCGCCCTTTATGAACCTTGATTTCATTTCCTGGGAGGTTGCTGAAGAAAAGTAATGATCGAGGGGGCGCGTCGATCCGGTCAGCAAAGACCTTTGGCTCCGGAAATTCATAATTATATTTCTGAAGGCCTGTCCTGTACGCCTCGAGGGTTTCCCGAAGGGTGGCTTTCGCCGAATCAGCAGTCATTCCCGCCTTTAACTCCGGCACGTACCACACTCCATATCCCCCCGGGATGTCCGGGGTTATCTGGTATCGTGGCCCTACACAACCGGAGAGCGATGCTAGAAACAAGAGGATCAGCACCAGCGTACGCGTATGTTTACCCATGTCGGTCATTCCGTTCTTTCATGTATATTCCTGACCTCATTTGGCGGCCACATTCTTCAACAACTCCTCGACCTTCTCCTTGGCAATGTTACCTGTATCGGCAGAAACCGGCGCCCCCTCCCTGAAAATCATCAGGGTCGGAACCCCTTTGACCTGCAGCTGTTGGGCAAGCTTGCGTCGCCTTGGAAACAATCTCCTTCGCCCTGGCGATGCCGGCGTCGCATTTGTCCACTTCCCGAATGAGTTTTTCAATGTCTGCCTTCGTTGCTCGCTCTTTCGCCTGCAGCTTGACCAGGGCACCGATCGTGAAGATGCTGAACGGTGCCGGGTCAGAATCAGAGCTATTCGCCGCGGCTTTACCCGTGCCGTTGACAAGCTGGTCTTCGGCGGACTGGACCATCCCTGGCGACAAGATCAGCGCCAGGAAAAGAAGGCTCCCGCAATATCTTTGCAGCGTTCCGGAACGTGCCATGAATTTACCCCTGAGTCCGGCGTGTTTTTTAGGTTCTCATCTTGGATATCGGCAGAAAAGATCGTGTGAGGTCAGCCACTGACAAAGGACAACTAAGAGTCCATTGTCAGTGGCTGACCCTATCGTGCCTGACGCCCCAGTGTTTTGGCCGCGGCGATGAAATCGTCAAAGACTTCCCCTTCGCTGCGAATGCCGATCTGAATCTGCTTGGCTTTCATAACAGCCGTCCCCTTTTAAAGACAAAACCGCCCGGACAGCTCTTGCCGTCGGGCGGGTTGATGCGTTGATCACTGATTTTGTCCGGTTGCTGCTCATGTCCCACGCTCCCAAACCATTAAAAAAATAATGGACGGAGACTAACATGACCTCACGGCGGCAACAAGAAGATTATCCTGCACGACTAAGCTGTTATCGTCTCTGCCCCTGCCAGCCGTTGCCCCAACTCAAAGGCCCTGCGACATTCCAAAGGTAACACCTCTTTACGGCGATTGGCTTTGTGAACGGGGTCGAAGCTTTCGATCACCACCTTCGAATAATCGTCCACCTGACAGGTGTCAAAGGCACAGAGCGACTCGGCAGAGCCAAGGAGCAGCTGCATATAGCGCTCATTGGTCTGGAAGATCTGTTCGTAGCCAAACTCCTTGTTCCGCTCTTCCGGCACATTCATGGTGTAGATGAGACCGGTCTTGATTTTTTTAGGGAATAACGTTCCGTAAGGGACTGTGTAAGTGAGATACGGAAAGAGCAGGCGCTCGAGAAAGCTGCGGGTTTCACCGGTCACTGTACCGAAGTAGATCGGCGAACCGATGACAAGGGCATCGGCAGCAGCAATCTTTTCCAGTACTGGTGCCAGGTCATCGCGTAGGACGCATTTTCCGTAACTTTTACCTCCGCGTGTTTTGCAGGCAAAGCAGCTGATACAACCCTTAAAGTCCAGATCGTAAAGATGAAACAGTTCCGTTGTCGCCCCTAGCGATACTGCTCCTTCCAGGGTTTTGGTCACGAGTGTGGCTGTGTTCCATTGCTTTCGTGGACTGCCGTTGATTCCGATAACGTTCATCTGTCTTTCTCCTCTTAATTTCCCGGCCTTCCGGACTTACTTCTCACGCTTTTCCAGAAACATACTGATCAGATCGATAGGGACAGGGAAGATCGTTGTTGAGTTCTTCTCGGCGGAAATCTCGGTCAAGGTCTGCAGATAGCGGAGCTGCAGGGAGATTGGCTCGACTGCCAGGATCCGGGCGGCTTCGGCGAGCTTGACCGAGGCCTGCAACTCTCCTTCGGCGTGAATAACCTTGGCGCGCCGCTCGCGCTCTGCCTCGGCCTGCTTGGCGATGGCCCGCTGCATTTCTTGCGGCAGGTCGATATTCTTGACCTCGACATTGGCGACCTTGACCCCCCACGGCCCGGTATGACGGTCAAGGATCTCCTGCAGCTGCTGATTAATCTTCTCCCGATTGGAGAGGAGTTCGTCGAGATCGACCTGGCCAAGGACACTGCGCAGGGTCGTCTGTGAAAGCTGGCTGGTGGCGTAAAGGTAATCTTCCACTTCGATAATCGCCTTATCCGGCGCGATGACCCGGAAGTAGATGACCGCCGAGACCTTGACTGTAACGTTGTCATGGGTAATCACATCCTGCGGCGGCACTTCGAAAGCAACCGTGCGCAGACTCACCCGCACCAGGCGGTCGACGCCGGGGATGATGAAGAAAAGTCCCGGCCCCCGCACCCCCACCATCCGCCCGAGGCGGAAGAGGACGCCGCGCTCGTACTCGGGAAGGATGCGCACCGCACTGGCAACAAACATGACAACAAGGACAACCGGAAAGATCAGCGGCAGAAAATTGATCAGTTCGAACATGATAAACCTCCAATGATATGTCGGGGAGAATCTTGTATTCGCCCTCAATTCGCTTCAAAGCGGGCGATCACAAGGATCGCCCCCTACGAAATCTTGCGCACCTTGAGCTGCATCCCTTCCACCGCCTCGATCATCACCCGGTCACCGGCGGCAATCGCCGCGTCACTGTGCGCATCCCAGTATTCGCCGTGGATAAAGACCTTGCCCTCCGGGTCGATGGAGCTCAGCGCCGTCCCTTCTTCGCCGATCAACCCTTCCCGGCCGGTGGTCTGCGGTCGGCGCTGGGCGGTCACAGCCTTCCTGACGATCAGGACAAAGAACCCGGCCGCGACCAGCACCGTCATCAGGATCACCTTCCAGGAAAGGCGCAGCCAGGGCTCCGGCGAATCGAAGAGGAGCAGCGATCCCAGTACCATGGCGACCAAACCGCCGACGGTCAGCATGCCGTAAGAAACGACGTTAATCTCGGCAATCAAGAGAACCAGGGCAAGGAGAATGAGTAATACTCCGGCATAGTTGACCGGTAGAGTCTGAAAGGCAAAGAGGGCGAGGAGGAGGGAGATGGTGCCGATCACCCCCGGCAGGATGACGCCGGGATTGGAGAGCTCGAAGAAGATGCCGAGCATGCCGAGCATCATCAGCACATAAGCGACATTCGGATTGCTGATCGCATTGCGAATCCGCTCCACTTTCGTCATCTCCGCCGCCGTCACTTGCGCGCCCTGCAGTTGCAAAACGAGTTCGCGCCCCCCCTTGAGCAGCGTCCGTCCCTCCAGTTGCTGCAGGAGATCAGCCCGATCCCGCGCGATCAGATCGATCACCTTCCCTTCCAGGGCCTTATCCGCGCTGAGGGAGAGGCTGTCACGCACCATCTGACGCGCCAACGTTGCATCCCGGCCGCGCTGGCGGCTAATCGACTCGACATAAGCCTCGGCGTCGTTGACCATCTTCGCCTCCATGGTCGAGTCGACCTTTTCGCCAAGGGTCACGGGATGAGCCGCGCCGATGTTGGTTCCAGGAGCCATGGCACAAACATCCGCGGACAGACAGATGATCGCCCCGGCCGAAGCGGCGCGGGCACCGGATGGGGCGACATAAACGACCACCACCGCCGGACTGGCGAAGATCTCCTTGACGATCTCGCGCATCGCCGTGTCGAGACCGCCGGGGGTATCGAGCTCAATCAGGACAAGAGTTTCAGCCTGCCGGGCCGCTTCATCGAGGTTGCGCTGAAGGAAACGGGCGGTCACCGGCGTAATCGGATCCTGAAGGTCGACCACCCGAATCGTCGCCGGCTCGGCAAAAGCGAGGGCGCTCCAAAGGAGCAAGGTTAGAATAATCAAGAGACGCAGGCGCATAAGACCTCCCCTTTTGCAAACAGATTCAAGTATACCTGCTTCCCGCGATTTGGGAAAAGTTAAAAGGACGCCTTCCCCCTCCCCGGGTTGAGGGTGCCCGAGGGGGCGTCGCCGCGCACCGGTCTGTCAGATTCGTGGGGTCAAAGTGTGTGTCCACTTGCTGCAGCCAATGCCAGAAACCGCTGCGCCAACTCCGGCCCTTTGGCCTCGTCCTCGTGCTTGAAAAAAACGAAGACCTGCTCCCAGTTTTGCGCCAGGATACGCTCCAGCCATTGCGCCAGATCGGCTTCAGTGTAATCAGCACGGCGCAGGCGCAAATAACCCCAGGAGGCGGTGCTGTGAATCTCCTTTGCCGGCTTCTCGTCGCTGTCGGCAATGCAGAGGCTGTGTCCCTTGGCACGGAGGAGATCGAGTATCTCTTTTTTGAACCAGCTCTTGCTGCGGAACTCAAAGGCGCAGGGCGTGTTGTCGGGAATCAAGGCAAGGAACGCTTCCAGGACCTCGGGTTTGGCGCGAAAACTTCCGGGGAGCTGAAAAAGAGGCGGTCCCGTCTTCTTGCCCAGGAGCGACAGCGTGCGGAAGAAGTATTTGGCCTCCTCGTCGACATGCCGCAACAGCTTGAGGTGAGTGATGATCTGCGGAGCTTTGAGCGAAAAGGTAAAATTATCGCGGACCTGTTCCGCCCAGTCGGTGAGACCCGCCACCGTCGGCATGTGATAAAAGGTATAATTGATCTCCACCGCGTTAAGGCGCTCACTGTAGAAATGCAGCATCTCATGTGGCGAAATCTTTTCCGGATAGAAGCTCCCCTTCCACTCCTTGTAGCTATAGCCACTGGTCCCCACACGGATTTTCATCGTCCAACTCCTTTTTTCATCCCTCGCGCACCACTTCACAGGCAGACTTGTCCTCACGCCGCCGCAGCAAAGAGGATAGCCTGCCAGGATTTTCTGTCAAGAAGTCGGCTTACTGATCCTGTCCGCCTGGTGCTGCAAGCAGGCGGACAATGATTTTCAAGATAAATAATTTGACCAGTTATAGATGTTCGGTTACTTTCAAAGCAGATAAAAGCACGGCTATGGCTGAATTTTACCGGAGTTTAACCAATGATCCCCCGCTATGTTGAACCCCTCTTCCGCCCGCCGAGCGAAGCGCGCAGCCTGATCTTCCAGATCACCATCGGCTGCTCGCAAAACAGCTGCACCTTCTGCGGCATGTACAAAGGGAAACACTTCCGAATCCGGCCGGTGGCGGAGATTCTTGAAGAGATCAAGGGGATTCCCGAGATCTACCGGCCCCGCATCGACCGGGTCTTCCTCGCCGACGGCGACGCGATTGTTTACCCCTTTGCCGGATTGGTGGAGATTCTCGACAGCCTGGCGGCCACCTTTCCCAACCTGACCCGCGTCGGCGCTTACGCCTCACCTGCCAGCCTGACGACCAAGAGCCTGGAAGAATTGACAATTTTACGGGGAAAGCGTCTGCGTATCCTCTATTTTGGCCTCGAATCCGGGGAAGACGAAACCCTTCTCCAGATCAACAAGGGCTTCAGCGCCGAAATCATGGCGCAACAGGCCCTGAAGGCGCGGGCAGCAGGGATGAAACTCTCAGTGACGGCAATCCTCGGCCTTGCCGGACGCGGGCGCAGCCTCAGCCATGCCCGCGCCACCGCCGCCTGGGTGAATCAGGTCAATCCCGAATACTTCTCCCTCCTCACCCTCTTTCACCGCCACAACGACGACTTTGTCCGCACTCTGGAACAATGCACTCGTCGCGAGCTCCTCCTTGAAGCGCGGGAACTGCTCACCCATCTCCACCCGACTCGCACCATCCTCCGCTCCAACCATGTCTCCAACTTCCTCAACCTTTCCGGCAGTTACCCCAAGGATCGCGAACGCCTGATCGCCGATGTCGATGCGGCAATGGACGCGGCAAAGTTGCGTCCCGGTTTCCTCGACAGCGTACCGGCTTATGCCGAAGAGTATTACTGAGAACGTCCACCAGCGCCCGGCTTCCTCTTCCTCGGCGGGAGAGGATATGCTAATCTTCCCGCGCTGATAATCTGACACGGAGAAACAACCTTGAATATCAAAAAGTTCTTTGACGCAATCGGCCTGAACGGCACCCAATGGCAATGGCGCCTGATGCTTTGGGAAAAGAAGATAAAACAATCGTTCCGCACCCCGACCCAGGCCGGCGGCCTGCCTTTTTACAAAGTGCTGATCGCTCTCAACCTGCTCAGCTTTGCCATTATGCTGCTGCAAGGAGGAATTGCCGGGCGCAACGTCTTTGCGATCCTCATCAACCCTGACACCAATCTCTTGATCTATTCCGGAGCGCAGTTCTGGCCCTTCGGTGATTGGTGGCGCGCCTTGACCTATGCCTTCATGCATGGCGGCATCCTGCATCTCACCTTCAATATGATCGTCCTTTATCAGATCGGACCACTGATCGAGACTGAAATCGGCCGCTCGCGCTTCCTGATCCTGTACACCCTCACCGCCCTCACCGCCACCTTTGCCGACCTCCTCTGGCACCCGAATGTGCCGGTCGTCGGCGCCTCGGGGGCGCTCTTCGGATTGATCGGCTTTGCCATTGCCTGGTACCACCGCCTCGGCGGTTTTCAGGCCTTGGAACTGCGCAATTTCATGATCAAATGGGCAGCCTTCGCCTTTATTTTCGGCCTCCTGGTCGGCGCTGATAACGCTGCCCACCTCGGCGGCGCGATCGGCGGCGGCATTATCGGCTTGATCCTGCCGAATAACTCCTGGACCCGGCGCAAGACCGACAAGATCTGCACGATTCTCGCCTGGGGCTGCGCTCTGTTCATCGTCGCTGCCTTTGCTGGGCTGGCGCTTTCTTGGTTGCAGTAAGAGCGACCACCCCCCTACCCCCTCCTTAAATAAGGAGGGGGATATAAGCTTTAAGCTCCCCTCCTTTGTTAAGGAGGACCCGCGGGCCTAAAGGGCTGGGGGTGGTGAGATTTCAGCCTGAAAGGTTTATATGGCCAAAGAAAAATTTCCCGTCACCGCTGCGATCCGGGCTCTGCGCGAGGGGAAGATCCTGTTTACCGAGCATCTCTACCCCTACGAAGAGAAGGGCGGCACTGCGACCTCTTCCCGTGAACTTGGCGTTGACGAGCACTGCATCATCAAAACCCTGATCATGGAAGATGACAAAAAAGAGCCGTTGATCATCCTGATGCACGGCGATTGTCAGGTCTCGACCAAGGAACTCGCCCGCCAGATCGGCGCCCGCAGCGTTGTCCCTTCTTCCCCGGAAGCGGCCAGCCGCCACACCGGCTATCTGGTCGGTGGCACTTCTCCCTTCGGTACGAAACGACCTTTGCCGGTCTATATCGAATCCTCGATCCTCGACCTCGACAAAATCTATATCAACGGCGGCAAACGCGGCTTCCTCGTCGACCTGGCACCACCGGACCTGGTCAAACTCCTCAAACCGACACCGGTAAGAGTAGCGATCAACGGATAATCGGGAGGTTTCAATGCCCCTGACAACAACCCTGCATACCGCTGCTGCCGCCATTCGCTCCGCTGAAACGCTGATCATCACTGCCGGCGCCGGCATGGGGGTCGATTCCGGTCTCCCGGATTTCCGCGGCAATGAAGGCTTCTGGAACGCGTATCCACCCTACCGTCAGCTCGGCCTCTCCTTTATCGAAACTGCCAATCCTGCCCACTTTCAACGCGATCCCGCCTTTGCCTGGGGCTTTTACGGCCACCGCACCAACCTTTATCGTGACACCGTCCCCAATCCCGGTTTCACTATCCTCCGCAACTGGATCAAACACTTTCAGCTGGCCCCCTTTGTTGTCACCTCCAATGTCGATGGACAGTTTCAAAAGGCCGGTTTTGCTGAAGAGGAGATCCTTGAAGTCCACGGTTCCATTCATCACCTGCAATGCCTGCGGCCCTGCTGCTCCGCCATCTGGCCCAACGAGGAAGAGATCGATATCGACCTCCGGACCATGCGCGCCCGGCATCTCCCCGCCTGCCCGCACTGCCACGGAGTGGCACGGCCGAATATCCTCATGTTCGGCGACTTCTCCTGGCTCGACGACCGCTGTCGCCAGCAGGAAGAACGCTTCCAAACCTTTCTTCGCCGGCAACAGGGCCAACGCATTGTCGTCATCGAGATCGGTGCCGGCACCGCTATCCCGACCATCCGCGCCACCTCGGAACGAATCGGTCGGGCGCAGCCGGCGACTGTCATCCGCATCAACCTGCACGAAGCCGGGATCGCACCTCCCCATCTCGCCCTCCCCTGCAGCGGTCTGGCCGGCTTGACCGCGCTCGACTCTCTCCTCAGTTCATAAAAAAAAGGGCCGAACCTGTACGTACAGATTCAGCCCTTTTCGCTCTTAAATCGCCCTGTCAAGAAGCGGCTTTATTCATGAACAGTGTCTGCGTCGGGTAGGCAAACTCGATCCCATTTTTTTCGAACTCGCGGAAAATAGCTAAATTTATCGATTGCTGAATATCCATGTAATGAGAATATTCGGCACTGAGGACATAATAGACCAGCTCAAAATTTAAACTGAAATCTCCAAAACCGGCAAAATGCGCCCGGTCGAAAGTGGCATCATCCTGCCTTTCGATAATTCCCTTCATCATCAGGGGGAGTTCTTCAAGTTGAGCCGCTGTTGTCTGATAAATGACGCCGACTTGAAAAACGACACGACGGCGTTCCATTCTTTTATAATTATGAATTCTTGAATTGGTCAGATCGGTATTGTGAAAGATCAGGAGTTCTCCACCAAGGGAGCGAATCCTCGTGGTTTTAATGCCGATATGTTCCACCGTCCCCATTTTGTCTTCGATAATCAGAAAATCACCAACTTCAAAGGGACGGTCAAAAAATATAACAAAATAGTTAAACACATCACCTAAAACCGTCTGAGCCGCCAGAGCAATTGCAATCCCCCCGATCCCCAAACCAGCTATAACCGATGATATTTTAAAACCAAGGTTGTCGAGCAAAAACATCAGGCCCAGCACCCAAATGATAACGTTCAACAGAGAAGTTAATCCCTTTATCTGTTTTCCGCGATCATCGCCGTTTTCCTCTTTTATATAGTTTCTGGACAGGTGGTTTATAAAAGTGATGATTGCTTTGAGAAAGCAATAAGTCAGAATGACAACCGTCGCAACCGACAAAGCTTTTTCGACTTTTACCGAGAAATTAAGGTTTTGCACAGAGAGGTAGAATGCACTGAAATAGGCAAGAGGAATAATTGCCTTCTCTATCCCTTCAACCAAAAGGTCGTCTAATTTCGTTACGGTATTTTTTGCCCATATACGCAGTCTGTAAATGAAGATCTTTTTAAAGATATAAACACTCAATACCCCAAGGATAAAAACCCCGAGGGACATTACGTACATCTCAACTGTGTTGCCAAAAAAAGATTGATCTGTAAAATATCCCATAAATCCGTGCTCTTTCGTAAGCAAATTAAAATCCATCAGGATCGCGACGAGACAGTGTGCCGGATGCAATAAAGGGTCGAATCTGCCGCACTTGGCAGATTCGACCCTTTGCTCTGCAAAATGTCTTCAGGGATTATTGCAACAACTTGATATGATCGAGCGCCAGGCGCGCTTCTTCCGAATCAGGGGCGATACGGATCACTTGACGGAAGGCCTGCACGGCCTGATTCTTCTTGCCGAGTTTGGCTGAAGTCAGCCCGTACTGAAACTGGACAACAGGATTATTCGGGGCCATTTTGACGACTTCCTGGTACTCCTTCAAGGCGAGATCGGTCTTGCCAAAGGCTTCATAGGCTTCGGCCAGACGCATATGCGCAGTGGCATAGCTGGAATTGATCTCCAGCGATTTCTTGTAAAAACTGATCGCCGTGAGGATGTCCCCCTTGTTGAAGTGAGCATAACCGATCCCGGCGTTGGCCACGTCCGGATTTAAAAAAAGGAGATTCTTTGACGCCAGTGTGAAGTAGAAGATGGCATCATCCCAGCGTTTCATATCAAGATAAAGAGCGCCAAGGTTATTCTGACAGATCGGCGCAAAGCTGGCGTCACTCAAGCGCAATGCCTTCTTGTAGCTCTTTTCGGCATCGTTATAGGAGCGCATCAATTGATAGGTCTGGCCCATGGAGAGGTGAATGTTCGGGTCTCCGGGGTTCGCCTCCGCAGCCAGATAAAACTCTTTCAGTGCCAGTGAATAGTTGGGCTCGCGCAGATAAGAGAGACCGAGGGTGTAATGAACTTTTCCGTCCGTGCGATCTTTGGCCGAGATACAGCCAAAGAGGGGGAGAAGGGTCGCTAGAACTAAAACAAGGGCAAGACAAGATCTCTTCACGAAAGTCCTCACAGTGGAACAGTCTGGAGTCGACAAGATGTCGGGTCAGATTGTTCCGATTCCAGGCGTCAGCCTTGATTGTTACAATTTCTTTCCTACCCGGCAATGAACTCTGTCATCATTTTAAACTCTTTAAAACGCACGTCAATCTCTTCTATTGTCAAACTTTTCAAGCGGTTCAAGCTGAAATCCTCAACGGTAAAGGAGGCCATGACGCTACCATAAACGATTGCCCGACGAATATTTTCCGGTTCGAGATTCTTGGTCGCTGCCAGGTAGCCCATAAAGCCGCCGGCAAAGGTGTCACCGGCACCGGTCGGATCGAAGACTTCTTCCAGAGGGTAAGCCGGGGCGGCAAAAATTTCGCCAGGGGAGAACATCAACACGCCGTATTCGCCGCGCTTAACGATCAAGGTTTTCGGCCCCATGTTCAACACTGCCCTGGCCGCCTTGATGAGGTTCGCTTCGCCGGCGAGCTGACGGGTCTCCCCTTCGTTGATCACCAACAGGTCGACCCCCTTTAAGGTTTCAAGCAGAGCCTCGCGCTTGCCGGTGATCCAGAAGTTCATCGAATCGGCAGCAATCAACCGCGGCCGCCGGACCTGGCGCAAAACTTCGCTTTGCAACTCCGGGTCGATATTGGCGAGAAAGACGAATTCACTTTCGGCATAACCGGCGGGGAGTTCAGGGCGAAAATCGGCAAAGACATTGAGCTGGGTATCGAGGGTCTGGGCTTCGTTGAGCTCAAAACCGTAGCGCCCTTTCCAGCGGAAGGTGGCGCCGTCGGCCATGGTGACACCGGTCAGGTCGATGTTGCGCTCGCGCAGCATCTGAAGATGTTCATCCGGGAAGTCATTTCCGACCACGGCGACGAGGCGGACATCGGTAAAGTAGCTGGCTGCGACCGAGAAGAAAGTACCGGAGCCACCCAGGACTTCATCTGCTTTGCCGAAGGGGGTTTCGACCGAATCGAAGGCCATGGAACCAATTACCAGTAAACTCATGCAGTTAACTCCGAAAGGTCATTTTAATCAAGGTAGCGGCCCATAATCACTGCCAACTTCTCTTTGGTGGCGGCCGGAATCAGTTTTTTATCGGTCATGATAGCAAATTGCAGGGCATCCTTGCAGACACAGCCCCGCTCCACTGCCAACTGAGCAACAGCACCGGCGATAATCCTGCGCGCCATCGCCACATTCTGCTGGATAATGGCAATGATCGCTTCGATCGAGACATCGTCATGGGAGGTGTGCCAGCAGTCGTAATCGGTGGCAAGGGCGATGGTGCCGTAACAGATCTCTGCTTCCCGCGCCAGTCGCGCTTCGTTGATGTTGGTCATGCCGATGATATCGACTCCCCAACTGCGATAAATCTGCGACTCGGCGCGGGTCGAGAATTGCGGCCCCTCCATGCACAGATAGGTGCCGCCGCGATGGACCGTCGCTCCCGCCTCCTGCGCCGCGGTGTATAGGATCGCACTGAGATCCTTGCAGACCGGATCGGCAAACTGCACATGGCCGGCAATCCCTTCACCAAAGAAGGTCATGGGGCGCTTGCCGAGAGTGCGGTCAAAGAACTGGTCAGGAATGACGATGTGGCCGGGAACGATCTCTTCCTGCATGCTGCCGACCGCCGAGACCGAGATGATCCGCTGTACGCCGAGCTTCTTCATTGCATAGATATTGGCGGTAAAGGGGACTTCCGAGGGCAGGAGGCGATGGCCGCGGCCATGACGGGGGAGAAAGACCATCTGCACCCCGTGCAGGTCGCCGGTGACCAGCACATCCGAAGTCGGACCATAGGGGGTCTCGACCACCACTTCGCGAACATTGTTCAATCCCTCGATCTCGTAAAGACCGCTGCCGCCGATGACGCCGATGACTGTTTGTGCCATAAGATTTTTCTCCACATATTTTTTGTAGGGGCGATCCTCGTGATCGCCCTGGGCGAATACAAGATTCGCCACTACTATTCAGGCTTTGACTTTTCCAGTTTGGCCTTGAGCTGCCCGCAGGCCGCCGAAATATCCTGCCCTTTGCTCGCCCGACGCACCGCGACGATATCACGGCTGAGGAGATAAAGCTGAAAAGCTTCGATCTGCGCCGGCTCCGGGGTGCGAAAGGTCGATCCCTCGTGTTCGTTGTAGGGGATGAGATTGACCTTGGCCTTGACCTCATGAAGGAGGGAGACAAGACGTTTGGCATCGGCGAGGGAATCGTTGACATCGCGAATCAGGATATATTCAAAGGTGATGTACTGCCGCGGCTGCAGGGGATAGGCGCGACAGGCCGCCATCAACTCTTTGAGCGGGTAACGGCGGTTAACCGGCATCAGCACATCGCGAACCGCATCAGTGGTGGCATTGAGGGAGACGGCGAGATTAACCTTGACGCGGCGGCCAAACTCCGCCATCTCCGGCAGCAACCCGCTGGTCGAAACCGTGATCTTACGGGGTCCAAAGGCAAAACCATCGACCGCACCGAGAATCTCGATCGCCTTGACGACATTGTCGAGATTATGCAGCGGCTCCCCCATCCCCATGAAGACGATATTGTGGATAGGGCCGTCCTTGAGAGCAGCACAAACCTGATTAACGATCTCGCCCACTTCGAGATTGCGGGTGAGGCCAAAGCCGCCGGTGAGACAGAAGGAACACTGCATGGCACAGCCGACCTGGGTCGAGATGCAGAGGGTGCTGCGCCCTTCGAGCATGGGGATGCGCACGGTCTCGATCGTTTCGTTATCGGCGAGGCGGAAGAGATACTTGCGGGTGCCGTCGCTGCTCACCGCTACATGCTCCGGCGTCCAGTCCGAAACAAACGCCCGTGCTACCAGTTCGTTGCGCAGCTCTTTGGAGAGGTCAGTCATCGCCGCAAAGTCACAGACCCCGCGCGGATAGATCCAGCGCATGATCTGCCCGGCCCGAAAGCGCTCCTTACCGATACCGGCAAGGAAATCAGTCAGATCATTCTTGGTCAGATTTTTCAGGTCAATCAGTTGTGGCACCGGCAAAAACACCTTCATTGTTCGCGTATTAAAAGGAAAAAGCCCGTGGATATTATCCCACGGGCTTTTTCCACTCAAGCTTAAACGTACTTCGCAATCGGGAACGGACGAATTAAAGGAGTTCGAGACCCGAAAAGAAGTAAGGGATTTCAAAAGCAGCTGTTTCCGGAGCATCGGAACCGTGCGTGGCATTCTCGCCGATCGAAGCGCCGAACTCTTTACGCAGAGTGTTAGCCTCGGCCTTGGCCGGATCGGTGGCGCCCATGAGGTCGCGCCACTTTTTAATGGCGCCATCCGCTTCAAGGACCATGACGACGCAGGGGCCGCTGCTCATGAAGTCGGTGAGTTCACCAAAAAAGGGACGAGCGCTGTGCACGGCGTAGAAGCCTTCGGCTTCCACCTTGCTCATGTAGAGTTTTTTAAGGCCGACAACGGTAAAACCTTCGGCGTAGATGCGGGCAAGGATGCGGCCGGCGTAGCCTTTGGCAAAGGCGTCAGGCTTGATGATGGCAAAAGTTTGTTCCATGATTATTTCTCCTTCAGAATGATTGGCAGCTTAAAGCGCAGAACTCTTTAGCACTTTTGCCCCGTTTGAGTCAAGTTTCATCGGACGATTAGAGGCAGACCGGAATGCGGACGCCGACAGAAGTCATCACTTCTGTCACGACACTGCGATAAGCAAGGACTTCGACCCCGGCCGCGGTGACCTCGCGCAGAAGTTGCCCGTAAAGAGGGTCAATGGCATCGGCGGGAGTAAAGGACGTCGCTTCAGCACGCTGGACAAGAAAGAAGATCACTGACCGATAACCCTCGGCACGCGCCCGAGCCAATTCACGAAGATGCTTCTGCCCCCGCGTAGTCACAGCATCCGGGAAGCAGGCGATTTCAGGGGACAAGCAGAGAGTGACGTTCTTAACCTCGACCAAAACCTGCTCCCCTCTTCGCTGCAGCAGAAAGTCGATGCGACTGTCATGGTAGGGGACTTCGGCCCGGACATTATAGCCGGCGAACTCAGCGATGGCCCCGGAGCGCAATCCCTCTTCGACCACTCGATTTGTCCGATGCGTATGAGTATCGACCCAACTGCCGTTGACTTCGATGAGTTCGAGGGTCTAGGGGAGTTTGCGCAGAGGGTTGGCCGCCACAGAGATCAGGACGCGATGACCGGGGATGGCACATTGCAGCATGCTGCCGGTATTCGGGGTATGAGCAATGACGATGCGGCCGTCGTCAAGTTCGACATCGGCAAAAAAACGCTGGTAGCGTCGCAGGAGACGACCAGGATACAAGGGGGTGGGGAGCTTCATGCTGTGTCGCTTACCTAAAAAAATCGCCCCCTCTTCGCGCAGGAAGAGGGGGCGGGATATCTATTCTCTTTGCAATTAACCGACGACTTGCGACTTGGTAAAGACTGCGCGCAAAGCCAGGCTGTTTTCGCCCTCGAGAAACTCCCGAGCCCCTTCTTCGCGGTCAACAAGAGTAACGATGCCGACGACTTCCAGACCTTCGGAGCGAGCGCGCTCGACCGCTTTCATCGAGGAACCGCCGGTGGTGGTGACATCCTCGACAATCACGACGCGACTGCCGGCGGGGAGATTCTTACGCCCTTCCAGCCACTGGCCGGTGCCGTGCCCTTTTGGCTCCTTGCGGATGATAAAGGCATGGACGCTGGCGCCATCCAGGGCGGCGGCGATACTCGTCGCCGTGGCGATGGGGTCGGCACCCAGGGTCAAACCCCCGACGCCATGAATCGGCCCGGCAAAGGCCTTGACCTCTTGCCAGAAAGCCTTGCCGACCAGCAGGCCGCCCTGTGCATGCAGACAGGTCTGCTTGCCGTCGAAATAGAAGTTGCTTTTGCGGCCGGAGGCGAGGGTCACCTCCCGCTCTTCGTAAGAAAGGTCGCGGATGATCTCCATCAAACTGTTGCGTTCCTGGCTGGTCATGAAATTCTCCTTAAAAGAGTCCCATCTGGTCAGATTCGACCAGGCGGGGAAATTTGACGGGATAGTGGCCACTGAAACAGGCATCACAAAAGTGCCCGGGCCGACCTTCCGGAGCTCCGGCAGCGCGCAGCGTCCCTTCGCGCGACAGGTAGCCGAGAGAATCGGAGGTGATGTAGCGGTTGATCTCTTCAATCGAATGCGATGACGAAATCAGCTCTTTGCGGGTCGGGGTGTCGATACCGTAGTAACAGGGGAAACTGGTCGGTGGACTGGAGATTCGCACATGCACTTCACTGGCACCGGCGGCGCGGATCATCTTGATGATCTTGCGTGCCGTGGTGCCGCGCACGATCGAATCATCGATCACAACAATACGTTTTCCTTCGATAATCTCCCGCACCGGATTAAGCTTGAGCTTGACCCCGAAGTGGCGAATCGATTGCTGCGGTTCGATAAAGGTGCGACCGACATAATGATTACGAATCAGCCCGGTCTCAAAACGGATCCCTGACTCTTCCGCGTAGCCGATGGCTGCCGGCACCCCGGAATCAGGGATAGGAATGACGACATCGGCATCAACCGGAAATTCCCGGGCAAGTTGACGCCCGAACTCCTTGCGTACGCCATAGACCTGCCGGCCGAAGACGATGCTATCGGGGCGGGCAAAGTAAATATGCTCGAAGATACAGGGGGACGTAGGGATTTTTTCAAAGGGGAAGTAACTCTTGATGCCGTGCTTGTCGATGACGACCATCTCTCCCGGTTCAATCTCGCGGATAAATTCCGCCTCGATCAGATCAAAAGCACAGGTTTCGGAAGCAATGACATAGGCACCATCGAGTTTACCCAGGGCCAGCGGGCGGAAGCCACTTCCGTCACGCACCGCCACCAGACGCGTCTCGGTCAGGAAAGTCAGGCTGTAGGCGCCGCGGACTTCACGCAGGGCGTCGACAAGGCGGTCTTCAAGACTCGCTCCGGCCGATCGGGCGATCAAATGGATGATGACCTCGGTGTCGGAAGTCGTGGAGAAAATCGACCCCTTCTTTTCCAGCTCAGCGCGAATCTCCAGGGCATTGACGAGGTTGCCGTTATGGGCGACAGAGATGGCTCCATGCACATAATCGACGACAATCGGCTGGCAATTCTTGATGTCATTGCCGCCGGCGGTCGAATAACGGACATGGCCGATAGCGCTGCTCCCGGGCAGTTCGGCAAAGATCGAATTGCGCTTGAAAACGTCGGCAACCAGGCCCATTCCTTTGTGGGTGCGCAGTTGCACGCCGTCAGAAGCAACGATCCCGCAGCTCTCCTGCCCGCGATGTTGCAGGGCATAAAGACCGAGATAGGTAAGATTGGCCGCTTCGGGATGACCGAAGATGCCGAATACGCCGCATTCATCGTTGAACTTGTCAAACATACGATTTTGCCCTCATTGGGTCGTCTCGACCCTGAATTCAAAAATTGGGCGAAGCAGCCAAGGTCTGCTCCGCCCCGAGATGACCTGAAGGAATCTTTAAACCTCAGCGTTCGGACAGGATGCGCAGCATCCGCCGCAGCGGTTCGGCCGCACCCCAAAGGAGCTGGTCGCCGCAGGTGAAGGCGGAAATATACTGCGGCCCCATCTTCATCTTGCGCACCCGGCCGATTGGCACGGTCAGCGTGCCGGAGACCGCCGCCGGCGTCAACTGCGCCAGGGAGTCGGCTTTGTTGTTCGGCACCAGTTTGACCCACTGATTGTCGTTGGCAATCAACGCTTCAATCTCGGCGATCGGCAGATCTTTCTTGAGTTTGATCGTCAGGGCTTGGCTGTGGCAGCGCATGGCGCTGACACGGACACAAAGGCCATCGACCGGAATTGCCTCTTTTGTTCCGAGGATTTTATTGGTTTCGGCAAAACCCTTCCACTCTTCGCGGCTCTGGCCGTCCTCGACTTCCCGATCGATCCAGGGGAGGAGATTGCCGGCCAGGGCAAAACCAAATTCCTTCTTCGGCATGGCGTCGTTACGCAAAGTTTCCGTCACCTTCTGATCGATCTCAAGGATCGCCGAGGAGGGATCTTTGAGCAAGTCAGCCACCGAGCCGTGGAGGACACCCATCTGGGCAAGGAGCTCGCGCATATTCGGTGCGCCGGCGCCGGAAGCAGCCTGATAAGTCATTGAGGAGAGCCATTCGATGAGATCGGCGCGGAAAAGCCCGCCCAGCGCCATCAACATCAGACTGACCGTACAGTTGCCGCCGATAAAATCTTTCTGGCCATTCTTCAGCGCCGCATCGATGACATCACGATTGACCGGATCGAGGATGATCA
>DIKR01000082.1:0-671 GCA_002424625.1 Desulfuromonadaceae bacterium UBA5613
TGATTTTAAGTGGTGCCCAGAGCCGGAATCGAACCAGCGACACGTGGATTTTCAGTCCACTGCTCTACCGACTGAGCTATCTGGGCGTTGAGCGGTGATTTATAATGGATCCTGATGCGGCTGTCAAGAATTTTTTAGGTTTATAAAGATTATCGCTGGCGCTGCGCCGGGAGGGTGACGCGGAAGATCGCCCCGCCGCTCGGCGAATTCAATGCCCGGATTTTCCCCTGATGCTGTTCAACAATTCTTGAACAGATAGACAGGCCCAGGCCTGTTCCCTCGGCGCGAGTGGTAAAAAAGGGTTGGAAGATCCTGTTGATAACCTCTTCCGGGATACCGGCGCCGCTGTCTTTGATCTCGATTTGTACGGCCCGGTCGCCGTGCAGACGTACGGTTTTCAGGCGAAGAGTCAATTCTCCCCCCTGCGGCATGGCTTGTATGGCATTTTGGATGAGGTTGGTAAAAAGTTGCGAAAGGCGCACGATATCGCCAAAAATCCCCGGAAGGTCGGCTTCGGTCTTGAACTCGACGTGAATGTTGGCTTGTGTCAAGGCCTGCTCTTCCTTGGCCAGCAAGGCGCCGATGAACTCGGGCAGCTGGCAGGAATCGTAGCAAATCATCTGTTTACGTGAAAAAGAGAGAATGCCGACGACGATCTCTTCGAGGCGGCG
>DIKR01000082.1:741-7058 GCA_002424625.1 Desulfuromonadaceae bacterium UBA5613
TTGAGGTCGTGAGCAATCGACGCCACCAGTTCACCCAGGAGGGCCATCTTTTCGTCCTGTTGTGCGCGTGCCTCAAGTCCTCGCAATTCTTCGTTGCTACTTTCGAGACGACGCATCAGCAGTACATTGTCGATAGCGATTTCAGCGTGGCGGACATAAGCTTCGGCCTCTGCCAGCCGCGGGGCAGGGAGTGACCCGGTGTTATCTGTGAAGATAACGACACCGATTAAACCTTCGCGACCGCACAACGGCAGGCAGGCGTACTCTCGAGAGGAACAGAAGTGGCGAAAAAGAGCGGCAAGCTCATCCTTGGCTTCGTTTCCTAACAGCGAGTGCGAGATTCCTTCTTTACAGACTGTCGCGATTGCCGGTGTGCCGACCAGTTGAAAACGCAAACGCATCGCGGCGCGATTGAAATCAGCATCGCGTTGGCGGCGTTGAATCTCAGTCGTCACGCGGGGATGACACCAGAATTCGGGGTTGGTATTGGCGGGGAGGGCAAAAAGAGAGGTTTCCTGGGTGATGCCGAGCATTCCTTGCAGGGCGTGTGAACGCTTATTGTAAAGAGACAGGATTGCCGCTGAGAAATTTCCCCCTGCCGGGGAGGTCAGTGCCGAGAGGAAGAAGTGGATCAGATCGTTGAGGCGCAGCGTACGCTGGATGCCGAGGGAGTAGGCGGTAAAAGTGTTGTCGTGCTCTGTCGACATCAGCAATGACCTTCCGCAAAAGGAGCAACAGAAACGTCGGCGCAGGTCGCGGGATTTAAAGTCTCCTCAGGCGCTGCTGGCATTGCCCTCCATGCTCCGGGAGAGATTAGCCGATCTTTTCCTGACGCTCTTGTTCGGTTTTGCAATCGATGCAAAGGGTCGTCACCGGTCGGGCTTTCAGGCGCGCTACGCTGATATCTTCACCGCAACTTTCGCAGACACCAAAATCTCCGTCTTCAATGCGCTCTAAAGCTTCGCGAATTTTGAGGATAAGTTTGCGCTCGCGGTCACGAATCCTCAACTCGAAGTTGCGGTCCGATTCCAGTGAAGCACGATCAGTCGGATCAGGAAAATTAGTCTTTTCATCCGTCATTTCCGTGACGGTTCGTCCGGCATCGCGCTGCAAGGTTTCAAGCTGCTCCTGGAGAGTTTTTTTGAGTTCTTCCAGCTGGGTATGATCCATGGCTAGCCCCTGTCGATTTAGATTAGCTCAATACTATAGAGAAGAAGTCATTTTCGGTCAATCAGATAAAAAGCGTTTCTCTGTGTATGGGCGTCAGGAGGAAAACTGGGCAAAGATCAGATAAGCCATCATGATCGCCAGTCCCCAGAGGATGACAATGTCCGAGTGTTTCACTGGCGGTGCCTGGGCAAGAGCCCGCGTTTCTTCAGTGATCGCTGCGGTTGGCGCCCGCTCCAGCACGCTAGTGAGCAAGTGATCAAAGCCGGCGTACATATTGGCGATGATCAAAAAGTCTTCGCCGGCATTGACTGTCAGAAAGGCGCGTTGCCTCACCCGCACCGTCTCCACCGCGGTAATCTCGCTCCAGAGAAAGGCGCGCACCCGGCCGAGGCGAATCAATCGCAAGCCGTCAGCATCGATTTCGATCCGTCGCGCCACGCATTCGAAGAGAAGATAGCCGAGGGGTAAAAGGGCGCAGCCGACCACCAATAATTTGGCGGAGGGTTGTTCCTGAATGATGACGATCGCCGCGAGGACCAGACAAAGGAGGACGACGAGGCCGAGGGGGATGACAAAGGAAAGACGGATGCGATAAGTCTGCATAGATTAGATCCCTGAGCGGAGAAAGAAAATCTTCTCTCCTTCTTTGTTTTCAAGTTGAATGGCACCGGTCAACTGCGACTGCATGGTCTTGTCACCTCGAGTGAAATGCGACAATTTTCCGTTCATCTTTGAGCTCATTCAAACAATCCTTCCAGCGCTTCGGCGGCGCTGCGCACGCCGATCAGCTCCATCCCCGACGGGGCGTCGAGATTCTTCAAATTCCCCTGCGGCAGCAGGCAGCGGGTAAAGCCGAGACGAGCGGCTTCCTTGACCCGCAATTCGGGGCGGGAGACGGCGCGCACTTCGCCGGCAAGTCCGACTTCACCAAAGAGGATGGCGCGCGGCGGAATCGGCCGGTTCATGTGGCTCGAGGCGAGGGCCGCCATCACCGCCAGATCAGCGGCGGGCTCGTCGAGTTTGACCCCGCCGGCGACATTGACAAAGATATCCTGGGCGAGGAGGGAGAGTCCGACCTTCTTTTCGAGGACGGCGACGAGGAGGGAGACACGGTTGTGGTCGATCCCCATGGTGGTGCGTCGCGGCGTGCCAAGAGACGAACCGGAAACCAGGGCCTGCACTTCGACGAGGATCGGCCGGCTCCCTTCGAGAGAAGCGACGACGCTGCTGCCGGTGGCGCCCTCGGCGCGCTCGGCGAGGAAGAGTTCCGAGGGATTCGCCACTTCGCTGAGACCTGACTCCTTCATTTCGAAGACGCCGATCTCGTTGGTCGAGCCGAAGCGGTTTTTGACGGCGCGGAGGATGCGGTAGGGGTGACCGGGGTTCCCTTCAAAGTAAAGGACGGTGTCGACGAGGTGCTCAAGGACACGCGGCCCGGCGATGGCGCCATCCTTGGTGACGTGGCCGACGAGGAAGGTGGGGATGCCGTCGACCTTGGCGGTCTGCATCAGCCGGCCGGCGCATTCCCGCACCTGACTGACCGAGCCGGGGGCGGATTCGAGGGCAGCGGTGAAGATGGTCTGGATCGAGTCGATGACCAAAAAGGCGGGTTTGAGTTCGCGCACCCGGTCGAGGATCGCTTCGAGAGCAGTCTCGGCGAGGAGGTAGAGCTGTCCGTCCGCGACGCCGAGACGATCGGCGCGCATCTTGATCTGTTTGGTCGATTCTTCGGCGCTGACGTAGAGAGCGATGCCGCTGGCGGCGAGTCGGCCGACCGCCTGTAACAGCAGAGTCGATTTGCCGATGCCCGGGTCGCCGCCGATGAGGATGAGGGAACCGGGGACGACGCCGCCGCCGAGGACGCGGTCGAATTCACTGATGCCGCACTGCAAGCGGTCCTCTTCGCTGGCATCGACTTCATGCAGACGTTGCGGCCGGCCGAGGGAGGCGGTCAGGCGCGGCGGACTCCCCTTGGCAGTGATAGTGACGGTCTCTTCGGCGAGGGAGTTCCAGGCGCCGCAATCGGGGCAGCGCCCCAGCCATTTCGGCGACTGAAAGCCGCATTGCTGGCAATTGTAAAGGGATTTCTGTTTCATGGTCGCGCAGTGTACGGGCTTGTTTAGGCAGTGTCAACGCATCAGCGGTGCTGCCCTTGACAAGCGAGCTCTCCTCGGCTATTAAATCGAAATCATTTCTATTTAGAAAGAGGCGCATGATTTTCGATTTTCCGCAGCTGCTCAAATCGTTGCAACTCAAGGTGACGCCACAACGCCTGGCGATCCTGGAGAGCATGAGCACCGCCCGCACCTACCTCAGCCCCGAAGAGGTGCAGGGTCAGGTGCAGCTGCGCGCAGCCTGCAAGGTCGGGCTGCCGACGATCTACCGCAACCTTGAAGAGCTCTCCAGCCAGGGGGTGATCAGCAAGATTCTCCACCCCAACCGCCAACTCTATTACTACTTCTGCGCCAATCGCGACCATCATCATCACTTTGTCTGTCTGGTCTGCCGCACGGTGCAGGACATCCACGACTGCGGCTGTGCCGCACTGGCCGGCCAGATCGATGGTCAGGTCGATGTCCACATTATGCAGGCCCTCGGCACCTGTCGCCGTTGCTGCAACCAGAACGCATGAAGGGACAATTGACAATGCCCAGGATTCTCCTCCTCACCCTGCTGCTCATCGGCGGTCTTTTTCTGTCGGCGTGCAGCAAACCCGAGAGCGCTGCACCGACCGCCACCAAGCTGCAGGTCGTTACCTCCCTTTTCCCTCTTTACGATTTTGTCCGACAGATCGGTGGCGACCAGGTCGAGGTCACTCTCCTGCTGCCGCCGGGGGTGGAGGCGCATAGTTTCGATCCGAAACCGGAGGATATTCTCCGCGTCAATCGCGCCGGCCTCTTCATCTATACCCACAAAGCCATGGAGGTCTGGGCGGCGACGATTGCCGCCAGTGTCGATCCAGCCCGGGTGACGATTGTCGACGCCAGCGTCGGGGCGCAATTGCGCCCGAGCAGCGGCGATGCCGATGAGCATGATGCCCATGCCCACGCTCATAACGCCGGAGCGATCGATCCCCACCTCTGGCTCGATTTTGCCAATGCTCAGGTCATGGTCGACAATATCGCCGAGGCGATGGCCAGCAAAGATCCGGCGCATCGCGAGCTTTACCTGCGCAATGCCGCGGCTTATGTGACCCGTCTCAATATGCTTGATGCTGATTACCGCCGCAGCCTCGCCGATTGCAAACAACGGACACTGCTGCAGGGCGGCCACTTTGCCCTCGGCTATCTTACCGCCCGCTACGGCCTGGAGTATCATGCCGCGGCCGCGGTCAATCCTGAAGCCGAGCCGACGGCGGCGACGATGGCGGCTTTGGTCAAGCAGATGCGCCGCCAAGATCTCCGTTACCTCTTCAGTGAAGAGCTGGTCTCACCCAAGCTGGCGGAAACCATTGCCAAAGAAGCGGGCGGATCGGTTCTCCTGCTCAGTGCCGCCCATAATGTCAGCAAAGTCGATTTTGAGCGGGGGATCACTTTTATCGAGATCATGGAACGCAACCTGAAGAACCTGCAGATCGGACTCGAATGCCGATGATGCTCCTGCAAGCCGAACAGCTGCATATTGCCTACGGCAGTACCGATATTCTCCGCGACATCTCTTTTCAGGTGCAGACCGGTGACTATCTCGGCATTGTCGGCCCCAATGGTTCGGGGAAGAGCACCCTGATCCGGGCGATGCTCGGCCTTGTCCCGGTCACCTCCGGCACCATCCGTCTCCTCGGACAACCCTTGTCACTTTTCAACGACTGGCAGAAGATCGGCTATCTCCCCCAGCGTCTCAGCTTTGCCAACCCCCACTTCCCCGCCACTGTCGAAGAGATTGTCCGCCTCGGCTTCATCGGCAAGAACGGCCCGAAGCGCCGCATCGATGCCAGTGAAGCCCAACAACTTGAAGAGATCCTTGCCCGCATGGGGATTATCGACCTGCGCCAGCAACTCATCGGTCAGCTCTCCGGCGGGCAGCAGCAGCGCGCCCTTCTTGCCCGGGCCCTGGTGGGCCGGCCGGCCCTCCTCCTCCTGGATGAACCGACCACCGCTCTTGACCCGGAGACGCGGGAGGATTTCTACGCTATTGTCAAGGAACTCAACCGCGACCTGGGGACGGCGATCATCCTCATCACCCACGATACCTGGAATATCGGTCAGTATGCCAAACGCTTTGTCTACCTCGACAAAACCGTGATCTTTGACGGCACCTTTGCCGAATTCTGCGCGTCGGCGGAGATGACCAGCTTCTTCGGCGAGCACTCGAACAAGACCATCTATCATCACCACGGAGACCATTGCTGATGCCAACCTTCGAGATCCTTGGCTACGGCTTTATCCAGCGCGCCCTGATCGCCGGGACGCTGATCGGTCTGCTCTGCGCCCTCCTCGGCCTCTTCCTGGTGCTGCGCCGTTTTTCCTTGATCGGCGACGGCCTCGCCCACTTCACCTTCGGCAGCGTCGCCCTCGTCCTCCTCTGCGGCGTCAGCGCCAACTGGGTGACTTATGCGGCGATCCCCCTGGTCCTGGTCGGCGCCCTCGGTATCCTCAAACTCACCTCCAGTGCCCGCATCCACGGCGATACCGCCATTGGCATCGTCTCCGCCCTCGGTATCGCCCTTGGCGTTATCCTCGCCAGCCTCTCGGGCGGCTATAATGTCGACCTTTTCAGCTATCTCTTCGGCAATATCCTGATCATCAGCCGCAATGACGTCCTCCTCACCGCCGCTCTCGCGATCGTTGTTGTCGTGGTTGTGGCGCTGCGCGGCCGCGCTTTCTTTGCCGTTGCCTTTGATGAAGATCTCGCCCGCACCTCGGGGATCAACACCGGTCGCGCCAATGTCATTCTCGTCCTGCTCACCGCCCTGACGGTCGTCCTCGCCATGAAGCTGGTCGGGATCATGCTCGTCTCCGCCCTCCTCATCCTGCCGCCGGTGGCGGCGCTGCAACTCGGTCGCGGCTTTTTGCCGACCCTCCTGCTCGCCGCCGCCTGCGGCATCCTCTCGGTCCTCAGCGGCATCCTCGCCTCCTTTGCCCTCAATCTGCCGACCGGCGGGACGATTATCGTCGCTTCGTTTCTGCTCTTTGTGGTGGCGGCGCTGG
>DIKR01000094.1:0-284 GCA_002424625.1 Desulfuromonadaceae bacterium UBA5613
TACCAGAATCCGATCCATATCAGCCTTGCCGGCAGCCATGCGGGTGAGCCTTGTTACCGGGCCTTCCATGGTTACGAGCATGCCTGCGATGACTGCGCCATCGCCAAGGCACTGGGCGATGGCCAAATTCACAAGATGGTGAGGCGGGGGACCGTTAGCAGTAGGCCTGTTTATATCGATGTGACAGCCTCGCCGGTCCGTGATGCGGCCGGGAAGATCATTTCGGTGATCGAGATTGCCCGTGACGTTACCGACCGCAAGCTGGCGGAAGAGGAGCTGAAAGA
>DIKR01000094.1:379-4014 GCA_002424625.1 Desulfuromonadaceae bacterium UBA5613
GCATCGACCGGGATCTGGCCTTCATGCACACAGCGGCCGACAAGATGTGGCGGTTGCTCGATGAGCTGCTGGAGATGGCGCGGGTCGGCCGCAACGTCAACCCCCCGGTCGCGGTCAGCCTGGCTGAGTTGGTCGCCGAGGCGCTGACGGCTGTGGCCGGGCGCATTGCCGAGCGCGGCGTCGAGGTGCGGGTGGAGAGTAATGATGTTGTGCTCTTCGGCGACCGACCGCGCCTGGTGGAGATCTGGCAGAATCTCATCGACAACGCCGTCAAATATATGGGAGAGAAGAGCGCGCCGCGCATCGATATCGGCCTTGAGAGTGGCAAGGGCGGGCCGATTTATTATGTTCGCGACAATGGATTGGGAATTGAACCCGGGTTTCACGAAAAAATCTTTGGACTCTTTGAAAAGCTTGATCAGGATAGTGAGGGCTCGGGTCTTGGCCTGGCACTGGTAAAGCGCATTGTCGAATTCAATGGCGGGCGCATCTGGGTTGAATCGTCCGGGGTCGGGCAGGGGAGCTGTTTTTGGTTTACCTTGCCAGCTGCCAAAAACTAACCATGGACAGGCAGTCCTCGTCAAGCCGTCAGATTTTAATAAGTTTTCAGATTTGTTGAATCTTTTTTGGTTATTACCGGCTGGTGTGGAACCAGATTCCTGGACAGGGCGAAGGTGCAATCCATGAGCGACCGCTCCTGTGACATGTTGCAAGGCTATCTCTTCAGCAAACCATTGCCGGCCGAGGAGTTTGCCGCCCTGCTGCGCAGCAATAAGAAGCTGGTTGTTGATTGATGGCTGCGCCTGCAGACAGAGGCGTCGCCGTTACGCTGGCTTGAGATAGACGCTGATATATTTTTATATCTTCGGAGCATTATCATGACTCGCCGCGTTCAATATTTCTCACTCTTCCTCATTGTCCTGTTGACACTGGTTGTCATTCCCCCAGTTGTTTTTGCTCAGCCTCCGGTGACCTCTGCGGCGGAAATTGACTATCCCCCCTTCAGTATCGTGACTGCGGAGGGGCAGGTCGACGGATTCTCTGTGGAGTTGCTAAGTGCCGCCCTCAAAGCCATGGGGCGCGACGTTTCCTTTCGCACCGGACCCTGGCCCGAGGTCAGAGCTTTGCTTGAAAAGGGCGAGATTCAGGCGCTGCCGCTGGTAGGGCGCACCCCGGAGCGGGAAGCCCTGTTCGATTTTACCTTTCCCTACATGTCTCTGCATGGCGCTATTGTTGTACGCGATGACAACAGTGCCATCCACAAGCTGGAAGACTTGCGTGGTCGTAGAGTTGGCGTTATGAAGGGTGACAATGCCGAAGAGTTTTTGCGACGCGAAGATCGGGGCATCACTCTGCTCACAACGACAACCTTTGAAGAGGCTCTGCAAGCTCTGAACCGCGGTGATTTTGATGCCGTTGTTATGCAAAGGCTGGTAGCGTTGCGTTTGATCCCAGGGACGGGTTTGCGTAACCTGCGGGTCGTTGACCGGCCGATTGAAGATTTTCGGCAGGATTTCAGTTTTGCCGTCAAGGAAGGCGACCGCGCTACTCTGGCGCTATTAAACGAAGGACTGGCTCTGGTCATCGCCGACGGCACCTATCAACGACTCCATGCCAAATGGTTTGCCGCTCTGCAATTACCAACCAGGCAGCGCCTGATCGTCGGCGGAGACGCCAACTTCCCTCCATATGAATATCTTGATAGCCGTGGTAACCCCAGCGGTTTCATTACTGAACTGACGCGTGCCGTAGCGCACGAAACCGGCCTTGATGTCGAAATTCGTCTCGGACGGTGGGACACGGTTCTCCAGCAGCTGGAAACGGGAGAGATCGACATCATTCAGGGGATTTTCTATTCCCCGGAACGGGATCGGGTCTTCGACTTTGGGGCGTCCCACCTGGTAACTCATTATGTGAGCGTGGTCCGGCGCGGGGAGATCGCTGCGCCAAATTCCTATGAAGAGTTGATAGGCTTGCGGATTATTGCGCAACGTGGTGACGTTATTGTTGAAGAATTGCAGACTCGTGCTTTGACCGAACTCCTCACGCTGGTGGATTCGCATGAAGATGCTCTGCGCGAACTGGCGCAAGGGAAGCAGGATTGTGCGCTGGTGGCGCGGATTCCCGCCCTGTCCCTGATCGAGAAAAACGCTTGGACCGGGCTGCAACTCGGTCGGGAAAGTCTGCTGGAGCGGAAATATGCGTATAGCGTAAAAAATGGCCAGCAAGCCTTGCTGGCAAAGCTCAGCGAAGGCATGAAAATTCTGCAAACCAATGGCGAATACCGGCGCATTCAGGACAAATGGCTGGAACACTATCAGGAACCTCCTCATACCCTGGGGGTGGCCTTGCGGTATTCCGCTATTGTTCTGATTCCGTTGATCATTATGTTGTCCCTGATTATGTTGTGGTCCTGGTTATTACGCCGCCAAGTGGCCCGGCAGCTTAGCCAGATTCGTGAAAGCACGACCCGCTTACGGGTGATCACCGATGCCGCTCAGGATACCATTCTGATGATGGATCCCCATGGAAAGATCATCTTTTGCAATCCGGCGATCCGGCGTCTCATCGGTTATGAGCCGCAAGAGATACTTGGTCGCGACCTGCATGCCCTGTTCAATTCTGAATTTTCTCAGGAAGTGGATCAAAGAGTCATCACTGCGAATGGTGCTGATCCTGATACAGAAATCATGAAAGTTTTTGAGTTGAAAACTCTTCATAAGGACGGTCACGAGGTCAGCGTCGAGCTATCCCGGGCAACGGTCTTTTTTGAAGACGGACGGCATGCGGTGGCGATTATCCGTGACATCAGCGAGCGCAAAGCCGTTGATGTTGTCCTGCAGCAGAAGAATAAGGAGATGGAGCAATTTGTCAACATCGTCTCGCACGACCTGAAAAGCCCCTTAGTCACGGTCAAATCCTTCCTTGGTATGCTGCAACAGGATATTGCTGAGAACAATGCCGAGCAGATCGACAAAGACATCGCCTATATCCAAGGAGCCGCCGACAAGATGGAAAGATTGCTTGCCGCCCTGCTCCGACTATCCCGTGTCGGGCGCATGGACAACCAACCGGCAACTGTGACTGTCAAGGCACTGATCGACGACTGCCTGGGTACACTGGCCGGTTCAATCCAGACGCAACAGATCGATATTGTCACCGATGATTTCCCCCTGCAACTGCATGGCGATCTCTTGCAGCTTGGACAAATTTGGCAAAATCTGATTGAAAACGCCATCAAGTACAGGGGCAATCAGCCGCATCTTCGGATTGAGGTCGGGGTGAGAGACCAGGCCGATGAGCCTGTTTTTTACGTGCGCGACAACGGCATGGGAATAGAGCCGGAACACTCTTGGCGGATTTTTGGACTCTTTGCCCAACTCAATCCCGGCAGTGACGGCAGTGGATTGGGGCTGGCGCTGGTGAAAAAAATTGTTGAGCTTCACCAAGGCAAAATCTGGTTGGAGTCGAAAGGGAAGGGACACGGTTGCTGTTTTTGTTTTACTTTGCCCTCAGCAATCCGGCGCATTCTCCCAGGCTCAGATGACAAGGAAAATGCAGAGTCATAATCGCTTCCCGGTGAGATAAGTTTTTACGGTTTATAGACACGGAGCAGCGCCTGCGCCATCTCGGCC
>DIKR01000039.1 GCA_002424625.1 Desulfuromonadaceae bacterium UBA5613
AAGATGTTTTACCAGGCGATTCTCGCGACCTGTACGGTCAGCACGATGATCATGATCATCATCGCCAGCTCAATGCTCTTTGGCCAGCTCCTCTCCTTCACCGGCGCCACCACCGGTCTGGTAACGGTCGCCTCTGAGCTGCAGCTCTCCCATCTGGGGACCTTCCTCGTCCTGATGGCCATTCCCTTTATCCTCTGCATGTTTATTGACCTCTTCGCGGTGATGCTGGTCGCCATCCCGATTTACGAGCCAATTCTTAGTGTCCATAACTTCGATCCCATCTGGTTCTGGACCCTCTTTTTGATCAACCTGACCATCGGCAGTTTGAGTCCGCCCTTCGGTTACACCATCTTCGCCCTGAAGGGGGCGTATCCGGAGCTGTCGATGGACGATGTCTATGCCGGCGCCTGGCCGATGGTCTGGCTCTTTATCATCGGCATGGCGATTATGTATATCTTTCCGTCGATCGTCACCTTTCTTCCCTCGCTTATTGGATAAGATCGCCATTCCTATTCTGACGAAGAGGTCACGCCATGATCCCGAAAATCAAAAAAATTCTTTATGCCACCGATCTTTCCGAGAGCGCCAGTCACGCCTTTGGTTATGCCTTGCGTCTCGCCTTAAGTAACGATGCAAAGATTTCGATTATCAATGTTTATGAAAAACTGACCAACCAAACCAATATCCAGATGCGTTCGGAAGATTTACAGACCGCCAAAAGCAAGTTGGCTGAAAAGATCAAATCGCGACTGCACCACTACTGCGAAAAAGAAAAGAACGGTGAAGGGGAGTACGAAAGATTAATAGAGAATATCTATGTCGCCTACGGTGCACCCGTCGAAGAGATTCTCAAGCAGGCGAAAGCCGGCAATTATGATCTGATCGTTATGGGGACGCACGGCCACGGATTTTTATTCAGTGCCTTGATTGGCAGCACAGCGCGAAAGATGGTGAAACAAAGCGAAATTCCGGTGCTGGTGGTGCGCCTGCCCGAGTAAAGAGCCACGGAATTTTAACGGACGTTTTGACTTTTTAACCACCTGTTCAAGGAGAGCCGTGATGTCAAGTGCAGAGCGTGCCGGCGATGAAGGCATCAGCCTTTTGTATAACCTGAGCAAAGAAGAGTTGATCAAGATTATCGTCGATGATGCGAAAAACTGGCTGGCCCATGACGGCGTCTGGTTTCAGGCGGTGGAGAAGCGCTACGGGATGGCGGTGGCGGTGGCCGTCGATACCGAGACCTGGCAACATTTTACCGTTATTGAGGCGAAACGGATCATGGCCCGTCTCGGACTGCAAGCCGGGGGCGGCATCCCGGCTCTGGTTGAATGTTTGAAGCACCGCTTTTATGCCCGTCTCAACCTCCAGGATGTCATCGAGCAGAGTGCGAACCGTGTTGTCTTCCGCATGCTCGACTGCCGGGTGCAATCGGCCCGCCAGCGCAAAGGTCTGGCCGACCATCCCTGCAAATCGGTCGGGATTGTCGAATACAGTGAATTCGCCAGGGCGATCGATCCGCGCCTGCAGACCCGTTGCATTGCCTGCCCGCCCGATGCGCACCCTGCCGAGTTCTGGTGCGCCTGGGAATTCACCCTGGCCTGATACGATTTATTGACCCAAGGAGATCTTCTGATGCAAATGGCCAGCCCTGAAATCTATAAGACCGCCCACAAGGTCCGCATTGTCACCGCCACCAGCCTCTTTGATGGGCACGATGCCGCCACCAACATGATCCGCCGCTTGCTGCAGGCCTCCGGCGCCGAGGTCATCCATCTCGGCCATAACCGCTCGGTCGAAGAGATCGTCACCGCGGCGATTCAGGAAGATGCCCAGGGGATCGCGGTCAGCTGTTATCAGGGCGGGCATGTCGAATTCTTCAAGTACATCATCGATTTGCTGCGCGAGCGCGGGGAGAGCCATATCAAGGTCTTTGGCGGCGGCGGCGGGGTGATTGTGCCGGAAGAAATCGCCGAGATCGAAGGGTATGGCGTCCGCAAGATCTTCTCCCCCGAAGATGGCCGCAAGATGGGGCTGCAGGGGATGATCAACCTCGTCCTGCAGGAGTGCGATTTCTCCCAGCAGCGCGACCTTCAGGCCGAGCTCTCGCGCCTCGCCGCGCAGGACATCCGCGCCGTCAACACCCTGATCACCCTCGCCGAACAGGCGGTGCATGATCACGCGGCCGGGTACGGAGAGCTGCGGGATAAAATCAAGGGGATGGCGCAGGACGTGCCGGTCGTCGGCATCACCGGCACCGGCGGTGCCGGCAAGAGTTCGATCACCGACGAGCTGGTGCTGCGCTTCCATCGCGACTTTTCCGAGAAGAGCGTCGCCATTCTCGCCGTTGACCCGTCGCGGCAACGCACCGGCGGCGCCCTGCTCGGCGACCGCATCCGCATGAATTCGATCAATTCCCAGCGCATCTACATGCGCTCCCTCGCCACCCGCGATTCCCAGACCGAGCTCTCTGCCGCCATTCAGGACGCCATCGCTGTGGTGCGGGCGGCCGGTTTTGATCTGGTGATTGTCGAGACCAGCGGCATCGGTCAGGGGAATGCCGGGGTGGTCGGGGTCTGCGACGTCTCCCTCTACGTCATGACCTGCGAGTTCGGCGCTCCGACCCAGCTGGAGAAGATCGACATGCTCGACTTCGCCGATGTCGTGGCGATCAACAAGTTCGAGCGCAAGGGCTCGGAAGATGCGCTGCGCAACGTCCGCAAGCAGTACCGCCGCAACCGTAACCTCTTCGAGGTCGCCGACGAAGCGCTGCCGGTCTTCGGTACCATTGCGTCGCAGTTTAACGATCCCGGCACCAATGTCCTGTACAAGGCACTCCTCGCGGCGATCAATAGCAAGAAGGGGACGGACTGGGCTTCAGCGCTGGCGATCCTTGAAACCGAGAGCCTGAAAAAATTCATCATTCCGAGTGACCGGGTGCACTATCTCGGCGAAATCGTCCACACCGTGCGCGGCTACCGCCAGCGGGTTATGGAGCAGGTCGCAATCGCCCGCCGCCTTTTTCAGCTGACTGGCGCCCGCGAAATCCTCGGCGAGGGGGCAGCGCAGGGGGAGATCGACAAATATCTCGCCAGTTTTGATGCCCGTCTCCAGGCCGAGCCGAAGCGGATCCTCAAGGATTGGCCGGAACTGAAGGCTTCCTACCGCCGCGATCAGCTGGTGACCAGGGTGCGCGACAAAGAGATCCGCAGCGATCTTTATACCACCAGCCTCTCCGGCACCCGCATCCCCAAGGTCTGTCTCCCTGATTTTGCCGATTGGGGCGAGATTCTCCGCTGGTCGATGTTCGAGAACGCGCCGGGTTATTTCCCCTTCACCGCCGGGGTCTTCCCCTTCAAGCGCGCCGAAGAGGATCCCAAGCGCCAGTTTGCCGGGGAAGGGACGCCGGAGCGGACCAATCGCCGCTTTCATTACCTGTGCAAGGATGATGACGCCAAGCGCCTCTCCACCGCGTTCGACAGTGTCACCCTTTACGGCGAAGACCCGGATTATCCGCCGGACGTCTACGGCAAGGTCGGCGAGAGCGGCGTCTCGATCTGCACGGTCAACGACATGCAGAAGCTCTTTGCCGGTTTTGACCTCTGTGCCCCCAATACCAGCGTTTCGATCACCATCAACGGCCCGGCGCCGATGATGCTCGCCTTCTTCTTCAACGCTGCCACCGAACAGCAGGTCGAGCTCTTCCGGGAGAAGAACGCTCGGGAGCCGTCGGCCGCCGAGTATCTGGAGATCCGCGCCTGTACTCTGCAGACGGTACGCGGCACGGTGCAGGCCGACATCCTCAAGGAGGACCAGGGGCAGAATACCTGTATCTTCTCAACGGAGTTTGCTCTGAAGATGATGGGGGACATGCAGCAGTATTTCATCGAGCAGAAGGTGCGCAACTACTATTCGGTCTCGATCAGCGGCTATCATATTGCCGAGGCCGGCGCCAATCCGATCAGCCAGCTCGCCTTCACCCTCTCCAACGGTTTCACCTATGTCGAGTATTACCTGTCGCGCGGCATGCA
>DIKR01000124.1:0-178 GCA_002424625.1 Desulfuromonadaceae bacterium UBA5613
TCCGTCCTGCCGCTTCCCTACGCCGGTATCATCCGGATCAGGTTCGAAGGGTCGCTCCATCGTCAAATGGAACTCTCAGTGCCGTTGCACTCCCCTAGCGGTTGCTGCAATAAAAATATCAGTCGATGATGACCCGGTGTTCGAGGAGATTTATCTCCCGGATCGTCCCCCTGAGGAT
>DIKR01000124.1:365-5359 GCA_002424625.1 Desulfuromonadaceae bacterium UBA5613
TGCCACACAGCATCAGACCTCTTCAAAGTTGCTTTTGTCGGCTCCGCAGATCGGGCAGACCCAAGAGTCAGGAATATCTGCAAAGGGGGTGCCGGCAGCAACGCCATTGTCCCGGTCACCGATGACAGGGTCGTAAATGTAGTCACAGATCACACAACGATAACTCTTCATAGTTCGCTCCTTAGGTTGAGGGTTAACGCGAAAAAGATTAACAGATCTGTGCCGGGACGCAAGGAGAAATCAAAGAAGAGAGATCACCGCCCGCACGGTCTTCTCAATGCCGTCGGCGGCTTCACTGATCCGACCGGCAAGCATATAGGCCGGCGTACTGACGATCTTGTGCTCGCGATCGATGACGAATTCCCGCACCGGGCAGGTCTCATGCTGCGCCCCGGTCGCCTTGATCGCCGCCGCGGTTCCGATATCGTTGCCAATGGTGACGGTGATCGGTGCCACCTTGCCGAGGGCACGGGCTAAAACCGCCGGAGCGATGCAGAGGGCGCCGATCGGCTTTTTGGCGGCGAACATCTCCTTGAGCAAACGTTCGACCTCGGCATTAAGGGAGCAATCAGCCCCGCTCAGAGCAAAGGTCGAAAGATTCTTCGCCGCGCCGAAACCGCCGGGGAGGATCACCGCATCAAGATCAGCGGCACTGACCGTACTGAGATCGCGAATCTTGCCGCGCGCGATGCGCGCCGCTTCGACCAGGACATTGCGCCTGTCGCTGGCGTCGACTTCACCGGTGAGATGGTTGACGACATGCAGCTGCGCCACATCAGGCGCCAGGCACACCGCCTCTGCCCCGGCCCGATCGATGGCCAGCAGGGTGATGACGGCTTCGTGAATTTCGCTGCCGTCATAGACGCCACAGCCCGAGAGGATGACACCGATTTTTTTCATCGTCGCACTCCTTGGTTGGAAGGTTTTGCAATTAATCCCGCGAGAAAAGGACCGCCACCGTCCGCGGGCGCACGGTCCCCCGAGCGACAATGGCGTGCGGCTCCGCAGAATCGTAGTAGACTGAATCGCCGGGACTCATGGAATAGATCTGGTCGGCATAGTGGAGGTTGATCTCCCCTTCAAGCAGAAAGATAAATTCTTCCCCCTCGTGGCTGACCATCATCTCCTCCTGCCACTCGTGGACATCGACTTCGACAAGAAACGGTTCAAGACTGCGATTCTTCTTGCCATGCGCCAGAGAGAGATAAGTATAAGGCGCCGGAGTCTCATTCTCCGCCGGACGACGCAACATCTTGCGGCTCTCGCCGGCCTTGGTCAGAACGCAGCGGGACGAACTCCCCTCTTCCTGAAAGAACGATTGCAGCGGCACGCGAAAGGCCTTGGCGATCCGCAGCAAAGTCGCCAATGGTGGAATAACCTGCTCATTTTCGATCTGAGAAAGGAGCGGCTTGGACAGGCCGGTGGCATCGGCAAGAGTCTGCAGCGTCATGCGCCGTTCCTGGCGAATGCGGCGAATCTTGGAACCGATCTGCAACTCCCGGACTTCCTCGCGAAAGCTGTCCATAAGCTTACCCTTTCGTTGCTTCGCACCATTCAAATCTCAATGTGACACTGTTTTACTTTGCCCCAATCGACAAGTCAAGGGCTTCCGCCCCCATTTCTCTCCGGATTGCACTAGCACCGCAATTCTGCGAGAATGGCGAATATGAACGAACTTCTCCAGCGCTATCGCACCCTGCTTGCAACGATCGACCTCTGGTTTGCCGCCAAACAGGACGAAATGCCGAATGCCATCGTCTGCGCTGACGGGTGCAGTGACTGCTGCCGCGGCCTCTTCGACATCTCCCTCCTTGATGCCCGCCTGCTGCGGGCCGGCTTCGATCAACTCCCCGCCCTTATCCGCGCCGGGGTGGTGGCCAAGGCCGAAATCCGCCGGGCAGAATTGCAGGAACGCTGGCCCGGCTTTGCCGCTCCCTACCTCCTTAACCATATGGACGACAGCGCCTGGACCGAGATGCCCGAGGACGATCTCACCCCCTGCCCCCTCCTTGACCCTGCCGGCCGCTGCCTCGTATATGACTATCGGCCGATGACCTGCCGCCTGCACGGCCTGCCGCAGATCGATAAGAACGGTGAAGTCTTTCTCGGCGAATGGTGCTCCCGCAACTTTATCGGCCTCAACCCGCTGCAGATCGACAAAATGCGCCATGACTTTCGGCAACTCTTTACAAAGGAGTTTACCTTATTACGGGCCTTTGCCAAGGAGCTCTGCGGCCGCGATTGTGCCGAGCTCGACACCTTTATCCCTCTGGCGGTGCTGATCGATTTCGAGGGCTTTGACTGGCAAGCGTGGGCCGAGCAACAACGCGGGGATTTTCCGCGGGCGGGCCGATGAATCCGCCCAGTTCTTTAACTTTACCCTTGAACAAATCTTCTCTCTTTACCTTCCTCCGCCAATCCTCTATTCTAACGACCATTTTAACAACAAAAGCATGACCCTTATCCCTCGTGTTGAACAGAAAGGCCAACCCATTCCATGACCGCTATCGACAAAGCCCTGGAAATCTTCCGCCAGGACACCAACAATCAGGAAAACCAGTCGCAATTTTTCGATCTCTTTCTCAATACCACCTTCTTTGTGCCGATTGTCCCGGAAGATGAGAAGGAAAAGGCCGGAATTCCCGCCGGACAAGGGGTGTTACCCTTGGTGATCGAAGCGGAAGGGAGCGACTATCTGATGCTCTTTGACAGCCGCGAACGGATGAATGCCTGGGCCGACGCCGAGATTGAATGTGTCGAAGTGCCGGGCTTTCTCCTCGCCGCTACTTCGGAGCCGCCGCTGTGCTGGGCGCTGAATGTCGGGACCGACCATTCCAAGCAGTTTGTTCCGGAAGAGATTGTCTGGTTAAAAGAGGCGGTGGAACGCTGCCAGGCGGAAGCCGAAGCGGCCGAAAAGGCCGAAACCGGCGCAACCGAAAATTAACCCAATACAGGAGTTCATTATGGCAACTGCAACAGCCCGTCACATCCTTGTCTCCACCGAAGCCGAATGCCTGAAACTTAAAAGCGACATCGAGGCCGGCGCCGATTTCGGCGCGGTGGCCAAAGCCAACTCCTCCTGCCCCTCACGCATGCAAGGCGGCGATCTCGGCGCCTTTACCCCGGGGCAGATGGTGCGCGAATTCGACGAAGTCGTCTTCTCCGGCCCGGTCGGCCAGTGTCTCGGCCCGGTCAAGACCCAGTTCGGCTACCACCTGATCGAGATCACCAAGCGCTGGTAGGGTGCTGCGGCCAGGCCGCCTCGTTCGGTTTCATCTTCTTTCTGAATCTTAACTGTGGAGACGATAAGCACGATGTCTGTTCATGATCTGATTATCCTCGGTTCCGGCCCGGCCGGCTACACCGCTGCCGTCTACGCTGCCCGCGCCAACCTCAAGCCGGTGCTGATTGCCGGCATGGAACCGGGCGGACAACTGACGACCACCACCGAAGTTGATAACTGGCCCGGCGATCCCGACGGGGTACAGGGTCCGGAACTGATGGAGCGGATGCGCCGCCATGCCGAGCGTTTTGACACACAGATCATTTATGACCACATCAGCGCCGTCGACCTGCAGCAGCGCCCCTTTACCCTCACCGGCGCCAACGGCAGCTATCGCTGTAAAGCGCTGATCATCGCCACCGGCGCCACTGCCAAATATCTCGGCCTCCCCTCGGAGGAAGCCTTCAAGGGGAAGGGGGTCTCGGCCTGCGCTACCTGTGACGGCTTCTTTTATCGCGGCAAGGCGGTGGCGGTCATCGGTGGCGGCAATACTGCCGTCGAAGAAGCCCTCTACCTTGCCAATATTGCCAGTCACGTCACCGTGATCCACCGCCGCGACAAATTCCGTTCGGAAAAGATCCTTGCCGACCGTTTGATCGAAAAGACCAAGGGAGGGAATGTCACCATCGAATGGCACCACCAGCTCGACGAAGTCCTCGGCGATGCCAGCGGCGTCACCGGCCTTCGCCTCCGCCACAAAAGCGGCTCGACCAAAGAGATACCGGTGCACGGGGTCTTTATCGCCATCGGCCACCAACCCAACACTGAGATTTTTGCTGGACAGCTGGAGATGGAGAGCGGCTATATCCGCACCCTCTGCGGTGGTGAAGGGAACCAGACTGCCACCAGCGTCGCCGGGGTCTTTGCCGCCGGCGATGTGCAGGATCAGCACTACAAACAAGCGATCACCTCGGCCGGCACCGGCTGCATGGCCGCCATCGACGCCGAACACTATCTGGAAACATTAAAAGAATAAAGGGATTGCCTGCGGCCAGCGATCCTGACCGCAGCAGGAGGGGGACAACTTATGCTTGCACGGATCTTTTCAGGAGCCCTGATCGGCATCGACGCTTACCGCGTCGAAGTCGAAGTCGATATCGCCCAGGGTCTGCCGCAATTCTCCACCGTCGGTCTGCCGGAGGGGGCGGTCAAGGAGAGCAAGGATCGCGTCAAATCGGCGATCAAAAACTCCGGTTACGAATTCCCCGCCCGCCGCATTACCATCAACCTCGCCCCCGCCGATATCCGCAAAGACGGCGCCGCCTTCGACCTGCCAATGGCGATCGGTATCCTCGTGGCGATGGGGGTGGTGCCGCAGAAAGCCGCAAGTCGCTACCTCTTCATGGGGGAAGTCTCCCTCGACGGCCGGATCAAACCAGTGCGGGGGATCCTGCCGGTGGCGGTCGGGGCGCGCGACTGGGGACTGGACGGGCTGATCGTCGCGGTCGAGAATGCCGAAGAAGGGGCGATCGTGCCGAGCGTGCCGGTCTACGGCCTCCCGGATCTCGGCACCCTTGTCACCTTCCTGCGCGGCGAAATCAAGATTCTCCCCTGTGTCATCGACCCGCAAGAGCAATCGTCCCCGACCACGGAACAGACCGACAACTTCAGTGAAGTGCGCGGCCAGGAACACGTCAAGCGCGCCCTCGAAGTCGCCGCGGCTGGAAGTCATAATCTGCTGATGATCGGTCCGCCCGGCAGCGGCAAGACC
>DIKR01000019.1:0-18988 GCA_002424625.1 Desulfuromonadaceae bacterium UBA5613
CTCGCCTCCCAATCGGTCGGTCCGGTGCTGTCGGATATTGAGATGTCGTGGATCGGTCGCAGCTGGCCGGAGGTGGGGCGCAAGATGCTGGCCCTCAAACCCCTGGCCAACCAGCGGGTCCACGCCAACGACAGCCGGTTAGCGCCATGGCGCGACGCCAGCGGTATGGGATTGAACACCACCTACAGAGCGATGATTCAGGCCGCTTTCCGACCGGAATTTTTTAACAGTCTGACCTTGCTTGGCGGCTACAGTCAGATGGAGAGTAACTTCTCCCTCTTCTTCGGCCTGGCTTTACAGCTTTATCAGGCGACCCTGGTTGCTGATCAGACCCCCTTTGACCGTTTCCTGCAAGGGGATGTCACGGCCATGAGTGAAAGTGCACAAAAGGGCTGGAGCACCTTCCAATCCGGCGGTGCGGCCTGTTTCGCCTGCCACATCGGCCCGGAATTGACCGGCGCTTCGGTCAGTCTGGCGCGCGCTCCCGGTGAAGCCGGTCTCATCGAACTGATGGCCATGGGGAACGCCGCTTTGGCCAATTACGACATCGGCTATTACAACATCGGCGTTACCCTGACGAACGACGATCCTGGTCGCGGCGGCCGGGTGACTCTGAACGGACAGAGTCTGCCCCTCTCTTTTACCGGCCAATGGTTCGAACGCGCGACTCTGCCCTTTAATCCGGTGGCGCAACCGGGTTGCATCAATAATTTTCTCGCGGATCCGCCCACCATCTGTCCGCCGACTGCCGACATTATCACTCGCCAAGCGGTCAAGGGCGCCTTCAAGACGCCGGGGTTGAGGAACATTGAGTTGACCGGTCCCTATATGCACGACGGCAGCATGGTGACGTTGATGCAGGTCGTCGATTTTTACACCCGTGGCGGCAACTTTCACGCCGAGAACCTTGCCGATCTCGACCCCTTCATCGACGCTATCGGCCAGTTACAAGGGGATGAAGAGAGGCAGGAGGAGTTGGTCGATTTTCTTCTGGCTCTGACTGATGAGCGGGTGCGCCAGGAGAGTGCTCCCTTCGATCACCCTCAGCTCTTTATCCCGGATGGCCATGAAGAGCGCATCGCCGGCAACCCGAAGCGGACGCGGGTGCTCGTTGACCGGATGATCGAAATCCCGGGAGTCGGTGCCAACGGTCGCCAGGCACAGGGTTTGCCGCCGTTGCGACCTTTTCTGGCGCCGGCGGGGATGAGCAGTACTGACTTTCATTATCAACCGTGAGCCGATAAATAAGACGCATTTTTCAGATCAATAAACTTGTGCAGCAGGTAAAGGAGACGACGTCATGAAAAAATTTGGATTTCTTCTGGCAGGACTGATGACGGCAGGGGTGTTGACTCTCGCCGGTTGTGGTGGTGGGGGCGGCGGAGGCGGTGAGCCGCCGACAGTGGTGGCAAGCACCTTTAACATGGTTGCGCTCGCCGGCTTTGGTGGTGATTTCAGTGCCGGAGTCGCCATCAACGATGACGGTCTGGCGGTCGGTTTTTCCGACAACGGCAGCAGTATAAAGGGCGCCAGGTGGACAGTCACGGACGCTTCGCCGGTAGCCACCGCTCTGGAACCGTTGAGCGGGAATAACTACAGCGCCGCTTATGGTGTCAACGCTGACGGGATTGCTGTTGGTGAATCGGGGGTGAATACGGACACCAATACTGTCGCGGTCTTCTGGCCGGCCGGTTCGAGCACTCCGACGGAGTTGAGTACGACCGGGCTCTTCGCCTCCGGGCCAAGTGCCGCCTTTTCTATCAATGCTGACGGTGAAATTGTTGGAGAAGCGGTTAATGCCGACGGTGACACCGTGGCGATTTACTGGGAAAGTCTCACTGCTGCCCCACTTATTCTCGACAATCTGACTGGTGGGGATTTCAGCTCAGCCTATTTCATCGGTGCCGATGGCGGGATTGTCGGCGAAGCTGAAGGCGACAATAGCAATACAACAGCAGTTGTCTGGGTGCCGTCGGCTGATGGTTATGCCGGTCCGAAAGCTCTGGATCCAATTGCTAACCAGAACAGCAGCGTAGCCCTCGGTGTTGACAACTTTGGGCGGATCGTCGGTGAGGCTGAACTGGACAGCGGTGTAGTTCAGGGTGTGGTATGGAACGCCAATGGCAGTGTGGCCAAGAATCTGGGCGCCAACACTTCGCTGCAGGCGATCAACGATTCCAGCAGGATGGTCGGCTACAACCTGGCACTCACTGGCAGCGATATTTCATCTATCTGGAGCGTCGCCAATATACTTGACAATAAGAATCTTGCCGTTGCGTTCAGCCAGGCTTATGGGATTAACGCCGGCAATCAGGTGGTCGGGGTGAGTGGCACTCAGGCGTTTGCGGCACTACCGCAGTAACTTAATCCCCATGGCGAGGGGTGGGGGAAATTTTCTCCCACCCCTCGCCGAATGATTTGTAAAATGAAAATTTTGTCCATTTCTTGACAGATTTACTACTAAAGGCTAAAGTTAAATACAACAGATCTAGTTATGATTTGCTACTAAAGTTATTCGTTCAAGAGGTGCCTGCTCAATTATATTTTGCCCTGTTGAGTAAGGCAGAGGATATTCACCTCAAAAATAGGAGAGAAGATCATGGTGAACAAATTATTTTCAATACTGACAGCATTGTTGCTCGTCACGGGTATCGCCGTCCCTTCGGCGCAAGCCGCTCTTACGGATGTGGGAAGCCCCATAACGCCGCACGGCTATCCGGCTTGGTACTCGGACGCTAACGTCGCTTTGGAGTTGTGTGTTCCCGCTCCCGCCGGCAATGCCACCCGTGCGGATCTGTGCATTGGCGACCCGATTGATCCCGACCACCCGCTGGTCATGACGGGTGAGGGCTTCTACTGGATGGCCTTCGCCTCCATTCCGCTGGCAAACGGCGATGCCAGCATCGAGTTCGCTATTGAAAGTACTTTCGGGGGGGCGGAGGAAGCGATCGACGGCCAGCAAATCACCTTCGGCCGCACTCGCATCCGCATCGATACTCCGGTGGTCGGCACCTACAGCATCACCCATCCCTATTCTGCCGATCCAGTGGTGTTCGAGGTCGGCTTGAACGCTAATGGCGAGCCCGAGGGTATCAACATGACGGCCGATATCGGTTCGGCCAACTTCTTGAACCCGGCCCTTGGGTTCCGCGGCACCCTCACCGCTCCTTTCGGCCCCTTCCTGACCTGGGCTAACTATGCCAGCAACACCGACTTGCAGGTGAGAGCTATCGACGATCTGACCGGCGAACCCACGGGTCCCGTGCTTGAACAGTATATCGGTGATCCCAATATCCTGAGCCCGGTGGTCGGCAGTCCTTTCGGCATCCACATTTTTCGGGTCGTCGGGCCTACGGGCTCCGACCTCGACGGACTCGGCAACAACTTCGTCGAAACCAACCTGTTCGGAGTCATGGGCAAGGTCAACGACCCGGTCGACGACGGCAATCTCTACACCTATTCCAACGTGGAGGTGCCGAACCTGTTCGCTGTTGGCCCGGTGAACCGGGTCACCACCTTAGTCCCCACTTCTACAGCTATCCCGGCAGGCGACAATTTCAGCGAGGACTATTCTTTGGGCTATCCGCATTGGTACCAGGAAAACGCCGGTACTGTCGAAGTGCCTATCGGTGGCCTCCAACTGACTCTTTGCCCCCCCGGAGACGCCATGTGCATCTCCGCGCCGATCATCCCGACGGATCCTGACCAAATGCTGCTGATGACCGGTGGCGAGGGCTTCTGGTACTCCGCCGCAGCATCTTTCGATGTCGGCGATGACTCCTACGCCATTGAGTATGCGCTGGAGTCGACTTTCGGCGGCGATGAGTCAATGGTTGACGGCAACCAGATTTCCTTCACCCGCGAGCGGATCCGCTTTAACTTTGGTGATGACAAGCCGGCGGCCACCTATCGCGTCACCCATCCCTATGGCGTGCGCATTATTGAACCTCAACCGGACCGCCTGGATCGCGTTCGCTTCGTGGCTGACATCGGCATCGCCAATCTGGCCGACCCAGACGGCGCCTACGTCGGTGCCCTTTATGGCATCGTCGGCCCGCAGTTCCTTAAGTGGACTACCTTCGTTGATCCCGCTACCCTTGGCCCTGAGGCTCTGGGCGCTGATTACCCGGTGCAGGACTTGGTTACTGTCTATGACGCAGATGCCGGTCTGTACAGCTACCACGTCGGCAACCCCAATATCCCCCATGCGATCACGGGTGGCCCTAACGGCAATATCTTCAAGGTAGAGCGACTGGACGTCGCGAGTGGCAACTGGGTACCCGTCGGCGAGACGAACCTGTTCGCGGTGTCGGGCAAGATTTTCGACCCGGTAACCTTCGAGTTCAACATCAACCCTGATGTGCCCGTAGCCGTGGCGGATGCGGCAACCTTCAATATGCTGGACGCTCCTCCGTACATCATTAATGTCGCGGGCAACGACCTTGTTACCGAAGGGTTCCCGGTGACGGTCAGCGTGGTGACGCAACCGGTGGACGGCACGGCCGTAGCCAACAACCCGGCGGGCACCATCACTTACACCCCGGATGCCGATTTCGCCCTAACGGGTGGGGTCGATACCTTCACCTATCAGATCTCGCAGACCATCAACGACCAGGTGCTGACCTCGTCCCCGACCACAGTGACGGTGACGATCATGCCGGTCGAAACCATCACGGTTGACCGGGCGAACTTCAATACGCGCAACCTCCGCCTCGACCTGCGCGGCACCAGCAACTTCCCCGGAACCATTCTCACGATCCATGCCGGTGCAGCAGTTTCTGGTCCGGTTATCGGCACTGTGCCTGTGGACGACAGAGGCCGCTGGAACTTCCGTGGTACGGCTACTGCTAACCTGACCAGTGTGACCCTCGTTTCCAATTCTGCTGGTTCCACCACGGTCACCCAGCCGCTTCAAGTGCGCTGAGCAAGGAGGTATACAATGAAAACATTCATAAAACTCATAAGCGTATTGTCTCTCGCGACGTTGCTTCTGACTGGATGCAACGGAAGTTCCTCATTGACTCCTCCAGGAACCCTTGATGCCGGCGGCGGAGTGGTAGCTACCGATCAGGTTGATAATGGCGCCGGCACAGGCACCGTGGTCACGGCTAACTTCACGAGTGCTCTGGATATCAACAATCTGAACCAGGTCATTGGCATTGCTGAAGTCACACCTGGTGTCCCTTTCTCTGCTGCATTATGGACAGTGGGTGTAGATGGTGTGGCCACAATCGCACCAACATCCCTTGCTCCGCTGGTTTCCGGCAGGTTTGCTGCTGCTTTTGCTATTGACGAGGCGGGCAGTCCTGTAGGTCAGGCCGATAATGGCAGCAGACTGGTGGCGGTTATCTGGAAAAACCATGCCGCTCCGACTGCTTTGCCGCAGCTGGCAGCAGCAGGTAATTATGCAGCCTATGCAATCAGCGATGATGGCAACCTGATCGTTGGTTCGGCAGTAGACGTCACCGGTACGACTCGCGCCGTCATCTGGGCGGCGAATGAAGCAGGTGTTTTTGTGGCCGCTCCCACGGTGCTGCCGGCGAACATTTTCGCCAGCGGTGCGGATCTCAGCCCCTTCAGTGCTGCGAACGGTATCGCTCGGGCGGGAGCGAACGAAATCCTCGTGGTTGGCGAAGCCGAAGCTGGCAATGGTACCATTCACGCAGCACTGTGGCGGTCGACAAACGGCGGCGCAATTTTTACTCCCGTCGATCTCGGGGCGGAACATATCGCTCTCGCCGTGAATAGTGCCCGCAAGATTGTTGGCGAGAATGACACCACCTTGGCACCCGTCTCATGGCAGGTTAACGCCCAAGGCGTAGTAGCGGCGCCTGTAACATTGGCCGACGCCGGTAGTGCTGTGGCCGTCAATGAAAACGGCCGTGTCGCTGGTTGGAGCGGTGCAAGTGACCGTGCCACAGTATGGAACGGGACAACGCCTGCGACATTGTTCGATACCGTCAGCCAGGCCTTTGCCCTTAACAACGATATTCAGCCTTTAGTTGTCGGTCGTGAAGGGAGTCAGGGATTCATCAAACGTACCAACTGATCATGTATACATCAGGAGGACGATTTCCCCACTGAACCAGTAAAAGAAAAGAGGCTGTCCTTGAAAAAGGGCAGCCTCTTTTCTTTACGTTGGGTCATCGCGATCCGGGGTTCTCACTATTGCGCTGCAAATATCACTCAGCCGCGCTTTTTTCTTATCCAGCCCTTCTTTATCTTGCTCTTTTTCAGAGTCCGCTGACCTCCTGATTCTCCGGATAGATCACATCGAAAATGGTCGTTAGCTGTCGTTTTTCCCCCGGTGCCAGAGTTAATGTCCAGGTAATGATGCCGTCGCTGTTGATCTCTGCGTCTTTGGGGGTGGGGGAGGTGATCTCCACGGTGATCTCTTCATGGGCGGAGACCGGTACCTGTTCGCGCACCAACACGGTGATCGGCCGCGACTTGCCGTTGACGATCTCAGCTGCATATTCGTAATGCTTGCGGACCTTTTTGCTGAAAGCCCCGGTGCGTTCGGTAAACTGTTTCTGCAGCTTGCTGCTGGTAAAGATCGTTTCGTCCCGGCCTAGGGTCAGTCTCATCTCGTCGCCGGCCAGAATCGGTTTTTCAACCCTTTGGGTGCTGACAAAGCGGCCATCGAGAAAGATATTCAGCTCACCTTCCGGCAGCGGAAAGACAAAGGGATTCTTGAGCTCCGCGGTCAGTGACGCGTATTTCGCCAGTTTCGGGATAGCGAAATATTCGAATTTTCCTTCGGCGCCGGAGGAGGAGACGAGGATCTTGTGGGGTTGATTGTCCGAGGGGAGGACGATCTTCTGCGCCAGAACATAACTTGTCGATGTTGCCTCACTTCTCATCGCTGGTGCCGCTATGTCGTCAAAGGGCGCGGAAAGCATGGCGGCTTGCGGCGCTTCGGAGATTTCCATGGTTTTGGCGCGTCCGTAGCTTTGGTAAACCGGCGGTTTGTAGATGTCGAGACGCCAGGGCGCCAACTCGGGAAGTTCGCCGGAGATTGCCGGTCGGGCGGTGGAAATCTCGATATTGCTGCCGCTAAAATCTTCCCCGCTGGTCTGCCTGACAATGGCGAAGAAGTTAAGTTCGAGGCGCTGGCTCAGGGAGTCGGCCCGCACTTCGTACTTAGGCGTCCACTCGACACCGTTCAAAAAATAGGAGTAGTCGAGATTGAAAGATGTTGCGGTGTCGGCAAAGACCGTGACCAGGATACTTTTAGACTCCTCCCGACCGGGTCCGAGGTTGAGCTTTTCCTTTTCGAGATCCACCTTCTTTTTGTTGAGGTCGGTTATGCTCTGTTCGAGTTCTGCAATCTTCCCCAAACGGTCAGCCGTGGCCTGTTCCATGGCGATGATGTAGTCACGGACAGTGGAGAAGGAGGTGTTCTGCTCCTGTGAGAAGGGGGTGATCCTTTGCAGAAAATCCAGGGAATTTTTCTGGACTGTCAAGAGGTTCGCCTGGCGGATAAGCTCCTGGTCGACTTTGTCGATCCTGGCTTGCACCTCTTTGGTCCGGTCCTGATCAGTCTTGAGCAGGGCGGTGCGCCGCACCTCGATATCGACAATCCGGACCTTGCCGCCGCTGCGGATGCCGGCCTGGACGGAATCATCAAAGATGCCCGGTGTCAGCCCGGTGAGTTCCAGTATATTTTCCCCTTTGCTGACCGCCACCGGCAGCGTCTTTTTGAGCATGGCCCGGTCGGGATAGATAACGACCTCTTCCGTGCTCGCCGCCGCATTCGGGTAAACTGCAGTTGCGCTCCAGGAAAGGACCGGCATGAACAGGAGCTGTAACAGCAGCAGGCATGGCAGGGATTTTCGAAACATCTTCGGCCTCCAGTCAGTTGAGATGATTCGCTTCAAAGGAGAGTCATTGATTTATTTTATACCACTATTTAAAACATAAAGCGGCGCATGCTGACATTGAGGAGTAATCCCGCGCCGATCATCGTTGTCACCATACTGGTACCGCCGTAGGAGAAGAGGGGGAGAGGGATGCCGACGACGGGCAGCAGACCGGTGACCATGCCGAGATTGATAATGATGTGCCAGAAGAGCATGGCGGTGACGCCGACAGCGAGAAACATGCCGAAACGGTCGGAGGCGCGGCGGGCGATATAGATCCCCCAGATGATGATCAGGAGATACAGGGTCAAAAGGACGGCCGTGCCGATAAACCCCCATTCTTCGGCGAAGACTGAAAAAGCAAAGTCGGTATGGCGTTCGGGGAGGAAGGCGAGCTGTGACTGCGTCCCCTCCATGAAGCCTTTGCCGGTGACGCTGCCGGAACCGATGGCGATCTTTGACTGGATAATATGGTAGCCGCTGCCCCGGGGATCGGCTTCGGGGTTTAAGAAGGTAAAGACGCGTTGACGTTGGTAATCGTGCAGGAAGGACCAGCCGGTCCAGGCCGCGGCAACGGCGGCAGCGGCTAGAGTGATAAAGGTGCGGAGATTGACACCGGCAAAGAGGATCATGGTGGCACCGATAAAGAGGAGCATCATGGCCGTGCCGAGGTCAGGTTGTTTGAGGATGAAGACGACCGGCAGCAGGACAAAGGCGAGAGGGAGCAGTAACTCTTGGAGATTGAGACCACCAAGTCGGCCATGCAGGGCAAAGTAGCGGGCCAGGGTGATGATAATCACCATTTTGGCAATTTCACTCGGCTGCAGATTGATCGGTCCCAGGCTCAGCCAGCGGGTCGCCCCCATCGCGGTCTTACCGACGAGCATGACTGCCAGTAACAGAAAGAGGGTGAAGCCGTAAGCGAAAAAAGCGGAATATTCAAGGTGACGATAATCAAAGATACAGAGTGAGAAGGCGATGCCGAGGCCGAGAGTGAACCAGGTGAGCTGTTTGAAGTAGATAGGGGTGTCACCAGACCAGTCAGCGGTGACACTGGTCAAGTTGAGGATGCCAAGGCCGGCAACCGCGACGATCAGTCCCAGGAGCATCCAGTCGAAGTGGGTGACAAGACGACGGTCGAACATCAATTAGTCTCCAAAGGGCGACACTGTCGCCGGTTCATCAGGGAGGGGAGCGATCGCTTCGACCTCTTCCGGGAGTTCAGAAGGGGGGACTTCCGGGTCAAGGGGGGGCGGGAGCGGTACTATGGGTTCAGTTTTGAGCGGCGGCGTGATTACATCCTTGAGTCCGAAATATTCGGCAAAGATGGCGCGGGCCACCGGGGCGGCAGCACTGCCGCCGTGACCGCCATGTTCGACAATAACAGCAACGGCGATCTTCGGTTTGTCGACCGGGGCATAAGCCACAAACAGGGCATGATCCTGCAGTATTTTCCGATCGCCATTGGCGACAGCGGTCTTGCTCTGAATGACCTGGGCCGTCCCGGTCTTGCCGGCCACCCGCAGACCGGGGATGCGACTGGCGGCACCGGTTCCTCCGGCTTCATGGACCACCGCCTCCATTCCGGCGCGAACGACGGTAAACATCCCTGGCGGCACGTCAAGAACGTTGAAAGTGTCGGGGACAGTATTGAAAATGACCCGGCCGTTGAGATCTTCGATCCGCTTGACAACCTGCGGGCGCAGAACTTTCCCGCCGTTGGCGACCGCGGCAGTCATCACGGCGAGCTGCAGGGGGGTGGTCAGGACATACCCCTGGCCGATGGAGGCAATCGCCGTTTCGCCGTTGAACCAGCTCTGGTTAAAACGTTTCTTCTTCCACTCCTTGGTCGGGATCAGCCCCTTTTTGACGCTGTCGAGGGGGAAGTCATAGTTCTGCCCCATCCCCATCTCGACAGCAGTAGCGGCGAGTTTGTCAATGCCGAGTTTGAGCCCGACCTCGTAGAACCACACGTCGCAACTCTCTTTAATGGCCCGGCGCAAATCGACGCTGCCATGCCCGTCGCGCTTCCAGCAGCGGATAACCTGATTGTGTTTGCCGATGGTGATGCTGCCGCTGCAGTGGACAGAGGTCGCGGCGGTGGCGGCACCGTTACGCAGGGCGGCGATGGCGGTGACGAGTTTAAAGGTCGAACCGGGGGGGTATTGCCCGGAAATGGCGCGGTTCTGCAGCGGCTTGAGCGGGTCGTCGCGTAGGGCGCTCCATTCTTTGAGTGAAATTCCGCCGGAGAAGAGGGCGGGGTCGAAGGTCGGCCGGCTCGCCATGGCGAGGACTTCGCCGGTCTCAACGTCGATGACGACGGCGGCGCCGCTTTCGTCGCCAAAGGCTTCTTCGGCCACCTTTTGAAGTTGACTGTCCAGGGAGAGATAAATCTTCTTGCCGGGGACTGGAGCAAATCCCTGCAACTGGCGCAGTTCGCGGCCACGGGCATCGACTTCGACGCGGCGTTCGCCGCTGATGCCGCGCAACTCTTTTTCGAGATGTTTCTCCAGCCCGGTCTTGCCAACCATGTCGCCAGGGCGGTAACCGGTGAATTGGGGGTCTTGCAGGGCCTTTTCGCTGATCTCGCCGGTATAGCCGAAGAGATGTGCGCCTCTTTCTCCCTGAGTATAGGTGCGTACCGGTATAACCTTGATCATGACGCCGGGGAGATGCAGATCGTTCTCCTGGAGGATCTCCATGGTGTCGCGATTGATGTCGTTGACAAGTGGTGCCGGCAGATAGGGGGGGTAGCGTTTGAGCAGAGCGTATTTGCGCTGCAGGTCGGTGTAGGGGACGCCGAGAAGGCTATTCAGGCGCAGCAGCAGGAGATCGGGGTCTTCAATCTCCTGACGGATGAGGGCGACGCTGAAGGAGGGACGGTTTTCAACGAGGAGTTCGCCGTTGCGGTCGAAGATTGCGCCGCGTGGCGGTTCGATGGGGATGAGGCGGGTGCGGTTGCGATCAGAAAGTGAGGCATATTCATCGCTCTGAATAACCTGCAGATACCACAGGCGACCGAGGAGGAGGAGAAAAAATCCGGCGGCGACCAGGGAAAGGACATAGAAGCGGCGGCGCAGAGCGGATGCGGATGATCCCGGAGAATTAAGCCCCATGAATTCCCTCCCGCAGGTGGACAAAGCCGGGGATCGACAAGCGCGGCGCGAAGCGTTTCTGTAGACTCGTTATCAGGGCGATGAGAAGAAGAGCGGCGAGGACATTGATGCTCCCCTGAAAGGTGGCACGTTGGAGAAGGAGGGGGGTCATCCGTTGCAGATCAGCAAAGCTGCCAAAGAGGATCATCAGTCCACTTTGCAGAAGGGAAGCGCCAAAGACCATAAAGAGCAACAGGAGGGGGCTCTCGGTATTCACTGCTTGTATGGAAGAACGGCCGACAATGAAGATGCTGAGGTAGATGGTGGCATGTAACCCGAAATGTGTGCCACCGCAGCTGTCGAGGAGAAGGCCGATCCCCCAGGACAGGAAAGCACCCCGCATGACACCTTCAGTCAGACAGAGATAGACGACTAAAAGGAGCAGGAGCTCGGGCTTGAAATAGTGGGGGAGGAGTAGCGGCAGCAAGGTCGTCTGACTTAGCAAAAACAGGAGGGTACAGGTCAGGAGAACCAGAAGGCGGGTCATGGTTTGTCGACAGGGAGAGAGGATGGCATCTCGGTGGAGAAGATGACAAGAACCTCTTCCAGATGCTCGAAGTCGACAGCCGGTTCGACCTCGACGGTTTGGAACATATCAAAGCCTCGTTTGTCGACGCGAGTCACAGCCCCGACAATCAGACCTTTGGGGAAACCGCCGCCGAGACCGGAGGTGAGGAGGAGATCGCCGACCTGCACATCGTCGGTGAGGGGGAGATAATCAAGGCTCATGCCGTCGCCGTCGCCGCGGCTGATGGCGCGGGCTCGCGTCCGCTCGGTCATGGTCGAGAGTTTCGATGCCGCATCGACAATCAGCAGAACCCGCGAAGAATGGGGGGTAGAGGTAATGACCCGGCCAACGACGCCGTAAGCCGAGACCACAGCCATCCCTGCGCTGATCTGATCTGAGCTGCCGCGGTCGATGGTGATGCTGCGAAACCAGCTGGTAGCATCGACGCCGATTACCCGGGCAGCCACCATCCGCTCTTCCCGTTGCGCACTGAAAGAAAGGAGTTTCTTCAGGCGCTCATTCTCCTTCCGGCGTTCTTCATGACCGACGAGGTGTTCCTTGAGCTGCGCGTTTTCGCTACGCAGACTGGCGGTTGTTGCGTCCGGGGAACCGAAAAGGTTGGTGCGGATCGCCATGACACCGTCGCCGACGAGCATGACACTCTTTTGCAGGGGGTAAACAATTGTGAGGAGTTTGCGCTCAAGCGATGACGGGGTATCTTTGTGGCGCAGGTGTGAGCTGTAATAGCTCAAAGATGCGATCAGAAGGAATCCGAGGGAAACGAGTCTCCAGTATTTTTTAAACAGTTCGCGCATGTATTAACGTCGTACGGCGGCACCAGAAAAGTCGGTGCCGCCGTAAAGAAGAGTTTCGTCAGCGACAGTCTGTGGCTAGTTGCGAGTAGTGACTTGTCGCAGCAGGTCAAGTTCGTCGAGGACCTTTCCCGAGCCCAGAACAACACAGGAGAGCGGGTCATCGGCAATAAAGACCGGCAGACCGGTCTCTTCGTGAATCAGCTTGTCGAGCCCCTGTAAAAGGGCGCCGCCGCCGGCCAGGGTAATGCCGTGATCAACGATGTCGGCGGCCAATTCCGGAGGAGTTTGTTCCAAAGCAACCCGGACCGCATCGACGATGGCATTGATCGGTTCAGAAATTGCTTCGCGGATTTCGACCGAATCGATGCTCAGAGTCTTGGGAATACCACTGACCAGGTCCCGCCCTTTGATATCCATAGTCAGAATTGCCGGGTCAGGGTAGGCATTGCCGATGCGCATTTTGATCTCTTCGGCGGTGCGTTCGCCGATGAGCATGTTGTATTTACGCTTGATGTACTGCACGATCGCTTCGTCGAGTTTGTCGCCGCCGACACGGACGCTCTTGGCGTAAACAATCCCGGCAAGGGAGATCACCGCGACTTCAGTGGTGCCGCCGCCGATATCGACGATCATGTTGCCGGAGGCTTCGGTAATCGGCAGTCCTGCACCGATCGCCGCTGCCATCGGTTCTTCAATGAGATAGACTTCGCGGGCGCCGGCCGATTCTGCCGATTCCCGCACGGCCCGTTTTTCGACCTGGGTGATCCCGGAAGGGACGCAGATGACAATGCGCGGTCGGACCAGGGTCTTGCGATTGTGAACTTTAAGTATAAAGTGGCGCAGCATCTCTTCAGTGATGTCAAAATCGGCAATAACACCGTCTTTCATCGGACGGATGGCAACAATGCTGCCGGGGGTGCGACCAAGCATCTTCTTGGCTTCTGCACCGACTGCCAACACTTTTTTCTGGCCGTTATAATCTTTTTGTACTGCGACCACCGACGGTTCGCTGACGACGATCCCTTTCCCTTTGAGGTAGACCAGGGTGTTGGCGGTGCCGAGATCGATGGCAAGGTCGTTGGAGAACATGCCGAGGACATAATCAAATATGTTGAACATTATAGTTGAAGCTCCTTTCCGCGGCCGTAGCCGGCATCTTCGACTAAGAGAGAAAATGCTGCTCACCGTAACAAAATCATCCAGGCATTTCAAGGAGAAAACATAAAAAGAGAGTTGCATTTCGACCCCTCTTTGTCTAACATCGGGGAGTTTTTTACGCCTTTATTAATCAGTTTGTTTGTGAGGAGCCTCAAATGCTTGGAATTATTCGTCAAAAACAAAAATCCTTCTTTGTGCAGATTGTCTTTTGGGTGATTATCGCTACCTTTGTCGGGACGATATTCCTCGTCTGGGGCAAAGGGGATGATGCGACCTCCTCCAGTGATGACTTTGCCGCCAAGATCAACGGCAACCCCATTTCCATGACCGACTATCAGCGTTCCTATGAAAATATCTATCGCATGTATCAAAATCTTTACGGCGAAGCTTTTACCCCACAGATTGAGAGTACTCTCAATTTGCGCAAGGTGGCTCTCGATTCTTTGATCGATCAGATGCTGTTACTGCAGGAAGCTGAGCGATTGAAGCTGAAAGTCAGCAAGCAGGAGATTGTTGCGGCAATCGCTGCGATTCCTTCTTTTCAAAGTAACGGCGCATTCAACCGCGATCTATATGTCCAAGTGTTGCGCGCCCAGCGTTTGACGCCTGACCAGTTTGAAAAGATGCAGGAACAGGAGCTCCTTGTTGAAAAGGCCCGGCAATCCCTGGAAGGCGGGGCCGTGGCGAGTGATGCTGATATCGATACAGAGTACAAAGAGCGCAACGAAAAGGTGAATCTTGCACTGTTGCGAATCGATCCGGTCTTTTTTGAGGGGAGGGTAAAGGTCGATCCGGCCGGACTGGAGAGTTTCTTTGCTGAACGGAAAGACACATTTCGCCTTCCTGAAACGGCGAAAATTTCTTATCTGTTTGTCGATAGCAAGCCCTTTGCTGCCAATGCCGAGTTGAACGATGCCGACCTCGAAAAATATTATCAGCGTTATATTGAGCGCTTTGAAGTCCCTGAGCAGGTTCGCGCCGCACACCTTTTGATTCGGGTACCGCAAGGAGCCACGGCTGCGATCCAGGCCGAGAAGCGAGCTCTTATCGAGAAATTGCGGGAGCAGGTTCTGCAGGGCGAGGATTTTGCCGCTTTGGCGCGGATCCATTCGGACGATACCGGCAGCGGCGCACAAGGGGGCGATCTCGGCTTCTTCGCCCGCGGCATGATGGTCCCTGCTTTTGAAAGAGCTGCTTTTTCCCTGAATGTCGGGGCCATCAGCGAGGTGGTGACGACAGACTTCGGTTATCACCTTATTCGTCTGAGTGCTCGTCAGGAGGCGCAGATCAAACCCCTGGCGACAGTCATTGAAGAGGTCCGGGCCGGGGCGCAGGAAGAGAAGGGTCGGGAGCTGGCGCTGGAAAAGGCTATGGACCTTTACAATGTCAATCGTAAAGGCGGTTCACTTGACACGGTTGCCAAGGAGTTCGCTGTCAAGGTGCAGGACAGCGTTTTCTTCCCCGCAGATAAGGCATCAGTGGCAGATGCGCCCCTGAGCAAAGAGGTGGCCAACGCGATCTTTGCCCTGCAGCCCGGGGAGATTGGCCGCCCCATCCTTCTGCCGCAAGGGGTTTTGTTTTATGCGTTGAAGGAGAAGCGTGCGGCTCATATCCCTGAACTGGCGGAGGTTCGTCCGGCAGTGGAAGCCGCTTATCGCCAAAACAAGGCGAAGGATCTCGCCCGCAGCGAAGGAAATCTGATTCTGGCAGAAGTCCGCGCCGGCAGTGATCTTGCTGTCGCAGCAGCGAAGCGCTCCCTGCCCGTGAGTGAAACCGGGCTCTTCGCCCGCAGTCGTACTTTCTTTGTGCCGATGGTCGGCGCCCATGAAGAACTGAGCAATGCCGCCTTTACCCTGACTTCGGCCGCTCCGCTGGCGGCCAAGACCTTTGATGTCGATGGCGCCATCGTTGTGGTGCAGCTGAAAGCACGACAGAATGCCGAGCTTGCCGGTCTGACAACTCTGGTGCGCGACGAAATGCGTCAGGCAGTGGTTGAGCGCAAAAAACAGGAGATTCTCGAAACAGCTCTCAAAGATATGAAGGAAAAAGCCCGGATCGAATATTCTGCCGCTGTGGCCGCAGACCAGAAAGGATAATCATCATGTCAGTTATCATGCAGACGAATTTCCCCGACCTTAAACTCGTTACCCGCGGCAAAGTCCGGGATATTTACGATCTCGGCGAACATCTTCTCATTGTCACCTCGGACCGGATTTCAGCCTTCGATGTGATAATGAATGAAGGGATTCCCAAAAAAGGGCAGGTCCTCACCCAGATTTCGATCTGGTGGTTCAAGCAGATGGCCGATCTTATTCCCAACCATATCATAGCCGTTGATGTCGATGATTTCCCGGTGGAAACCCACAAATACCGGCAGCAGCTTGAAGGCCGTTCGATGCTGGTGAAGAAGGCTAAACCGCTGCCGGTCGAATGTATCGCGCGCGGCTATGTCTCTGGATCCGGCTGGAAGGATTATCAGTCCACCGGCTCTATCTGTGGAATTCCATTGCCGGCGGGTCTTCTTGAAAGTGCCCAGTTACCGCAGCCGCTCTTCACCCCTTCGACCAAAGCTGAGCTCGGGTCCCACGACGAAAATATCTCCTTTGCGACGACCGTCGAACTGTGCGGGGAAGAGATCGCCACCCAGATTCGTGATACGACTCTGGCAATTTACAGCCGGGCCCGGGATATTGCCGCGGAGCGCGGCATTATCATTGCCGACACCAAATTTGAATTCGGCATGTATGAAGGTAAACTTCTCTGGATCGACGAAGCCCTCACCCCGGATTCCTCCCGTTTCTGGCCGAAGGATCAATATAAGCCGGGTGGAGCACAACCGAGTTTCGATAAACAGTTTCTCCGGGATTACCTTGAAACCCTCGATTGGGGAAAGACCGCGCCGGCGCCGTCGCTCCCCGAGGAGATTCTGCGCAAGACCGGAGAGAAGTACGAAGAAGCTCTTTTCCGTTTAACCGGGATCAAGCTTTAGTCCCGTGGTCACGCTCCTTCCCGTGTAACGTTGAAATTTTCTGCGGCGGTGGCGACTCCTCGCCACCGCCGTATCACTTCTGATGCTGTTCCTGATCCTCCTTTCTGCCTTTTCCGGAGTACTCTGATGCCCCTTTCTTTTCCTCAGCCGGGTTCGACCTTCTCCGGTTATATCATCCGTGCCCTGCATCCTCTCCCTGAACTGAATGCTACCTTGATCGAATTGCGGCATCAGGTGACCGGGGCACGTCATGTTCACATTCAAACGCAGGATCGCAACAACCTTTGTGCCATCGGTTTTCGCACTCCGCCAGCCGATTCTACCGGCGTTGCCCATATCCTGGAACACACCACTCTTTGCGGTTCACGGCGTTTTCCGGTGCGCGATCCCTTCTTCGCCATGATCAAGCGCAGTCTCAACACCTTTATGAACGCCATGACTGCCAGCGATTGGACATTTTACCCCTTTGCTTCTCAGAATGCGCAGGATGTGCGCAATCTTCTGTCGATCTACCTCGATGCGACCTTCTTCCCTTTGCTGCGTGAAGAAGATTTCCGCCAGGAGGGACATCGTCTCGAATTTACCGATCCCGGCGACCCGACAACGCCGTTGCTGCGGCGGGGGATTGTTTACAATGAGATGCAGGGGGCGATGGCTTCTCCTTCTTCCCTCCTGTCGCGGCGGATGAGCCGTGCCCTTTATCCGCACACGACTTATCACTTTAATTCTGGTGGCGAACCTTCGGAGATCCCCAAGTTGACCTGGGAAGATTTGCGGGCTTTTCATGACGATTACTATCATCCCTCCAACGCCTGGTTCTTTACCTACGGCAATCTTCCTCTGGAAGGTCATCTGCAACAGATTCAGGACGAAGTTCTATGTCACTTCGGCCCGCGCCAGGTGGCAAGCGCTGTCCCCGCTGAAACGCGTTTATCGACGCCGCAGCGGGTGGTGGAATTTTATCCGGTCGAGAACGAAGAGTCAGCCGGGAAAAAGACCTTTGTCCAGGTTGGCTGGCTGACCTGTGATGTCGTCGACAGCTTTGAGCGTCTGGCTCTGTCGTTGTTGTCGAGCCTGCTTATCGGTAATCCGGCGGCGCCCCTTTACAAAGCTCTCCTGGAATCGCGCCTGGGTGAGAATCTTGCTCCCGGTTGCGGCTACCACGATGACAATCGCACCACCGCCTTTACCGTCGGTTTGCAGGGCTGTGCTACAGCGAGTGCAGAAGAGATTGAAACCCTGATCCTGGCGACTCTCGCCGAGGTGGCGGAACAAGGCTTTACCCCGGAGCGGATTGCCGGGGCGATTCAGCGTCTCGAATTCGAACATCGGGAAGTGACGGGGAATTCTTATCCCTATGCCCTCTCCCTCCTCTTCCGTATGCTCGGACCTTGGCTGCACAATGACGACCCCCTCTCCGGACTGCAGTTGGGGGCCAACCTCGCGCGCTTACGCCAGGAGATCGCAGCCGGCCCCTTTTTCCAAAATCTTATCCGTCGCTGGTTTCTCGATAATCCCCATCGTGTCACCCTGATCCTCACCCCCGATGCCGGGCTGCGTGCTCGCGAAGAGGCGGAGATAGCGGCAGAATTGCAGCGAGTTAAGGCCGAGTTGCCCGCCGCGGCGGTCGAGGCGTTGGTGGCGTCCGCACAACAGTTGCAAGCCGAGCAGGAGCGGGTACAGGACCTCTCTTCTTTGCCGACCCTGACGCGGGCGGATATCCCCCGGACTGAGGAGGCCCTGGCCCCTCTTTATGGCGCGGTCGAGCAAGGGGTGGCCCATTTTATCGCCCCGACCAACGGCATCGGTTATGTTGCCGGGCACTTTGCCGCTGAGCGCGTACCCCCTCACCTGCGCCCGCTACTGCCGTTGTGGTGCGCCCTGTTACCGCAACTCGGCGCTGCCGGTTCTTCGTATGTGCAGATTGCCGAACGGATCGAAGCCCAGACCGGCGGCATTCAGTTCTCCTGTGAGATTCTCGACGATATCAATTCAATGCAGCGCTTTACCCCAGTCATCGCGATGCGCGGCAAGTCTCTTCTCCCTTTGCAGGAAGATCTTTTTCAGCTGCTTGGCGATCTCTGTACTGCCCCGGACTTCAGCGATCGCGAACGCTTGTCGACCCTTTTGGGGCAAGTCCAGGCGAATCTGGAAAATTCGATCGTGACGGCAGGACACAGTTATGCCGCCCGGGCGGCGGCGGCGCATTTGACGGTGGCGGCGCGCCAGCGGGAAGAATGGGGGGGGATTTCTTTGCTGCAGCGGGTGCGGGCCCTTGCCGGCAGCGCCGAGACTCTAAGCAACTTTTCCGGGGATCTGGCGGCAATTACGACGGTTTTGGTCGATGCTGCGACTCTGCGCCTCGGGGTGACGTCTGAAGCCGGGAGTTTTGCGGCAATTGATGCACCGCTAAGCCGCTTTCGTCAGCGTCTTCCGATCCTCCCGGCCGGCAGCAGCGCTCCAGCACCTCTGGCGATGCAGTCTGTTCGTCTCGGCTGGAG
>DIKR01000019.1:19043-26574 GCA_002424625.1 Desulfuromonadaceae bacterium UBA5613
CTTTCCCTGCTGGCAAAAATGTTGCGTGCTGCTTATCTGCATCGGGAAATTCGGGAAAAGGGGGGAGCTTACGGGGGGATGGCGAGTTACGATGCGGAGACCGGGCTCTTTTCCTGCCTCTCTTATCGCGATCCTCACTTGCTGCGGACTCTCGAGGTCTTTGTCGCCGCGGCTGAGTGGGGAGCAAAGGGCGGTTTTAGTGCTGCTGATCTCGAAGAAGCCCTGTTGGCGGTCTTTGCCGATCTCGATCGCCCTCTTTCCCCTGGCGGTTGTGGTGCCCAGGAGTTTGCCAACTGGCAGCAGGGGTTGACGCTGGAGATCCGCCAAGAGTGTCGTGATCGCCTCCTGGCGGTGACCCGGAGCGATCTGATGCGCGTAGCTGAGCTCTATCTGCTCGAACAGCGCAGTCAGAGTGCGATCTCTGTCATCGCCGGCGAAGAGACCCTGCTGCGTGCCAATGCCGAGACGAAAGAACAGCCCTTCAGCCTTGCGCGGATTTAAAAGCGCCGGATCAGCTTTGCGGCGCTAGACACGCCTGGATTTTCCCGGAAAGTATGCTAGTTTTTCTGGAAAAGAGAGAGTTGTTCAGCGCCGTAAATTTTTTGCAGAGTTGGAGGAGCCGATGACTTCGACCCGTCCCCCGGCAGTGGATGGCAGCTTCTATCCGGCCGATGCCCGGCAGCTGCGCATTCTCATCTCCTCCTTCCTTCTCGCCGTTCCGGCCGTTTCCGACCCTTGCCCGAAGGCGATTATTGTACCGCATGCCGGCTACATCTATTCCGGAGCAATTGCTGCCAGTGCTTATGCGCGTGTTGCTTGCGCCCGCGATTGCATTCGGCGGGTTGTCCTCCTTGGCCCCGCCCACCGTCTTGCCTTTCATGGTCTGGCGTTGAGCAGCGCCGATGCCTTTACCACTCCCCTTGGTTCTGTCCCCCTCGATCGCCCGGCAATCACCGCGCTGTTGTCCCTGCCGGGCGTACAGATTCTCGATAAGGCGCATGCCCTCGAACACAGCCTGGAGGTTCAGCTCCCGTTTCTCCAGGAGGTGTTGTCCAATTTTTCCCTTGTCCCGATTGTGGTCGGCAATGCTCCGATAGAGGCTGTCGCCAAGGTTATCGAGGCGGTGTGGGGCGGGCCGGAGACTCTGGTCGTGGTCAGTTCTGATCTCAGTCACTATGAGGAATATGCAACTGCGAAGCACCATGATGCGATGACGTCGCAGGCGATCGAAAAGCTTCACCCGGAAGCCATCGATTATCACGATGCCTGCGGCCGCTTGCCGATGAACGGTTTGTTGCTGGTGGCGAAAAAGTTGGGATTAACTGTAACCCCTTACGATCTGCGTAACTCCGGGGATACCGCTGGCGACCGGGATCGGGTTGTTGGCTATGGAGCCTACGGTTTTGTCTAAGTGTCGTTTGTCCCGGCCAAGTCAGCTTCTTCTTCTCGCTCTGGCGCGCGACTCGATTCGTCATGGGGTGCAAGCCGGGCGTCCTCTCACGATAATCCTGGAAGAGCTGGCGGATGAGTTGGTTGTACCGCGCGCCAGTTTCGTCACTCTGGAGAGAAAAGGTCGGTTACGTGGCTGTATCGGTTCCCTCGAAGCCTGGCGCCCCCTTGCCGTCGATGTTGCCGAGAATGCTTTTGCCGCGGCTTTCCGGGATCCCCGCTTCCCCCCGGTGCAAGAGGGAGAGGTTGAAGAACTGGAAATCCACCTCTCCCTGCTGACCCCGCCGGTCGCCATGACCTTCAGCTCTGAGACCGATCTTCTTGATCAACTCCGCCCCGGGGTGGATGGATTGATCTTGTCGGACGGGTCCTGTCGCGGGACTTTTCTGCCCTCAGTCTGGGCGGAATTGACGACCCCGCAGCTCTTTTTGACACAGCTAAAGCGTAAAGCCGGTCTCGCGGCCGACTACTGGTCGCCCGGCGTGCGCATCTGGCGCTATGAGACGGAGATAGTTGAATGATGGTGCAGGGGAGGGATGGTCAGTAGCGGCGTTTCGAACGGGAGGATTTGCCGGCAAACCAGCCGAGAAGCAGGATGGCTGCACCCGCCAGAAACCATTGCAGTTGACTGATATCGGTCAGATTCGGCAGGAGACTATTCTCCCTGGCGGTTTCTTTCAGCTTGGCAACTTCCTGGAGAAGCTGATCCCGTTCTTGCTGGAGAGTCGCAATTTCAGCCCGATTGTTTTCCAGTTCCTGCGACTTTTCGGGCGCGGGAAGATCTGTCGGTGTTGATTTCAGCTGTTCCAATTCGGCGCTCAGTTCGACAATGCGTTGCTGTGCCGCTGTCAGTTGCTCCTGTCCGACGCTGGTCGCGGCTATTGCTTCTGCCGGCGCGGTCAGAACAAAATATTTACTGCGGGCAAAACCGATTGTGCCGGTCGGGGATTTAATCTCAAGAAAGGGGCCGTGTTCTTTGATAACTTCAACCTGCATGCCGGTCGTCAAATACTCCAGGGGGAGGGAGGTGTCGTCCTTGGCAGGGCGCAGGGCGATGACCAACTGGTCGGTGACGTAACGGTTTTCTGCCTGTGCTGACAGGGAAAGAGTCAGAATCAGGAAGGAGAGGATAATGATTCGCTGCATAATGCGCTCCTTGCGGGGCGGTGGAGGCCGCTCCCAAGTATTAAGGCGCAAAATATAAACGTATTTTCCAAAAAATAACAGTAGTTTTTCAGTAAATCAGTTAATCCCGGGGTTCTTTTCACAGCAGTAAATAGACCGCCCCTCCCTTCTTCTTGAGCAGCAGTAGCAGGGATTGTCCCTGTCCTCTGTCACCGAGAGCAGCAAAAAAATCGTCCGGAGTTTTGATCGGGCGTCGGTTCACTTCTTTGATGATATCGCCACTCTCAATCCCCGCCGCGGCGGCAGGGCTCTGTGCCGCCACAGCCACAACGACCACTCCGGCAAGATTCCGGATCCCTAATTTCCTTTGCCAGGTGCTATCGAGGACCGCCAATTCCATTCCTAACGCATCGGCCGTCGCATTGCTGAGTCGGGTGATTTTTTCTTCTGAAAATTCCTCCAGGCGGAGATTGAGGTTGACCTCCTGTCCGGCGCGGAAGAGCTTGATGACGATATCCCGGTTGATCGGGGTTTCGGCAACAAAGCGCGACAGGTCGCCGGCTTCTTTAATCTTTCGTCCGGCAAAGTTAACGATAATGTCTCCAGGTTTGATCCCGGCCCGTTCTGCCGGACTTTGCGGCACAACGTCGGTCACCAGAGCCCCCAGAGTATCCTGGCGACCAAAGGAGGTGGCCAGTTCGGTGGTTACTTTCTGGATACTGACGCCCAGCCAGCCTCTGGTCACGATTCCTTTATCGGCGAGTTGTGCGGTAATCGCTTTCGCCATGTTGCTGGGGATGGCAAAGCCGAGACCCTGACCGCCAGGGACGATGGCCGTATTGATGCCGATGACCTCGCCGCGAAGGTTGATGAGTGGACCGCCGCTGTTGCCGGGATTGATCGGTGCATCAGTTTGCAGGAAGTTATCATAAGGTCCGGAGCCGATCACCCGACCAGTGGCACTGATAATCCCCTTGGTGACAGTGTGCTCGAGTCCAAAAGGGTTGCCGATGGCGAGGACCCAGTCGCCAACGCGGATATTGTCTGAATCGCCGAGCCGGAGGACGGGCAGCTTCTCAAAGGGAGAAGAGATTTTGATCAGCGCCAGATCGGTCTTGGGATCCCGGCCGATGACTGCTGCCCTGAATTCCCGATTATCAGTGAGTCTGACCTTGATTTCGTCAGCACGTTCGACCACGTGGTTGTTGGTAATGATCAAACCGTTCTTGTCGATAATAAAACCGGTGCCGAGGCTGCGCTGTTTTAATTCACGATCTGGTACTGCCCCGAAGAAGTTCTCAAAAAAATCTCCAAAGGGATCGTTGCGGTTCTGTCCGAAGAAATGCTGAAAGGGATGCCCCGGAACCCTGACCGTCGTAGTTGTGCTGATGTTGACCACTGCCGGTTGGACTTTGTCGACCAGGTCAGCAAAGGATTGGGGAAATTCTACGACCTCAATCGTCGGCCTTTCTTTGCAGCCGGCAACCAAGCTGAGGCACAAAGGGATGAACAGTGCGAGGGTGGACGAAATCATCCTTTGCTTGAGGGCTTTGCGTAACGACAGCTTCCTTGTTTTTGCCTTAGCGCAGACCATCAAAAAACCTCCTTTTCAGTGTGATATTCCACCCATAAACTAATAGCTAAACGCTCTCTGTCAAGGGGGCGATCTGAAAAAAATACTTGCGTGCAACTCTGCCCTGTGGTAGTAGATTTAGGGTAAAGTTTAGTTCACTGGCACAAAGTGGGCAAGTCATGCTCACTTTTTTTATTTTCCGGGGTAGTATGGATAGTGAAAGTGTTCATGATCGCGTTCAAAACCTCGTCAAGCCTGTGCTCGACGAGTTGTCTATGGAGCTGGTCGACCTTGAATTCAAGCGTGAGGGCCAGAACTGGTTTCTGCGCCTTTTTATTGACAAAGAAGGCGGAGTCACCCTTGATGACTGCGCCGGGGTCAGTCGGGAAGTGTCGTCGATCCTGGAGGTTGAAGACCCGGTTTCGGCAGCATATCACCTTGAAGTCTCTTCGCCGGGGCTTGATCGTCCACTGAAGAAGGCGGCAGATTATGAGCGTTTTGTCGGCCGGTTGGTGAAGGTCAAGACTTATGAAAAGCTTGATCCTGATGGTCGCGGGCATGAACGTAAAACCTTTGTCGGTATCTTGCGCAGCTTTCAGGATGATGTTGTCAGTATTGAACAGAATGATAAAAAAGGTGGAATTGTCAGTTTCCCGTTTGCGGTGATTGCCAAGGCCAACCTTGAAATAGAATTTTAACGTTTACCGCCTCATTGGCGGGGAGCTTTATAAAGGCGAATCTTGATAAGTCTTTTCGCCCAGACTGAAACCAGGAGTTAGACCGATGTTGGCAAATCTCAATCATATAATAGATCAAGTGGTTAAGGAAAAAGGGATTGATCGGGTCATCCTCGTCGAGGCCCTTGAATCCGCAGTCCTATCGGCTGCTAATAAAAAATATCGCAATACCCGCGAGCTTGAAGCTCACTATAATGATGAGCTTGGCGAAGTGGAGCTCTTCGAATTTGTCACCGTTGTCGATGAGGTTCTCGATTCGTATAAAGAGATTGATCTTGCCGAGGCACACGAAATCGATCCCGAGGTAGAAGTCGGCGATTCTCTCGGTATGAAGCTCGATGCCGGTAATTTTAGCCGGATCGCCGCGCAGACGGCGAAACAGGTGATCATTCAAAAGGTTCGTGAAGCCGAGCGTGATGGTATTTATAATGAATTCCGCGATCGGATTGGCGAGATGGTCAATGGTATCGTTCGCCGTTATGAGCGCGGTGATCTGGTGATTGATCTCGGTCGTGCTGAAGCACTGTTGCCGCAGAAGGAACAGGTCCCTCGGGAGAATTATCGTCAGGGCGATCGCGTCCGTGCTTACATTTCCGATGTCCGTATGGCGACCAAAGGGCCGCAAATAATTATCTCCCGCACCCATCCCGGCGTTGTCGCTGCCCTTTTCAAATCCGAAGTTCCGGAGATTGCTGAAGGGATTGTCGAGATCAAGGCTGTGGCCCGCGAGCCGGGAAGCCGTGCGAAAATAGCTGTTGTTTCTCATGATCCTGATGTCGATCCGGTCGGCGCCTGTGTCGGTATGCGTGGCGCCCGGGTGCAGAATGTGGTCTCGGAACTCCGTGGCGAGAAGATTGATATCATCCCCTGGACGCCGGACATTGCCCGCTTCTCCTGCTTTGCTCTTGCTCCGGCGGAAGTCAATCGGGTGTATGTTGACAACGATGAGCAGTCCCTGGAAATTATCGTTCCAGATGACCAGCTTTCTTTGGCGATCGGCAAGAAAGGGCAGAATGTCCGTCTTGCTGCCAAGTTGACCGGCTGGAAGATCGATATCAAGAGTGAGACCCGCGCGGCTGAAGCGCAGGCTGAGCTTGACGGTAACGATGAAGGAGATGGTCTTGCTGAAGATGAAGAGCTTGTCGACGGGAGCATTGACGGCAATGAACTTGTCGCCGACAAGATCTCTGACAACGAAGCCCCGGACGCTGGCGTTGCTGACGAAGAGGTCAAGGATTGACCTCTGACGAAGAACGCGGTCCACAGCGCACTTGCCTTGGGTGCCGTAAGGCCTTTGCCCGCAAGGACCTGCTGCGTTTTGTCCTCGCACCGCAGGGCGAGCTCTTGGTCGATTACAAAGGGCGACTGCCGGGGCGCGGCGCATACACTTGTGTCGATTCTGGCTGTATCGCCGAAGCAATTCGTCGCCGCCAGTTTTCCCGAACGTTTAAACGGGAGCTGCTGCCGGTCGCTGATGATTATATTCCCCGGGAACTGTCCCGACAGATTCAAGAACGGATCAGCGGGTTGATTGGCATGGCACGTAAAGCGCATCAGCTCCTTTCCGGAAGCAGTTTGATCCTTGATCGTCTTTCTGCGGGTGCCCCCCTGGCCTTTGTTGTGATTGCCAGCGATGTCTCAGACGGCATCGGCGAAAAAGTTATTGGTCGTGCCACCAACCGATCCGTCCGTTATTATCGTATGTTTGAAAAAGAGTTTCTCGGCCGTCTTCTCGGGACGGGGCAACGGAGCGTCCTTGCTTTGGTGCCAGGATCGCTCGCAGCAGCGATCAGAGTTGAACTGGAACGTTACCAGCGAATTGCAGGGGAGTATTGATGGGAAAGACAAAAGTTTTCGAACTGGCCAAGAAGCTCGGACTTGAAAACAAAGAAATGATCGAGCGTCTGCATAAAGCCGGAATCGACGCCAAGAGCCACCAGAGTGTCCTTGAAGAGGGCGACCTCAAGAAGTTTGAGGCGGTGGTTCAGACTGACAAGAAGGTTGATGAAGAGCGGATCAGCGGCGGCATCATTCGCCGTCGCCGCAAGGAGACTGTGCCTGAAGTTGAGGCGGCTCCCGCGGCTGAGCTTCCAGTCGTCGCGGTTGCCCCTCCTGCGGCTACTCCGGCAGTCACTCCGACTGCTGCGGCAGAGGTAGTGGTCAAGGCCGCGGTTGTCGAAGCGACTCCTGCTGTAGCCGTACCCGTTCGTGTTGCTTCAGATCCTGTACCGGCGCCGGTTAAAGCGGTAGCGAAAGTCGATACTTCGACCACTGTGGAGCCGACGGCAACAGCTGCCCCAAAGGGTGAGCAAGAGTCTGCCCCTGTCGTTGCGGCCGTTCCTCCGCAGACGCCTGCGGCAGAAGTCACGGCTCCTGACGAAGCTGCCGGTGGCGAAAAGCCATCTAAACACACACCAATATTGCACGATATGACGCAGGCGGAGAAGCATGTTCCCGGTCGGGCACGGATCCTCGGCCGCGTCGAACTTCCTCCTCCGGTTGCGCCGCGTCGTCGCGAAGAGTTTATCAATAATGGTCCTCGGCCTGCCCGACCGGCTGATCAGGCCGGCGCGCGTCCTGCCGACCGTCGTCCCCCATCGCCCCGCCCCGAGGGAGGAGCTGCTCGTCCGCCCCGTCCTGACGGAGC
>DIKR01000011.1 GCA_002424625.1 Desulfuromonadaceae bacterium UBA5613
ACGGCATCGCCGATAACAGTTTCGTCTACTTTGTCCACTCCTACTATGTCGTCCCCGACGATCTAGCCGTGGTGGCGACCGAGACCGATTACGGCATCAGCTACTGTTCTTCGATCTGGCGTGACAATGTCGTTGCCACCCAGTTCCACCCCGAAAAGAGCCAGGCGATCGGGCTGAAGATGTTGGAAAATTTCGGGAAAATGTAATCTTTGTAGGGGCGAACCTTGTGTTCGCCCTGGGCGATGACGAGTATCGCCCCTACGAAAGGCCAATATATGATTGTCATTCCCGCCATTGATTTGAAAGAAGGAAAGTGTGTTCGCCTCGAACAGGGGCTGATGGAGAAAGATACGGTCTTCTCCGACAACCCCGGCGCCCAGGCGCGTGCCTGGCAGGAGCAAGGGGCGGAGCTGTTGCACATTGTCGATCTTGACGGCGCTTTTGCCGGTGAGCCGAAGAATCGCTGCGCCATTGAAGCGATTCTGGGGGCGATCACCATCCCCGCCCAGCTCGGCGGCGGTATCCGTGATCTCGCCACGATCGAAGCCTACCTGAGCCTCGGCCTTTCCCGCGTCATTATCGGCACAGCGGCGCAGCGTAATCCGGCTTTGGTCGAAGAGGCGTGCCGTAAATTCCCCGGTCAGATCGTTGTCGGCATCGATGCCAAAAACGGCATGGTCGCGGTGCAGGGCTGGGCGGAAGTCACCGATATCACCGCCATTGAACTGGCGAAGAAGTTCGAAGGCTTCGGCGTCAGCGCCATCATCTATACCGATATCAGCCGCGACGGCATGATGCAGGGGGTGAATATCGATGCCACCCGCCAGCTCGCCGAAGCGATCTCCATCCCGGTCATCGCTTCCGGCGGCCTCTCTACCCTCGCTGATATCGAGAAGCTCATGGCGATCGAATCGTCCGGGGTGATCGGTGCTATCACCGGCAAGGCGGTCTACACCGGCGCCATCGATCTCGCCGAAGCCGTGGCTCTGACCAAACGGGGTTGTGCATGCTGACCAAACGCATTATCCCCTGTCTCGACGTCAAGGACGGTCGGGTTGTCAAGGGAGTGCAGTTTCTCGAGCTGCGCGATGCCGGTGATCCGGTCGAAGCGGCGGAGGCCTATGATGCCCAGGGGGCGGATGAGCTGACCTTCCTTGATATCACCGCCAGTCACGAAAATCGTGAAACGATCGTCGATGTGGTGCGGCGCACCGCCGAGCGGGTCTTTATGCCGTTGACCGTCGGTGGCGGCATCCGCGAGATCGCCGATATCCGGCGCATGCTCAATGCCGGGGCGGACAAGGTCTCGATCAATACTGCCGCGGTGCAGCGTCCTGACTTTGTCCGCGAGGCCGCCGAACGCTTCGGCTCGCAATGTACCGTTGTTGCCATCGATGCCCGCCGTGTCCCCGGTTCTGAGCCGGCACGCTGGGAGGTCTACACCCATGGCGGCCGTAATGCCACCGGGATCGATGTTATCGAGTGGGCGATCCGCATGGAGCAGTACGGTTCCGGCGAGATCCTGTTGACCTCCATGGACAAGGACGGCACCAAGGATGGTTACGATCTCGGCCTGACCCGGGCGGTCAGCGATGCGGTGGCGATCCCGGTTATCGCTTCCGGCGGCGTCGGCAATCTCGAACATATCTATCAGGGGCTCACCACCGGCGGCGCCAGCGCCGCATTGGCGGCGAGTATTTTCCATTTTCGCGAGTACACCATCGCCGAGTGCAAAGAGTATCTGCGCGAGCGCGGCGTGGCGGTACGGTTGTAGGGCGAAAAATTTTTCGCCCGTTTGAGGTCTGCCATGATTGAAAAAACCGACATCATCGACGCTGTTTACCGCGTCATCCTTGAGCGTAAGGCGCAGCCGGCTGAAAAGTCCTACACTGCCTCCCTTTATGCCAAGGGGCTCGACAAGATCCTCGGCAAGATCGGCGAAGAAGCGACAGAGCTGGCGGTCGCCGGGAAAGGCGGAGTAAGGAAGGAGATCGTCAGCGAAGCTGCTGACGTCATCTTTCACATGCTCGTCCTTTTCGGTCACTACGGTATCGCACCGCAGGAGGTCCGTGACGAACTGAGCCGCCGTTTCGGCACTTCAGGGATTGCGGAGAAGGAAAGCCGGGGGCGGTAGGGGCGCAGCATGCTGCGCCCGGGGTTATTGCCGACAGGAAGATCGGGCGCAGCATGCTGCGCCCCTACGAAATTGAATTCATCATACGGAGACCAATATGACGATCAAGGAACGCCTGAACGATGAGATGAAAGATGCGATGCGCGCCAAGGATGCCCTGCGCCTCAGCACCATCCGCATGATCCGCTCGGCGATCAAGAATAAAGAGATCGAATTGATCAGCGAGCTCGACGATCAAGGGGTGATCGGCGTCATGTCGACCATGGCCAAGCAGCGCAAGGAGTCGGCGATCGCTTTTCGCGAGGGAAGCCGTTTGGAGCTGGCGGAAAAAGAAGAGAAGGAGCTGGAGATCATCCTGACTTTTCTGCCGCAACAGCTCGACGAAGCCGCTATCAAGGCGATCATTGAGGAGGTTGTTGCCGAACTTGGTGCCACCACTGCCAAGGATATGGGGAAGGTGATGAAAGTTCTCACCCCGAAGACTTCCGGTCGTGCCGATGGTCGACTCGTCAGCGAACTGGTCAAGGCGCGTCTTGCCGGTTAAGGAAAGGGGGCAGGGAGATGAACGGTTTTGATCTCGCAATTCTCTTCATCCTTGTTCTTTTCCTGATCAAAGGGCTGTGGAAGGGGCTGATCCGACAACTCTGTTCGCTGGCCGGGATTGTTCTCGGTATTTTTCTTTCCTGGAGTTTCAGCGCTCTTCTTGCTCCGGAGTTGGCTCGGCTCGCGGGTTGGCCGCTGCGCGTCAGTGTCGTCGTCGT
>DIKR01000134.1:0-19946 GCA_002424625.1 Desulfuromonadaceae bacterium UBA5613
GGTATCGGCGATGGAGCGCGGTTGCTCGTAAATCTCCTTGAGCATAAAGTGGCGATAGCCCCCCTTCTCCGCCATGGCCGGACTCCAGGTAATGGTCTTGGCAGCGCGTTCGACCGGGGTGCCGTCGAGGCGGCTCATCTTCATCCCTGCCTCGCTGAAGACGACCATCTCGCCATCTTCAAGAAAGATCATCTGGCGGGTATGGGACAGAATCGCCGGGATGTCGGAAGCGACAAAGTATTCGCCATCGCCAAGGCCGACGACCAGGGGGGAGCCGACCTTGGCGGCAATCAGGAGATCCGGTTCCTGTTCACAAAGGATGGCAACGGAAAAGGCGCCGCGCAGTTCGGTAAAGGCCGCCCGCACTGCCACCTCAAAAGCACCGGACGCCTTATAGCGCTCCTCGATGAGGTGGGCGATAACCTCGGTATCGGTCTCGGAGCGGAAAACATGCCCGAGTCCTTGCAGCATCCCCTTAAGTTGCAGATAATTTTCGATGATGCCGTTGTGGACGACGACGATGCCGCCGGCATTATGGGGGTGAGCATTAGTCTCGGAGGGGCGGCCGTGCGTTGCCCAGCGGGTATGACCGATACCGCGATTGCCGTTGGCCGGAGCCGTTTGAAGAACCGTTTCAAGATTGATCAACTTCCCTTCGGCGCGGCGGATTGCAATCTTGCCGCCGTTGACGAGGGTGGCAATCCCTGCCGAGTCGTAGCCGCGGTATTCGAGACGACGCAAGCCGTCGATAATGATGGGGGTGGCATTCTGCTGGCCGATATATCCGACAATTCCGCACATATAGAATCCTTTAGAGAAACGTGACGGGTGACTGGTGACGCGTGACGGGTAACAACGTAGATGTTGTCACGCGTGACGCGTTACGCGTCACTGTTTTTTCTGCTTTGCTCGCTTCTTCGCCGCCCAACCCTCGATCACCTTCTGATCGCAGCGCGACAAGGCGAGGGCATCGGCGGGGACATCCTTGGTGATCGTCGAGCCGGCGGCGATGAGGCTGCCGCTGCCGATCGTCACCGGGGCAATGAACTGGGTATCGCTGCCGACAAAGACATCGTCGCCGATCGTCGTTCGGTATTTGTTGACCCCGTCATAGTTGCAGGTGATGGTGCCGCAGCCGAAGTTCACCCGCTCGCCGACCTCGGCATCGCCGATATAGGTAAGGTGGCTCGCTTGACTCTTTCTGCCAAAGCGCGCCTTTTTGGTCTCGACAAAGTTGCCGATCTTGTTGTCACCAAGGAGGATCGTCCCGGTCCGGAGGTGCGCCATTGGACCGATGGCACAACCCGGGCCGATCTCGGAAGCTTCGACGATCGATCCCGCTTTGATGTGAACCCCTTCGCCGAGAGAAGAATCGGTGATCATCGCCCCCGGTTCAACGATGCAATTACCGGCCACTTTTGTCGCTCCGCGCAGGTGGGCACCGGGATGAATAATGGTATCGGCGCCAATCTCGACGCTGGGTTCAATGTAAGTGGCAAGCGGATCGATGATCGTCACCCCGGCGCGCTGATGTTGGCGATTAATGCGCAGCCGCAGCAAGGCGTCGGCGTCGGCGAGCTGGACGCGGTCGTTGATCCCCATCGCTTCCTCCCCTTCCGCCGCCGCCAGGGCACAGACCTTCCTGCCGGCGCTCCGGGCCAGCGCCAGGACATCGGTGAGGTAATATTCGCCCTGAGCGTTGTTGCAGCCAACCTGGCTCAGAGCGGTAAAGACAAAGGGAGCTGCAAAGCAGTAGATGCCGGTATTGATCTCGCGAATGGTACGGAGTTCCGGGGTGGCGTCCTTCTCTTCGACAATGGCGACGACCTCGTCACCATCGCGCACCACCCGGCCGTAACCATAAGGATTCTCCAGGGTCGCAGTAAGGACGGTGACACTCGCCCCCTGGGCATGGTGATAATCGAGGAGCTGCGCAATCGTTGCCGCCCGCAGCAGCGGCACATCGCCGCAGAGAAGGAGGATTGTGCCACTGAAGTCGGCCAGGGCCGGCTGGGCGCAGAGGAGCGCGTGGCCGGTGCCGAGTTGTTCGGCCTGCAGGGCAAAGACGACATTTTCTGCCGCCAGAGCCGACTCCACCGTTTCGGCACCGTGGCCGACAACGAGAACCGTCGTTGTCGAGCCGAGTTGTCGGGCGAGGCGAACCGGATAGTGGATCAATGGTTGGCCGCACAGGGGGTGGAGGACTTTCGGCTGTGCCGATTTCATCCGCGTCCCCTTGCCGGCAGCAAGAATGACCGTTGCCAGTGACTTCATACGTTCCCCTTAAAACCAGATTTTTTAGCTGGCAAACCAAGATCGGGTATTATCGATAAAAAGAGTGCCAGCGTCAATGAACTTGTGCTCGCAAGCCGCATTGATCCCCTCCTTCGCCCGAAAAAAAATTTTCATTTCCACCGGAAAACAAGTATAGTTTTTTGCTCTAAAGAGGAGCGTTCATGATTAAACGCGATACCATCGAGCAGGAATTAAACCGGATAGAAGCGACGATCCGGCTGATCGATCAAAATTACGAAAAGTATTTCGCCGGGATCGAACGCCGTCCGCCGGAAAAAATGCGTGACGACCTCGGCCTTGAGTTGCGGCGCTTTTCAAACCGTTATATCCCCCAGACCGATCTCCGCTATCGTTACCAGATGCTGGCGACCCGCTTTCACAGCTATTGCGGCAACTGGGAGCGACTGATGCGCCAGATCGAAGAGGGGAAGTTTGTCCGCAAACTGCAGCGACTCCGGGGCGACAGCGCCGCTTCCGTCCCTTCCCGGCAAGAAGACACCGCTTCGACCCAAAGCGAAGCGGAACGGATCAGCGCCGCGATTGCCGCAATCAGCGGCAAAGCACCGGATTGCCAGAAAATTGCCACCCTGCTGGCCGAACAGCGCGCCCAACTCACCAGTCGCTTTGCCGGTCGCGATTTCGAATTCATCGTCCTTTGCGAAGATGGCAAACCGAAACTCAAAGCCCGTGCCAAGGGATAACCTCTTTATGTCCGCACCACTTCCTGGGCTTATCGACATTTTCAGTGACGGCGCCTGTTCCGGCAATCCCGGACCGGGCGGTTGGGGGACGATCCTGCGCTGCGGTGATCACGAAAAGGAACTGGCCGGCTTTGCCGCCATGACCACTAACAACCGCATGGAACTCTCTGCCGCCCTCGCCGGTTTGAAAGCCCTTAAACGCCCTTGCCGGGTACGGGTAACGAGTGATTCGCAATATCTCTGCAAAGGGATGACGACCTGGATATTCAGCTGGAAGAAGAAGGGCTGGAAAAACAGTAAAAAGGAAGAGGTCGTCAATCGCGACCTATGGGAAGAACTTGATCAGCAGGCGCAACGCCACCAGATCGAATGGGTCTGGGTGCGGGGGCATGACGGCCATGCCGAGAATGAACGCTGTGATCAACTGGCCCGGACCGCGATCTCCCAGGGCCTTGCCGCGGCAAAGTAAGCCGCCCTTCTCTTTGCCAAAGAAGGGCGGCGTAGCGATCAACTATTCACGGACATAGGTATCGACATCCGTGGCGTGAACCATCCCCATCAAGCGGGAATACTCCTCTTCGATCAACTGGAAATGATGATCGGTGGAGCGGGCATTCCACTCGTAAACTTTCTTCACCTCAGGATCAGCAATCTTCGCCGCCATGGCCCGCAACTGCTCGGCCAAAGCTTTCTCTTTGTCCAGCGCCAGCAGCATCGCTTTGCGCTCGGTAAAATCGGCAACCAGTTTGCCGACATTGGCAAAGGGGCCTTCGACGTCATCGCTCGTGGCGATAAAAGTCGTAAAATTATTTTCGTCGCCCCCCTCGGGATCGATTGCAAAGAAGCTATGGGCATGCTCCTTCTCCTCGCGGGCAAGGAGATTGAAAAAGTTTTTGCACTTCTCATCCTGGCTCTGACCGGCACAAGCCAGATAAAAGTTCATCGCATTCTTTTCCACCTTCATGGCGTTGTGAATTGCCGCAATCACCTCTTTAGTCATAATACTCTCCTTGTTGATGTTATTTTCTTTAGTTTAAGGTCCATCCTTGCTGCTTTGGCATTAATTATACACAGATTTTTGACAAAATAAAGAGGATAAAAAAAGTAATAGATTGAAGGGTCGGGGGAAACCGGAGCTCCCGACTTTCAATGCTTATATCGACCCAATAGTACTGTCCCCCGCCCTTTCGATCCGCATGAGAAAAGCGTGGATCCGTGCCGCTACCAGCGCACGGCTGTCGCGGTGCGATGGAATCAGATGCCGCCCGGCTGGGGTTTCCGGCAGGGTAAAGAGCTCGACTTTCACCTCTTTCGAACGCACGCCGCTGGCGATCATCAAGGCGTTGCTCGTCGGGACGACTTCATCATTAATGGCGTGCAGAATCAACAGGGGCTCAGTAATCGTTTCGAGCTGTTGTGCAATCGCCTCGATCCCTTGAATCATACTGTGCAGTTGCGGCAGGAGGCGAACACCGCTGTAACCGCCCCAGGGCGCAATCTGCCGGGCAATAGGATCTTCCGGAGCTTTCGGCCAGTGGGGCCGAAAATGCTTGAGCAGGCCGATCAGCGGCAGGCGCCAGTCAGCCGCTTCCGGCGGCAGGAAGCGATAAAGATAGAGCGGTGCCGCCAGGGTCACCACACCGGCCAGATCGTAACGCTGAGCGAGATGAAGAGCAAGGCTCCCCCCCATTGAATGCCCGATGACAACGACCCGCCGGCCGCGGCCGAGCTCCTCTTGGCAGGCACGTTCGGCAGCCGCCAGCCAATCCGGAAAGAAGGTGCGGGAAAAATCGTCGATGCTGGTGGCGTGACCAGGGAGGGTGAGGCGGACGACGTCGAAGCCCTCAGCCTCCAGAGCCAGCGCCAACGGCTCCATCTCGACGGTTGAACCGGCAAAACCGTGAATAAGGAGACAGACGATCTTCTCCGCTGCCGGTTCCGCTGCCATGACCTTCGCCGGGCACAGCACGATCAGAAAAAGAAGGAGGAATGGAATCCAACCCCGCGCTACTTGCGTCACAACATCCCTGCCTGCCATCATCCCAACCTTTCTCGCGGCGATTTTTTTTGCCTTAACGCGCCGTTGCGGTTAAAATCCCCCGGCGCCATACTTTAACTTGCCAGGAGGCTGAAATGTACTTCCCCGAATACCGTGCCCGCCGTCTGCGGCGCAATGACACGCTGCGCCGCATGGTGCGGGAAACTTTTTTGCGTCCTGAAGATCTCATCTATCCGATGTTCTCCGCCTATGGCACCGGGATCAAGAAAGAGATCATCTCGATGCCCGGCATCTATCAGCAGTCGATCGAGCATATCGTTGCCGAAGCGCAGGAGGTTTATGCGCTGGGAATTCCCGCGGTCATCCTCTTCGGCATCCCCAAGGTCAAGGATGCCGTCGGTTCCGACGCCTACAGTGCCCACGGCATTATCCAGGAAACGATCCGGGCCATCAAGAAAGCGGTCCCGAAGCTACTGGTGATTACCGACGTCTGCCTCTGCGAATATACCGACCACGGCCACTGCGGTGTCATCATCGATGGCGATGTCGACAATGACAGCACCCTCGATCTCCTTGCCAGAGAAGCCCTGTCCCATGCTCAGGCCGGCGCCGACATCGTTGCCCCTTCCGATATGATGGATGGCCGGGTCGCCGCGATTCGCGCCATTCTCGACAGCAACGGTTTTTCGCAGATCCCGATCATGAGCTACGCCGTTAAATACGCCAGCGCCTATTACGGCCCCTTTCGCGACGCCGCTGAATCGACTCCCCAGTTCGGTGACCGCCGCTCTTACCAGATGGATCCGGCCAACCGCCGCGAAGCTTTCCGCGAAGCCGCTCTTGATGTTGCCGAGTGCGCCGACTTTCTCATGGTCAAACCCGCCCTCGCCTACCTCGATATTCTCCGCGACATCAAGGAGCGCTTTGATCTGCCGCTGGTCGCTTATAACGTCTCCGGTGAATATGCGATGATCAAGGCCGCCGCTGCTCGGGGGTGGATCGATGAAGAGCGGGTGATGCTGGAAACCCTGCTCGGCATGAAAAGGGCCGGCGCCGACCTGATTATCACCTATCACGCCAAAGATGCCGCCCGGGTTCTCAAGGGCGCCTGATTCGCCGCTCCATCTCCTTTAAAAAGTAAGGCCGGTTCCCTGACAAGGGACCGGCCTTACTTTTTGCGGTTCAGCTTGAGGTCGGCAGAAAGAGCTTCCCGGCCATTTTCAGTTGCGGCGGCGTCCCGATCAGCAGCACCACATCCTCTTCGCGCATTTCCCAGACCGGATCAGGGTTGGGAATCACTTCCGCACCACGGCGGATCGCCAGCAAGGTTGCTCCGGAGCGGTTGCGCAGCGTGCCGGCGCCAAGACTCTCCCCTGCCAGAATCGACCCCGCAGCAACGGTGAAGGTGCCGATCTCCGCACCGCTCAAAAAGCCGCTGATCTCCGCTGCCGGACTATTACTTTTGCTCAACGTGCGGAACATCTCATAGGAATCCTGGCGCACTGTCGTCACACACTCCTCAATCTGGCTGTGCGGAATCAGATAGCGCTTCAACACCCGAGTAAAGATCTCGATGGAGGTTTCAAATTCTTCCGGAATGACATCGTTGGCACCGATCTCGTACAACGGCTCCATCTCTGCCAGATAACGGGTACGAACGACGATATGCAGGCCGGGATGAAGCTTGCGCGCCAGGGCGGCAACGCGGCGACTGGCGGCAGCATCAGAGATGGCAATCACCAGGATCCGGGCTTTGGCGATCTGCACATGCCCCAGAACCTCGGGACTGGTCGCATCACCAAAGACGATATGTGAGCCGCGCTTGCGTTCGGTGGCAATGGTGTAGGGGTTGGCTTCGATCACCGCATAAGGGATACTGTAAGCCTTCAGCACCTTGGCGAGATTCTTGCCATTGAGGCCGAAACCGACGATGACGACATGGTCCGACAGGCGAATTTTATGGCCGCCCTGCATCAGCCCCCCCTTCCCCCGCACCAGGTTGCGGGGCAGGAAGCGGCAGATCTGCAGCGCTACTTCCGGGCCGTATTTGAGCGCGACCGGGGTTAAAGCCATAGTCGCCACCGAGGCGGCGAGAAAAATCTGGTAAAGATCATCCGGGAGGAGGCCGCTCTTCACCCCGGCCTGGGACAGGACGAAGGAGAACTCACCAACCTGGGCCAGGGACAAACCGGCGACGATGGCAATCCGGGCAGGAATGCCGAGGAGGAGGATGGCGCCGCTGGCGACCACCCCCTTGATCAGGATGATCGCCAGAATCAGGACGATGATCAGCACCGGTTTTTCAATGAAGATCCGCAGATCAAGGAGCATGCCGACCGAGATAAAGAAAAGGCTCATGAAGGCATCGCGAAAAGGGATGATATCCCCCAGCGCTTGATGACTGTATTCTGATTCCGAAATCGCCAGACCGGCGATAAAAGCGCCGAGGGCCAGCGAAAGCCCGGCCAGGGAGGTGAGCCAGGCGGTCCCGAAACCGACAAAGATGACGGTGAGGATAAAGAGTTCGCGGCTGCGCGCCTTGACCACCTGATTGAAGATCCAGGGGACCGCATAACGCGCCCCGAAATGCGCAACCAGCACCACCCCGCCGGCGCGCAGCAGCATCAGCAGGAGGTCACTCGCCCCGCCGCCCTGGCCGGCGAGAAAGGGGACCAGCAGCATCAACGGCACCACACAGAGATCCTGAAAAATCAGGATACCCAGCGCTGATTTGCCATGCGGTGAATCGATCTCTCCGGCATCCATCAATAATTTCATCAGGATGGCGGTACTCGAAAGAGCAAGCAAAAAGCCGAAAAAGAGGGCTTGATTGAAGGGGAGAGAAAGGAGCATGCCGCCGGCGGCGACAAGAATAATGGTGAGAAGGACCTGCGCCCCCCCGCCCCAAAAGACCAGATGACGAATGCGCATCAACTCGGTCAGCGAGAACTCGATGCCGATGGTAAAAAGGAGGAGAACGACCCCGATTTCCGCCATCTGTTCGACAGCATGAGTCGAGTCAATCAGGCGCAGGGCGTAGGGGCCAGCCAGTATCCCGGTGACGAGAAAACCGATAATCGACGGGATCATCAGTTTGCGAAAAAGGACCACCGTGACCAAGGCCAGGCCAAAGAGGATCTCGAGATCTTTGAGGGCTTGAAATTCCATGAACTGATGGGCTCTTTTCTGTAGCCGTTCAATGGGGGAGGAAAAACATCAGCGGTCGCGGCGCGGCACCACAACGATTCCGGACTCGGTCACCGTATAACCGCGGCGTTTGTCCGCTTCCAGGTCATAACCGATTTCGCTGTTGTCGGGAATCGTCACCCCTTTATCGATAATCGCCTTCTTGATCCGGACATGCCGGCCGATCGTGACATTTTCAAAGAGGATCGAATCTTCCACCAGGCTGTAACTGTTGACCTTGCAGAGAGGCCCGAGGATAGAGCGCCGCACCGTGCTGCCGCTGGTAATACAGCCGGCACAGACATAAGAATCGATATTGACGCCGCGCCGCTCTTCTTCATCAAAGACCGTCTTGGCCGGCGGATAATTCCCCTGATTGGTGAGAATCGGCCATTTGTAGTTGTATAGATTCAGCTGCGGCGAGACATTGATCAGATCCATATTCGCTTCGTAATAAGACTCGATGGTGCCGACATCCTTCCAGTAACCGCGCTCTTCCGCCTTCATCCCGGGAATGACATTATCGTTGAGATTATAGGTATAGATGCGATCGCCCGCCGCCAGCATCATCGGAATGACATGTTTGCCGAAGTCGAGATCTTCATACTTTTTCTTGCCTTCGAGCAGGACTTCTATCAGCTTTTTGGTCGAAAAAATATAATTCCCCATCGAGGCAAAGCAGGTCTCCCGGCCGGGAATCGGCTCGGGATTCGCCGGTTTTTCGTTAAAAGCCTCGACCCTGGCATCGTCATTAACCGACAAAATGCCGAAACGATCCGCATCCTCCATCGGGACTTCCAGGGCAGCGATAGTCAAATCCGCCCGATTCATCCGGTGAAAATGGATCATTTGCGCGATATCCATCTTGTAAATGTGATCGCCGCCGAAAATCGCCACATAATCGGCGTCGGAGGATTCAACAAAGCGCAGATACTGGAGGATGGCATCTGCCGTCCCCCGGAACCATTCTTCACTTTCACTGCTCGTCTCCGGCGAGATGGCAACGTAGAACTCACCGAGACCGGTCCACTTCCCCCACGACTCACGAATATGCTTATTCAAAGAATAAGCGCGATACTGGGTCAGGATATAGACTTTTTTCAGCCCGGAGTTAAAGAGATTGGAAAGGACGAAGTCGATAATTTTGTATTTACCACCAAAGGCGACACTCGGTTTGGCGCGCCGGTTGGTCAGCGGACTGAGCCGCTCCCCTTTTCCTCCGGCCAGAACCATTGCAATGGTATTTCTGCCGACATTATCCATGGAATACATTGTCGCCTCCTTGCAGTGATGATAAAAATTATGGTTGTACTTATTCTATAATCTACAGTTACAAGCGACTTGGCAAGAGGGATTCCATTAAAGGCAAAGAAGGGGCCCCCGCAACCGGAGAGGGTTGGTGAAGGGGGCTATTTCGGTTTATCGTGACGCCTGGACGGTTTCATCGTTTTGTACTTTTTCTGCTGGCTTCATGACGAGTTGGCCGTTCCAGATAACGCCCTCTTCGATAATGAGGCTGGGAGTTTCGACATCGCCGTCAATCCGGGCGGGGGCACGCATTTCGACACGGGAAACGGCCTTGATGCTCCCCCGGAGTTTGCCGCTGATAATCAGCGTCCCGACAATCACTTGCGCCTGAATATCGGCGGTCTCGCCGACGATCAAGGTGTCACGCGAAGTGATCTCACCGCGAAAAGCGCCATCGAGCCGGACAATTTCATCGAAGGCCATCTTCCCTTCAAAGTGACTGCCGGGACCGAGGAAAGCCTTGATCTCACCCTTTTCAAGGGCACTGCTCCGCTGTTTTGCATTATTGTCTTTGCGACCGAACATGATTTACTCCTTAAGAAACGATAGCCAAAAGAATCAAGAGCTGATTCTGAGAAGCTCCAGCAAACGCTCGAGATCCGTTGCCGAGTAATAAGCGATCTCAATCTTTCCACCCCGACCCTTCGGCAGGATCTTGACCTGAGTACCAAGCGCACGTTTCAGTTCGCTCGCCAGATGGAGAAGATCGGGATCTTTTTTGTCTGCCTGCTGACTGCGCAGCGGGGGGGCGATGCCGTTCTTCAAACGTTTGACCAGTGTTTCGGTTTCGCGCACGGTCATGTTCTTCTTCAGCACATCATGGGCAGCAGCGGTTATCTGACTCGCATCTTCCAGGGAGAGAAGAGCCCGCGCCTGCCCCATCGAGAGCTTCGCCTCGATAACCAGATTGCGGACAACTGCGGGAAGACGAAGTAAACGCAGGGCGTTGGCAACGGTGGAGCGCTCTTTACCGACCCGCTTGGCCACTTCTTCCTGGGAAAGATCAAAGGTTTCAATGAGATTGCGATAAGCGTCGGCCTCCTCAATCGGATTGAGATCCTCCCGCTGAATATTCTCGATCAGCGCCATCTCCAGAGCAAAATCTTCACTGACATCTTTGATGACGACCGGAACTTCCCGGAGTCCGGCTTTCTGCGAGGCCCGCCAGCGGCGTTCACCGGCAATAATCTGATAGTGGTCATCGACGCGGCGCACGACCAGGGGTTGAATGATCCCTTTTTCGCGAATCGAGGCGGCGAGTTCCTCAAGCTTGGCATCGGGGAAGGTCTTGCGCGGCTGTTTATGGTTCGGTTTGATCTCTTCGATCGGACAGGAGAAATATTTACGCCCATCCTCCTGGATGGTGGTGTGCAGCAATGCCCCCATCCCTTTGCCGAGCCCGGTCTTTTTTATCATCTCTTTTCACCTTTAATGATCTCTTTAGCCAGTTCAAGGTAAGCCGCCGCCCCCCGCGAAGCGATATCGTAAAGGAGCACCGGCAGGCCGTGACTCGGCGCTTCGGAGAGACGGACATTACGGGGAACAACCGTCTCAAAGACCTGAGTTGTAAAGTGTTTACGCACTTCTTCGCTCACCTGTCGCGAAAGGTTGTTACGCGAATCATACATGGTCAGCAGAATACCGAGAAGCTCAAGCCGGGGGTTAATTTCACGCTGTATCAACTGAATCGTCGTCATCAGCTGACTCATCCCTTCCATGGCGTAAAATTCACACTGCAGCGGGATCAGGACCGCGTCTGCCGCGGTCAGAGCATTGACCGTCAACAGCCCCAGCGAGGGCGGGCAATCGATGATGATGTACTCATAATCATTCTTGATCTCAGCGAGAGCGTTCTTGAGTTTCTGTTCGCGCGCCAAAGCGGTGACCAGCTCAATTTCCGCGCCGACCAGATCGGTATTGGCAGGGAGGACATCGAGAAGCTCCAGGCTGGTGCGGACCACAATCTCCCGCGCCGTCGCTTCGCCAATCAGGGCGTGGTAGACGGTGCGAATCTGTGCCCCCTTCTCGATCCCCAGACCACTGCAGGCATTGGCTTGCGGGTCCATATCGACCAGCAGGGTCTTCTTCTCGGCAACAGCCAGAGAGGCAGCAAGGTTTACGGCGGTGGTGGTCTTACCGACGCCCCCCTTCTGGTTTGCAACGACAATAGTCTTGGCCATATTTGCCTCTGTCAGTAATTACATAAGGAGGGCTGTACGTTAACATAAACCCTCTTCACCGTTAAGAAAAAAGCGCTTGTCTCACAAAAGATCAAGGATGATCAAGGTCCGCAGACCATTTCCCTCGGGCAGAACAAGCTGATCGATCCTATGTAAAGAAAACCCTGCGCTCGTGAAAATTTTTTCCGCTGCCATCACTTCCTTCTCCCCTTCCGGCCCTTTCATGGCGATCAACCTTCCGCCGCTTCGCAGAAAAGGACGGGCAAAGCGCACACAATCAGGAAGAGAAGCAAAAGCCCGCGCCACCACCAGGTCGAAATGACCGGCCAGAGCAGGCTCTTGCCCCAATTCTTCGAGGCGGCCATGCCGGGCAATTGCCCCGCTTAAAGCAAAAGTACGGATCACATGCTTTTGAAAGGAGATTTTTTTGGCTACGGCATCGACACTGGTGAGGCTGAGCTCCGGCATGACGATCTTCAGCGGTAATCCGGGAAGCCCTCCGCCCGACCCCATATCGAGCAGAGTTTCATCGCCGCGCAAATAAGGCAGCAGGGTCAAGGAATCGACCAGATGTTTGACCAGCGCTTCATCCCGGTTGGTGATGGCGGTCAGGTTGATACTTTGATTCCAGCGCAACAGTTCATCAAGAAAGAACAGCAAACGCTCTTCCTTGGTGCTGTCGATCACAATTGCCAGCTCGGCCAGAGCCGCTTGTAGGGTCATCATCGCGTCCGCATTTTTTGTTCGGTAACTACTTGATATTTAAGGGCAAAAATAAAGGCTTCCAAATTTCGATTCTGAGCGCCTTTTCCGGGGCAGCCAAGGGGTAAGCCTACCCCGAAAAAGAGGGCGTTTTCACCTTTTATGGAGAAGGACCGAAAGGATGGCAATCGCCGCCGGGGTGACCCCGGGAATGCGCGCCGCCTGGCCGAGATTAACCGGACGCACTGTTTCCAACTTTTCGCGCACCTCGGTGGAGAGACTGGCAACCGCCCGGTAATCAAAATCGACCGGGAGGGCTACGGACTCCATGCGCGCCAAACGCTGAATATCCTCGAGCTGGCGTTCGATATAACCCTGATACTTGATCTGGATTTCGATTTGTTCATGCACCGCAGCGCTGCCGAGGGCAAGCTCCGGCAGAAAACGGATCAGGTCGTTCCAGGTAATTTCCGGCCGACGCAGAAATTGCTCCAGGGTCGGCGCGTTTTGCAATCCCTGTAAATGGTAGTCCGCAAGGAGTTCGGGAGGATAACCCGAAGGGACGAGTCGCCTGGTCTTCAAGACTTCGAGTCCGGCCGCAATGGCTTCCTGCTTCACCGTAAAATCGTGATAGGTCTCGGGAGCAATCAAGCCGACCTCATAACCAAACTTCCGGAGGCGGAGATCGGCATTATCTTCGCGCAACAGAAGGCGATATTCCGCCCGGGAGGTAAACATGCGATAAGGCTCCCGCGTCCCCTGGGTGACAAGATCATCGATCATCACGCCGATATAGGCATCACCGCGTCCCAGGATCAAAGGCTCCCGCCCCTGCACCCGCAATGCCGCATTGATGCCGGCTATCAACCCCTGCGCCGCCGCCTCTTCGTAACCGGAGGTGCCGTTGATCTGCCCGGCATGATAAAGATTGCGGATGAGCTTGGTCTCCAGGGAGGGCTTGATCTGAATCGGATCGACAAAATCATATTCGATGGCATAAGCCGGACGCATGATTTCCACCCGTTCCAGACCATGGAGGGAGCGATAAAAAGCCCACTGCACATCGATAGGGAGCGAGGTCGACATCCCGGACGGATAGTATTCGACGGTCTCACGCCCTTCCGGCTCAATAAAGGTCTGGTGCCGTTCCTTTTCCGGGAAGCGCACCACCTTGTCCTCAATCGACGGACAGTAACGCGGCCCCACCCCTTCGATAATCCCGGAATAAAGCGGGGAGCGATCAAGCCCTTTACGAATGATTTCATGGCTACGCGGATTGGTGTAAGCAATGTAACAAGGGACCTGAGCCTGCTCAATCCTTGCTGTCGAGAAGGAGAAGGGCTGAGGGACTACATCGCCAGGCTGCGCCTCGAGGCGCGAGAAATCGATGGTCCGCCCATCAAGACGCGCCGGTGTCCCGGTCTTGAGGCGGCCGACATTGAAACCGAGTTCACGCAGCGAATCCGAGAGGCCGATAGAAGGGAGATCGCCGGCCCGACCGCCCGGATAATGCGTCAAGCCGATATGGATCAGCCCGCGCATAAATGTCCCGGTGGTGAGAATGACCGTCGTCGCGCTGAAACGGACTCCGGTCTTGGTATCGACGCCACGGACCGCCCCCTCTTCACAGTGAAGAGCCACAACTTCCATCTGTTTCAGATGGAGATTGTCGGTCTGTTCCAGAACCTTCTTCATCCGCAAGCGGTAAAGTTGTTTGTCAGCTTGCGCCCGCGAAGCGCGGACTGCCGGCCCTTTACGCATATTCAGAATACGGAACTGGATACCGGTCGCGTCAATATTCTTGGCCATCTCGCCGCCAAGGGCGTCAATCTCCCGGACAAGATGCCCCTTGGCCTGTCCGCCAATCGACGGATTACAGGACATCAAGGCAATCGCATCGAGATTAATTGACAACATCAGGGTCTTCTGCCCCATGCGTGCCGCGGCCAGGGCGGCTTCGCAACCGGCATGGCCGGCGCCAACAACAATCACGTCATAATGTTGGTCGTAAAGGATCACAGTTTTTTCCTGATAAGTACGATAATTATTTTACTTACAGCTGGTTAGCGTGAATGTTTCACGTGAAACAAACTATTTGCCGATACAGAAACGGCTGAAAATCCGATCAAGAATATCATCATTCGTCGTTTCTCCGGTAATCTCTCCCAGGGCGGTCAGGACTGCACGCAATTCACAGGCAGCGAGCTCAAGAGGAGACCCATTTTGCATCAATCGTTCAAAAGAGACAAGCGCTTCCCGCGCCTGCAGCAGCGCCTCTTTGTGGCGGAGATCACAAATTAACGCCCCTTCCGCCATCTCTGTAGCCAGATCCGGGGCGAGAATTTCCTGAATTTTATCAGGCAGCAGATCAATTCCGGCATGGTCGCGACAAGAGATGGACAACTGCGGCAAGCCCGACAGTGGAGGATTTGACGGACAAGGCAGATCAATTTTATTGGCGATCAGAAGGAGCGGATTCTGCGTACAGCGCCGCAGAATCTCCTCATCAGCAGGCGTGAAGCCGACAGAAGCGTCATAAACCAGCAGGACAAGATCAGCCTGAGCAAGCTTGGCAAAGGCGCGTTGTACGCCGAGTGTTTCGACAAGATCATCACTGTCGCGAATGCCGGCGGAATCAATAATGCGGAAAGGAAGCCCGGACAGGACAATTGATTCCTCGATGGTGTCACGGGTTGTCCCCGGTAAAGCTGAAACAATCGAGCGTTCTTCGCCGACAAGGAGGTTCATCAAAGAACTCTTGCCGACATTCGGACGACCGAGAATAAGGAGAGAAGCACCGTCGCGAACGATTCGTCCCTGCTCATAACTGCTAATCAGGCGGGTGAATTCCTGCTGCAAAAAGGTCGCAGTCGCGGCGATTTGTCCTTCCTGCGCCGGGTCAATCTCATCTTCCGGAAAATCGACATAAGCTTCAATCAAAGCCAGAGTCTCCGCAACCTGATGACGCAGCGCCGTGACTAATCGAAAGATGCCGCCGTCGAGTTGCGCCACCGCCAGACGCCGCGAGCTTTCGCTGCGGGCATGAATTAAATCGACGACCGCTTCGGCCTGACTCAGATCGATCCTGCCATTTAAAAAGGCGCGGCGCGTGAATTCACCAGGGGGGGCAAGATGCAGGCCGCCCTGGATCAGGACATCAAGGATGCGACGCTGAATGATCCGCCCGCCGTGACAATGAATTTCTCCGCAGTCTTCACCGGTAAAGGAGTGCGGGCCAGGGAAATAGACCGCCATGATTTCATCGACAACTTCACCCGTGGCATCGTGAAAATGTCCGTGATAAAGGGTTCTTGCCTGCCAGTCCTCCTTTTTATGACTGCGTTGCACAAAGGCGTTGAGCGTGATCAGGGTCAAAGGGCCGCTGACTCGTAAAATAGCAACACCATATTCGCCAGGGCCGGTGGCGATAGCAACGATCGTTTTGTTGATGTCCATGTATCATCTCAATCTACAAAAAGAGCCCTTCCGGTTGAAACGGAAGGGCTCGGAGTTCTCGGTAAAATTGACTCAGATTTTCTTCCGGTTAACGGAGAGTTGCTGGGCAATGGTTAAAACGTTATTGACCAGCCAGTAAACGACCAATCCGGAAGGGAAGTTCAGAAAGAGGAAGGTAAAGACCACTGGCATGATCAAAAAAATCTTTTGCTGGATGGGGTCAAGTTGTGACGGCGTCAACTTCTGCTGAATGAACATCGTCGCCCCCATAATCAGCGGAGTAATATAATAGGGATCTTTAACCGAAAGATCGGTCAGCCAGAAGATAAAGGGCGCGTGACGCAGTTCGATCATATTCATCAGCACTTGATACAGCGCAAAGAAGACCGGAATCTGCACGACCATTGGCAAACAACCGCCGAGGGGATTGACCCGATGCTCTTTGTAGAGGGTCATGATCTCTTTATTGAGGGTGTCACGGTCATTCTTGTGCTTTTCCCTGAGTTTCGTCATCTCCGGCTGCAGCGTCTGCATCGCCTTCATCGATTTGTAACTTTTATCGGTTAATGGCCAGAAGATGATCTTGATCAGCACGGTGAGAAGAATGATCGCCCAGCCATAATTACCAACGTAATTGTAAAAGAACTTCAGCACGTAAAAGAGCGGCTTTGCTAAAATCTCAAAGAAACCGAGATCGACGGCGCTGACGAGGTTGTATCCGGTATCTTTAAGAATTTGATAATCGAGGGGTCCCAGATAGCTGAAATAGTTAAGAGAGACAAGTTCTCCAGCAGGGATCAATAATAAAGGTGATTTAAAACGAGTTTCAACCATCGCCCCCTTTTTATGGATAGCGACCTCAAGCTTTTGTTGATCCGCCGCCCCGAGCGATTTAATAAAATACTTATTTTTATAGCCACTCCAGAGGACTTCATCTTTGTAGTTCTTGTTTTCATCCGCCAGATCAGAGAGGGTATCAACCTGAAGTTTACTGCCGACCAGAGACGCAGCGGCCGAGGTATCATCAACAATATCGCCGGTCAACGTTTGATCGGTATCTTCGAGCAGTGCCAGAGAAAGAGTCCCCTGTCTGGCTGAAGGGGAAGAATTTTGCACCTGCAGATCAACAGCAACAGAATAACTCTGGCCGTTAAATTTATAGGTTTTCAACAGCGTGACACCGGAAGGGAGAAGAAACGAAAAACTGAGACTCTGCTCTTCATTGCCGCTGAGCCGCAAAAAGGTCTCGGCTTTATCAACGGAATAGATGACATGATCAGCGACAGAAAAGTCCCCTTCGCCGGTCAAGGCAAAGGTTCCACCTTGAGCGGCAGAGCTGACCAGGTTCACTTCAGAGGAAGATTCATCGGCTTTAGCGCGATAATTTTTCAGGTAAAATTCTTTTAAACGTGCACCGCGCGTCGTGAACACCGCCCGATAAAGGTCGGTTTCAACCACAATATCTTTAAGCTGCGCTGCCGGCGCTTCTATCGCTGATGGCGAGGTCAGCTGCAGAGAGTTCTGCGCTGTTTCAGTCGAAGGGGTAATGCTTGTATTCGCTGCAGGAGAACTTTCCGGCGAGGTCGCTATAATCTGTGGCGCCGGGAAGAGGAAGGTATATCCAATCCAGAGCAACATCATTAAAGACAAAGCTACGAGCGTATTTTTATTTTCCATCTGCTTCATTGATCCTTTCTATTAACCTCAGGTTATACCGGATCATAACCACCCGGATGAAAAGGGTGACATTTTAAAATACGACGTAAAGAGAGCCAGAGACCACGCCATGGGCCATAGCGTTTAATCGCTTGTAATGCGTATTCAGAACAGCTTGGATAAAAACGGCAGGCAGGAGCTGTCAGGGGGGAGACAAAACGCTGGTAAAAAATTATCAGGGATAAAATCAGTTTTTGAATCATGACAATTTTACCAAAGCGGCGTTTCGCAGACCCTCAAGGAGTTCTTGACGAACTTGTTGTGAAGTCAATTGAGCAGCGCCGGGACGTGCAAGGATAGAGAGATCAACCGAAGGAAGAACAACGTGGCGAATAGACCGGAAAAATTCTTTCAATTGACGCTTGCAGTGATTACGGACAACCGCATTGCCGACTTTGCGACTGACCGTTGTCCCCAGGCGTGCCGGACCATTGTCACGGACCATATAATAAATGACAAAATGGGGCAGCGCAATGCGCCGCCCCTTACGAAAAAGCAATTGATAAATATGATGCTTGCGTATACGGCAGTCCCTGGAAAAGCTGAAATCCAAGGGCTGTTCTGTTTGCATAGTGATTACTTGGTCGGAATCGTCACGACGAGTGCTTTACGTCCTCTGCTGCGACGACGCTTGATAACAAGCTGACCACCTTTTGTTGCCATGCGAGCACGAAAACCGTGGGTGCGTTTTCTCCGGATTTTGCTGGGTTGATAAGTTCTTTTTGACATGATGCAACTACTCCTCACTACGGTAAAATGGGTGATGTTAAATTTGAATGGTAAGTTATAGTCACTCGCCAGAATAACGTCAAGAAAAAAAATAACCTTGCCAGTTTCTATAGAGTTTTGTTAGTCTGACCACTCCCCACCTCAAGTTTTTTTCATTTTTTTAATTGGTTACAATATCCACAGCTGTTTAAGAAGTTGTGGATATTTTAAGTTTTATTGGAAGTTATTCTATGCAGAATCTTTGGCGCGATACATTAAATAAACTTGAAAATGATTTACCCCACCAAATATTTAATATCTGGATAAAACCGATTCGCTGTATCTCTATCAATGAAGAACAGATAGTGATTGGCGTCCCCAATAAATTTTTCGGGGAATGGATCCGGGACCATTATTTTTCCACCCTGCAGCAGGTTCTATCTAAAATCGGTGGGAAAAATTTTAAAATAAAGATCGAACTTCACGAAGGTTCCAAAAATAAAGAGAGTGAAATCAGAATTCTACCGGTCGAGGAGAAGAAGTCTTTGCCGGAAGACAGCAAAACTAAACATAATGTTAAAGCAAGTAATCTGAGTCCCTTATACACCTTTGACAAATTCGTATCCGGTACATCCAATCAATTTGCCTTTGCGGCCTGTCAGGCAGTCGCCAATGAACCGGCCAAATCTTACAACCCTCTCTTTATTTACGGGGGAGTCGGACTGGGAAAAACACATTTAATTAACGCTATAGGTCTGGAGATTACGAAAACCAAGCCTAAGATGAATGTGATTTATTATACCGCTGAAAAATTTATCAATGAGCTTATTAATTCTATCCGTTATCAAAAGATGGAGGAATTCCGAAAAAAATTCCGTTCGGCTGATGTCTTGTTGATTGATGATGTGCAATTTATTGCCGGCAAGGAACGGACGCAGGAAGAATTTTTCCATACCTTCAATGCCTTGTATGAAGAGAATAAACAGATCGTTGTCACTTCCGATAAATTTCCGCGTGAGATCCCGGGGTTGGAAGAAAGGATACGTTCCCGTTTTGAGTGGGGTTTGATTGCTGATATCCAGGCTCCTGATAATGAAACCAAGATTGCCATTTTGCGAATGAAAGCCGAGCAGAACGGTCTTTCTATCCCGGAAGATGTCGCTTATTATCTGGCAAATTCTGTCAGCAGTAATATTCGTGAACTGGAAGGATATCTTGTTCGTATCGTTGCTTATGCGAATTTGATGTCTGTTCCGGTCACCGAAGCAACAGCACGGGAAGTTTTAAAGCATATTCTGGTTGAAAAGAGCCGGGATATTTCGGTTGAAGAGATTCAAAAGACCGTTGCCACCTATTTTAACATCAAGGTCAGCGAGTTACGTTCAGCAAAAAGGGTTAAAAACCTGGTCCTTCCCCGCCAGATTGCCATGTATCTTTCCAGGCAGTTGACCTCATATTCGTTTCCTGACATTGGTGAAAAATTTGGCGGAAAAGATCACTCAACCATTATTTACGCCATCAAGAAGATGGAAAAACAGATGGAAGAGGACGTGCAGCTCAAGACGTCGATAGAAAGTGTCAGAGCAATGCTGATACGTTAAAAAATAAGTTATCCACGCCGGAGAAGAATTGCCGTGTCGGTTGTTCACACTTTTATGAACAGTTTAACTTATTGAAATAAAAAACAAATTTAAT
>DIKR01000134.1:20048-20729 GCA_002424625.1 Desulfuromonadaceae bacterium UBA5613
AGGACTTGGCCGTATTCAGGGGATTGTTGAAAAGAAAACAACCCTGCCGGTGTTGTCGAATGTTCTTCTTGAAGCCAGTGACGGAGAGCTTTGTCTGACGGCAACCGATCTGGAAGTCGGTATGCGGTCTACTTATCCGGCACAAATACAGACCGAAGGCCGGACGACAGTTTCGGCCAAAAAGTTTTACGAAATTGTCAAAGAACTTCCCGGCGGTGAAGTTTCCTTTCGTTCGCGGGATAATTCCTGGGTAGAAATCCGCAGCGGTAAGGCACTTTTTAATATTGTCGGTCTTCCTGCTGACGAATTTCCCCATTTTCCCAAACTGAACAAGAAAGATCTTCTGCCCATGGACGGGCAGGAACTTTGTGAAATGATCGAAAAGACCTTTTTTTCGGTCTCGACCGATGAAAGCAAATATAATCTCGGCGGTATTTTCATGAAGGCGGTCGATGAAGACGGGCGGAAACTTTTACGCATGGTTGCTACGGACGGCCATCGTCTTGCTTTGGTTCAGCGTCCGATCAGCGTCGATCCCGGAGTTGAATTAACGCGGGGAGTGATTCTGCCCCGCAAAGGGATCATCGAACTGCGGAAAATTGCCGAGGAGAGCACCGGGACTATTTTTGTCGGTTTTATGGAAAATAATGTCGTGATACAACGCGAGACAACGACTGTGGT
>DIKR01000134.1:20833-21548 GCA_002424625.1 Desulfuromonadaceae bacterium UBA5613
ACCCGTGGTGTCAAATTGATCCTTAAACCCGGGGTACTGGAAATTTCTTCCTCCAACCCCGAGCTTGGTGAAGCACAGGAAGAAATCGAAGTCGAATATGATGGACCGGAAATTTCTCTCGGCTTTAACGCCCGCTATTTGATCGATATTCTTAACGCACAAAATGAATCCGCCATCTATTTGCAGTTGCGTGATAACCTTTCCCCCGGCGTGCTGCAACCGGTCAAGGATGCTGACACCCTCGCCGTCGTTATGCCGATGCGTTTATAGACGATCGTTGCCGCCGGCCCAGGAAGCGATCACAACCGATGCGGATTGATAAACTCTATTTTGAGCATTTTCGTAATTTAAAGACGCAACAGGTTGCCCCCAACGCCGGAATCAATATTATCTGGGGAGAAAACGGCCAGGGCAAAACGAATTTGCTGGAAGGGATTTATCTTTTTGCGCATTTGAAATCGTTTCGCGGCGCGGGAAATATTGATTTGATTCAGGCGCAATGGGATAATGCCCGGATTGCCGCCACGGTGAATCGCTCACAAGTCTCGCGACAACTCGAACTGAAAATCCAGCCAGGTGGGCGGAGTTTTTTACTTGATGGCAAAAAACCCCGCCCGATCGAAAGTTTGCTGGATGCTCTACGAGCGATTCTCTTTTCCCCGGATGAACTTTATCCGCTTCGCACCTTCCCGGCTGCCCGGCGCAGTTTAATCGA
>DIKR01000134.1:21585-22354 GCA_002424625.1 Desulfuromonadaceae bacterium UBA5613
GTTTTGAAACAAAGAAACCGTTTATTACGGGAGCGAGCCCGGGCGGATCAGATCCGGCCCTGGACAGTGCAATTGATTCAGTCCGGGGCAAAAATTCGCCAGGCCCGCCAGGTCTTTATTGAAGGATTACAGTCGCACTTCCGCTCCGGGCACGAACTGCTCAGCGGCGAACAGGAAGTTGTTGAACTCCATTACCCGGTGCTTGCAGAAAATCTTTCGCAACATGAAGAGCTTTTGGCGGTTGAGCTGCAGGGGGGTGAGTCGCGGGAAAACCGCCTCGGTTTGACCTGTGCCGGACCGCATCGCGATGATCCGGTCTTTGCGATCAACGGTGTGACAGTGCGCCATGTTGCATCGCAGGGACAGTGGCGCACGTTGATTTTGAGTTTTAAAATTGCCCTGATGCACCTGTTGCAGGAAAGCATCGGTGCCTTGCCGGTCCTTCTTTTTGATGATATGTCGGCCGAACTTGACATGGCCCGGCAGGAAAGACTCTTTTCTTTATTGACTGACTGTAATGCGCAGGTCTTTGTGACAACAACCGACCTGCAGCCCTTTTTGCGCTTTGGCCGTGCGGCGATTCATCCTTTGCACATGGCGGCCGGAGAGATTCAACCCGGATAAACACGCTACTAACGACTTTTGAGGAAGACTTGATGATTCAGGAAAACGAAAACGACTACGGCGCTTCAAGTATCAAGGTTTTGGAAGGTCTGGCGGCAGTGCGCAAGCGGCCGGCGATGTATATCGGTTCGACCGGGCCGATGGG
>DIKR01000134.1:22469-26042 GCA_002424625.1 Desulfuromonadaceae bacterium UBA5613
ATGCATCCGAGCGAAGGGAAATCGGCGGCCGAGGTCGTCATGACCGTTCTGCACGCCGGCGGCAAGTTTGATAACGATTCCTACAAGGTTTCCGGCGGTCTGCACGGCGTCGGGGTCTCCGTCGTCAATGCCCTCTCCAAACGCCTCGAACTTGAAATCCGGCGCGACGGTAAAATCTTTCACCAAACTTACGCTGGCGGCGATCCCCTTGGCCCGCTCGAAGTGGTCGGGGAGACGAAAAAACGCGGCACCAAAATAACCTTTACCCCGGATGACACGATCTTCGAATCGACCGAATACTCCTTTGATATTCTGTCGCAACGGCTTCGTGAGCTCTCCTTCCTCAATGCCGGCGTCAAGATCACCATTAACGACGAGCGCGAAGAAGGCAAAGAGCACATCTTTCATTATGAAGGGGGAATCATCTCCTTTGTCGAATATCTCAACAAAAACCGCTCTGCTCTCCACCCCAAACCGATCTATTTCAAAGCAGAAAAGAGCGGCGTCGAGATGGAGGTCGCCCTCCAGTACAACGACTCCTACGACGAAAAAGTCTTTTCCTTTGCCAACAATATCAACACCCACGAAGGGGGGACGCATCTCATCGGTTTTCGCGCCGCCCTGACGCGGACGATGAACTCCTACGCCACCGCCAATGACCTGCTGAAAAAAGAGAAGGTGGCAGTCTCCGGCGAAGACCTGCGCGAAGGCCTCACCGCCGTCATCTCCGTCAAGATCCCCCAGCCGCAGTTTGAAGGGCAGACCAAGACCAAACTCGGCAACTCCGAGGTCAAGGGCTATGTCGAGTCGATGATGAATGAACGCCTCGCGGTCTTCCTTGAAGAGAATCCCAAGATCGCCCGTGAGATCATCGGCAAATCGATTGAAGCCGCCCGCGCCCGCGAAGCCGCGCGCCGCGCCCGGGAATTGACCCGGCGCAAAGGGGCTCTCGATATCTCCAGCCTCCCCGGCAAGCTTGCCGACTGCCAGGAGCGCGACCCCGCCCTCTGCGAAATTTATCTGGTTGAGGGAGATTCCGCCGGCGGCAGTGCCAAGCAGGGACGCGACCGTAAATTTCAGGCGATCCTCCCCCTCAAGGGCAAGATTCTCAACGTCGAGAAGGCCCGTTTTGACCGGATGATCTCTTCCCAGGAGATCGGCACGCTGATCACCGCCCTGGGGACGAGTATCGGCAAAGAAGATTTTGATGTGTCCAAGCTCCGCTACCATCGCATCATCATCATGACCGACGCCGACGTTGACGGCCAGCACATCCTCACCCTGCTCCTCACCTTCTTTTACCGGCAGATGGAAGAGATCATCAAGCGCGGTCATCTCTACATTGCCCAGCCGCCTTTGTATAAAGTCAAGCGCGGCAAGAAGGAGCTTTATCTCCTCAATGAAGCGGCGATGCAGAATTATCTCCTCGAAGAAGGGACCGAGGACACCATCCTCACCTTAGAGCAGGGGAATAAAACCTACAGCGGCAAGCAGATCATTCCGCTCCTCAAGCAGATTGTCGAATACAAAACCATTCTCGACAATGTCGTGCGCAAAGGCTTGAGCGAAGAGCTGGTCCGCCTCTTTCTCCGCCTCGGGGTGCGGCCGGTCGAAGAGATGGAAGGGCTCATGCCCTTCTTCAGCAACCTTTCCAGCGTCTGGGCGGACAGTGATTGCCAGCAGCTCCCCGACAGCCGGATCGTGATCCGTCACGGCAATCTCCGTCTCACCCTCGATCCCCAGACCTTGCGGATTCTCGCGTCCCACGAATATACCCTGCTCACCTCAAGTCACCGCAAAGTCCGCGAAATTTTTGGAAAAGGCGGCGTAACGGTGGTGTCGGAAGGGAAAGAACTGCTGCGGACCACGCATGGCCTTGATCTTCTCGCTTTTTATATGGAGAGTGCCAAGAAGGGACTTTCCATCCAGCGCTACAAAGGTCTCGGTGAGATGAATCCTGAGCAGCTCTGGGAAACGACGATGAACCCCGAAAACCGCACCCTGCTGCAGGTCAAGATCGAGGATGACATCGAGACTGACGGCATCTTTACGGTCCTGATGGGCGATCAGGTCGAACCGCGCCGTAACTTTATCGAAATGAACGCCCTGAACGTCTCGAATCTGGATATTTGACCGACGGTGCAGTGCGGCGGTGGGCGGGGAGAAGCAAGACGGCAATGATTGATGCGGAAAAACAGATCATTTACTGGCGTAAGGGCTCCCAAGAAGATATAGCCGTCGCCCGCGAATTGCTTGACAAGAAGCGGATTCGACATGGTCTTTTCTTTGTCCACCTGTCCCTCGAAAAGATGTTCAAGGCGCACTTCTGTCGGGTGACTCGCGAGGTTGCACCCAAGCAACACAACCTCTTGAAGCTGGCAGAGCGAGCCGGCTTGAGCTTGGATGAAGAGACACTCGATCTGTTAGCCGTGGTCAATTTCTTTTGTTTGGAAGGACGTTACCCGGATACGCTGATTCCTGAGCCGGCCGCAGAGGAAGCGGCAACTTATCTACTCAAAGTCGAAAAGGTGCTGGAATGGTTGAATCGTCAGTTCGAATGATCGTAGAGCGCTATTTGAGTTCCTTGCGCGACCAGGGTTTTGCCGTTGACCGCGGCGTGGTCTTCGGCTCGCAGGCCAAAGGAACGGCGCAGGAAACGAGCGATATCGATCTGCTGGTGATCTCCGCCGCTTTTGACGGGCTCAAGAGTCGCGAGACCGTTTACAGCCTTTGGCGGCTGGCGCGACATATCGATGCGCGCATCGAGCCGATCCCCTGCGGCACGCGGCAGTGGGAAGAGGATGATTCGAGCGCGATTATCGAGATTGCCCGCCGCGAGGGAGAAGTGATCGGGTTACAGTGAGTGTTAAATAATTTAAGACCCAGCAAAATCCATAACTGACACAAGGAATACCGAATGCTTGAACCGATCATGAAAAAGACCGCCGTCAATATTGAAGACGAAATGAAGCGTTCCTACATGGATTACGCGATGAGCGTCATCATCGGCCGGGCGCTGCCGGATGTGCGCGACGGGCTGAAGCCGGTGCATCGGCGCTGCCTCTTTGCCATGCACGAAATGGGGAACGACTGGAACAAAGCTTACAAAAAGTCGGCCCGCGTCGTCGGTGACGTCATCGGTAAGTATCATCCGCACGGCGATACTGCCGCCTACGACACCATCGTCCGCATGGCCCAGGACTTTTCCCTGCGCTATCCCCTCGTTGACGGTCAGGGTAACTTCGGCTCGATCGACGGCGACCGGCCGGCGGCGATGCGTTATACCGAAATCCGCATGGAGCAGCTTGCCCACGAATTGCTCAACGATCTCGAAAAAGAGACCGTGGAGATGGGGCCGAACTACGACGGTTCACTGTATGAACCGCTGGTCTTCCCCGCCAAATTCCCCAATCTCCTCGTCAACGGTTCTTCCGGCATTGCCGTTGGCATGGCGACCAACATTCCCCCCCACAATCTGGGTGAAGTCATCGACGGGATTATCGCCTACATCGCCAATCCGCTGATCACCGTCGATGAGTTGATCGCCATCATCCCCGGTCCCGACTTTCCGAC
>DIKR01000134.1:26091-26314 GCA_002424625.1 Desulfuromonadaceae bacterium UBA5613
CGCGCCTTTGTCGAGACCCAGAAAAAGAACGAACGCCAGTCGATCGTCGTCACCGAAATCCCTTATCAGGTCAACAAAGCCAACCTGATTACCAAAATTGCCGAGCTTGTCCGCGAAAAGAAGCTCGAAGGGATCTCCGACATTCGCGACGAATCGGACCGCGATGGCATGCGCATCGTCATCGATCTCAAACGCGACGAAAATCCCCAGGTGCTCCTCAATC
>DIKR01000134.1:26474-28394 GCA_002424625.1 Desulfuromonadaceae bacterium UBA5613
TTGAAGATCGCCCTCGACTGGCTCGATGCGGTGATTGAATTAATACGCGCCGCAAAGAATCCGGAAGAAGCGCGTCAGGGTTTGATCGCCGGCACCTTTGCTGATCCCGAGTGGTTGGCGAAGTTCGAAATCGCTGTTCCTTTGGAGATGGAAAACCAGCGTCCGCAGCTCTCCGAGAAACAGGCCCAGGCGATCCTCGAAATGCGCCTGCAGCGTCTCACCGGTATGGAGCGCGATAAGATTCTCAATGAATACGGGGAAATTCAGCAGCTGATTGCCCGCCTCAAAGAGATTCTCGGTTCCGAGAGTGAAATTTACAAGATTATCATTAATGAACTGAACGAGATCAAAGCCAAATTCGGCGATGTCCGCCGCACCCAGATTATCGATCTCAGCGCCGAAATCACTCTCGAAGACACCATCGTCGAAGAGGATATGGTGGTGACGATCAGCCACACCGGTTATATCAAGCGCAGCGCCAGCTCGCTGTACCGGGCGCAGCGCCGTGGCGGCAAAGGCAAGAGCGGGATGAAGACCAAGGAAGAGGATTTCGTCGAGCACCTCTTCGTCGCTTCCAGCAAAGATTACATGATGTTCTTTACCGACCTCGGCCGCGTTTACTGGCTCAAGGTCTATGAAATTCCCGAAGGGGGCCGGGCAACGCGCGGCAAAGCGATCGTCAATCTTCTCAACCTCCAGGCCGGCGAGAAGATCACCGCCATCCTTTCAGTCAAGGAGTTCGATGACGAGCGCTTTATCATGATGGCCACCCGGCAGGGGGTGGTCAAGAAGAGCCCACTCAAAGAGTACAGCAACGTGCGGGTCGGCGGCATCATTGCCGTCAACCTTGACGAAGGCGATCGCCTTATCGCTGCCGCCCTCACCGACGGCAAACAGCACGTTCTGCTCGCCTCGAAGAACGGCAAATCGATCCGCTTTGCCGAGGAAGATGCCCGTCCCATGGGCCGCGTTTCCCGCGGCGTGCGGGGGATGACCCTCGAAGGGGATGATGTCGTTATCGGCATGGAGATCATCAAAGCCGATGCCGAGAGTTCGACGATCTTTACCGTTACCGAAAACGGCTACGGCAAACAGACCGAGCTCGCCGAATACCGCGTGCAGAGCCGGGCCGGTAAAGGGATTATTACCATCAAGACGACCGAACGGAATGGTCATGTCGTCAATCTCATGCAGATGACCGATATCAACGATTTAATGCTGATCACCGATCAGGGCAAGATTCTGCGCGCCTCGGTCTCCCAGTTTTCCGTTATCGGCCGTAACACCCAGGGAGTGCGACTGATGGTCCTCGAACCGGGCGAACGGATTGTGGCGGTAGCGCGACTCGCAGAGAAGGACGAAGAGCATGATGGGGATGATGGATATCCGGAAGCTACAGAAGAAGCTGCTGAAGGAGGAGCTGAAACGCTCTAGGCAGAAATCCTTCTTCTGGCGACGCGGACTCCCCGGAGTACTACTGCTTCTGGTTCTGTTCTTCGGCGGACTCCTTTACTGGACCAACCGTCTGGAGTCCGCCCTGGAAGATGATTTCAGCAAGGCCGCCCTGGCCATCACCGAAAGGGATTACCAGCAGGCCCTCGATTATTATGAAGGGATTTACCAACGCAATCCGACCTTCCACCTGTCTGGTCAGGCGTTGTATCAAGGCGCAGAGATCAAAAATCTTTATCAAAAGCGCTATTCCGAAGCGCTCCTTGATTATCTGACGCTGCAGCAAAAGTATCCGGACGAGGCTGCCCTGGTACGGGATTCCCAGGTCCGCATTGCCGAGATCTATAAAAACCGGCAGCGCGACTACCTGCGTGCTGCCGATGAATACCGCAAGGCTCTCGACCTCGGCGTCGAGAACCCTGATCAGATCCAGTACGAAATCGCTGACAGTTACTTCCGCCAGGAAGC
>DIKR01000134.1:28428-30308 GCA_002424625.1 Desulfuromonadaceae bacterium UBA5613
CCCCTGTTGGCGGAAGCCGGCTATCGGGTGGCAACGGTTTACTCCCTGCTCGGCGAAGGTGACGCGGCGGTACTGGGTTTTCGTGAAGTGATGGGGCGCTGGCCGACCAGTCCTTATGCGATCGAAGCCCGCTTTGGTCTGGCGGTTGTCCTCGAAGAACGGGACAATTTTACCGAAGCCCTGAGCCTGCTGCGCTCCCTGCGGGGAGAGTACAGCAATGCCGAAGCCCTGGACAAAAAGATCGAGATGTTGGAACTCCACATGAAGAAGAAGCAGAGGAGATAAGATGACAATGAAGATCTCCGTCGTCGGTGCCGGCAGCTGGGGAACCGCCCTGGCCAAACTTCTGGCCCACAAAGGTTTTGCCGTCACCCTCTGGGCCTATGAAGCCGACCTCGTCGAGCGGATGCGGGCAACCCAGTGCAACGACCTGTATCTCCCCGGTATCACCCTCCCCAAAAATCTTGTTGTCACCTCCGATCTCGTCGCCGCGGTGCAGGATCGCGATGTTGTCGTTCTCGTCCCCCCTTCGCAAGTCATGCGTCAGGTCGCGTTGCAGGCTGCTCCCCACATCAAGGCAGGGACGTTGATCGTCTCGGCTTCCAAAGGGATTGAAAACGACACGCTGCTGCCGATGTCCGATCTCCTGCTGGAGACACTGCCGCCGGCGCTGCATGCGCGCCTCACTTTCCTTTCCGGTCCTTCCTTTGCACGGGAAGTCGCCAGCGGCATGCCGACCGCCGTCGTCGCTGCGGCTCACCAGGGTGAAGCCGCCCGAGCAGCGCAGCAAATCTTCAGCAATGAAGTCTTCCGGGTTTACACCACCGACGATGTCATCGGCGTCGAACTCGGCGGCGCGGTCAAGAATGTCATCGCCCTTGCAGCCGGCGTTGTCGACGGTCTCGGTTTCGGCTACAATACCCGGGCTGCCCTGATCACCCGCGGACTGGCGGAGATGACCCGCCTCGGCCTCGCCATGGGCGCCCGCGCCGAAACCTTTGCCGGGCTGGCCGGCATGGGTGACCTCGTCCTTACCTGCACCGGCGACCTTTCCCGCAATCGCTCGGTCGGCATCGAGCTCGGCAAAGGGCGCACGATTGCCGCGATCCTTGGCGGGATGAACGCCGTGGCTGAAGGCGTGCGCACCACCCTGTCGACCTGGCAGCTTGCCAAACGCCTGCACGTTCCCATGCCGATCACCGAGCAGGTTTACCAGATTCTTTATGAAGAGAAAGACCCCGGCCGTGCCGTGACCGAGCTCATGCTGCGCGAACTCAAAGACGAGCGTTTGTAAAAATTACAAAAGAAAGGATCAACAGAATGAAACGAATCATATTCTTCCTCCTGCTCTTCTGCGTCGCTGTGACCCCGGCTCTGGCTACAGAAGTGGTGATCATTGAAACCGGCAAAGGGGCGATCACCGTTGAGCTTGACGAGGTCAACGCACCGATTTCCGTAAAAAACTTCCTGTCCTATGTCGACCAGGGTTTCTATAAAGGAACGATCTTTCATCGCGTCATCCCCGGCTTCATGATTCAGGGCGGCGGGCTGACGGCCGACCTGCAAACCCGGCCGCCGACCAATGCGCCGATCAAGAATGAAGCCGACAACGGCCTGAAGAATCTGCGCGGCACGATTGCCATGGCCAGAACCGGGATTGTCGACAGCGCCACCAGCCAGTTTTTTATCAATCTCGTCGATAACAAAGCTCTTGACCACCGCAATGCAAGTTCCTCCGGTTTTGGTTATGCCGTCTTTGGCAAGGTCGTTGACGGCATGGATGTGGTCGACAAAATTGCCACCGTCCCCACCGGGATGAAGAACCGTTTCAGTGATGTTCCCCTCGAAACTGTCGTCATCAAAGAAGTGCGGCGGGTAAA
>DIKR01000134.1:30332-31024 GCA_002424625.1 Desulfuromonadaceae bacterium UBA5613
CCCCCTCCTTGGATAAGGAGGGGGAGAAAATGCAGCGCTTCATTACCGCAAGGAGCAGGATGCCCGGTCTCCGCATCATGACCTATAATGTCCGCGGTTTTTGTCACCATCGCGACGGTCTTGCCGCGATCGAGGCAGTGATTGCGGCATCGGCTCCCGATATCGTCGCCCTGCAAGAGGTTGATAACGGTGGCTGCGACCTCCAGACTCTGTCTCAGCGGCTCGGCATGCGTCTCTACGTCGCACCGGGCCGTTGCGGTAATGCCTTCCTGTCCTACTATCCCCTCCATCATCTCCAATCCTTTTCCCTGAGCGATCAGGGCTGCTGCCTGCGCGCCGAACTCGATTTCGGGCAAAAACGCATGCACTTCTACAATGTTCAAATCGACGGGGCGCAACAGCACAAAGAGCAGATCGATTCGCTTTTGGGCGACGATCTGCTCGGGGCGCAGCATCTCGGGATTCCGTCGTTAATTCTCGGGGATTTTGGATACGATCGCAGCGGCGGCATCCATTGGGATCTGTTACTGGCCCTGCAACGGGTGACCAGGCCTTTGGTGCACGGCACCTACCCTGCCTGGCTCCCCCTGTTGGCGCGGGATCGCGCTTATATCCTCGGTGAACTCCGGGTTCTGGCCGTCGAAGTGGTGCGCAATCGTCAGGCCCGACAGGCATCATCGCACCTCCCTTTA
>DIKR01000134.1:31249-31388 GCA_002424625.1 Desulfuromonadaceae bacterium UBA5613
AATCCGGTGATTTTTTCAGATAAAATAATATGCTTGACATACCGTTTTAGTAATTGATAGATTTGCGTCAAGTTTTAGAACGTAGTTCTTTTTCTGTTCGACAATGAAAGTTGTGCCGGTATGAAGTTCAACACTGAAA
>DIKR01000051.1:0-1000 GCA_002424625.1 Desulfuromonadaceae bacterium UBA5613
CAATCTCCTTGATTCGCTCATGACCAAATACTCCGGGTTTGAACGCGCACAGCCAGCAGAAGCACCAGTGGAGGTGCCGAAACCAGACGACCTTTTGACCGACATGACTTTATTGAAAAGCTGGCGTGAAGAATACGCGAAGCGCTCCGCCTCTGCGGTGACAGGTTAACCGTATGAAAATCCTCCACACATCTGACTGGCACCTCGGGCGTACGCTTTATGGCAGAAAACGCTACGAGGAGTTCGAGGCTTTTCTGACCTGGCTGGCTGAGACGATTCAGCAGAATGAAATTGATGCCTTGCTGGTGGCGGGTGATGTCTTTGACACCAGCGCTCCGAGCAATCGCGCTCAGGAGCTCTATTACCGTTTTTTATGCCGGGTGGCCGCCTCATCCTGTCGGCACGTTATTGTCGTCGCGGGCAACCACGATTCGCCGTCCTTCCTCAATGCTCCCAAGGAGCTGCTCAAGGCCCTTGATGTCCACGTGGTCGGTAGTAGCACCGCATCCTCGGAAGACGAAGTGCTGGTGCTCCGTAATGAGCAGGACGCTCCGGAATTGATTGTCTGCGCCGTGCCCTACCTCCGCGACAGGGATATCCGCGTGGCGGAGGCTGGTGAGAGTGTCGAGGATAAAGGGCAAAAGCTGATTGACGGCATCCGCACTCATTACGCCGCCGTCGCCGCCTTGGCCGAACGGAAGCGTGAGGAACTCGGGGTCGATATTCCCATCGTTGGCACGGGGCATCTGTTCACCGCTGGCGGACAAACCGTCGATGGCGATGGCGTGCGCGAACTTTATGTCGGCTCCCTGGCTCACGTGACGGCCGGGATTTTTCCTGCCTGCTTCAACTACCTGGCGCTTGGGCACCTCCATGTCCCGCAAAAGGTGAACGGCTCCGAAACCATTCGGTACAGCGGCTCTCCTCTGCCCATGGGGTTCGGAGAGGCAAAACAGCAGAAGAGCGTTTGCCAGGTTGAGTTCCACAGCACGGCTGCATC
>DIKR01000051.1:1076-2476 GCA_002424625.1 Desulfuromonadaceae bacterium UBA5613
CAAATCAACCAGGAGTCTGGCTCGAAGTCATCTACGACGGCACGGAGGTCATTGGCGACCTGCGTGAACGCCTGGAGGCAGCGATGTCCGGTACCCAAATGGAAATCCTCCGGATAAAGAACAACCGCATCATCGACCGCGTGCTGGGACAAATCCATGAAGAGGAAACACTCGACGATCTGAACGTGAACGACGTGTTCGAACGATGCCTCGCCGTTCATGAGGTGCCTGAAGACCAGCGGCCTGAGCTGCTTCGAGCCTACCAGGAAGCGGTCTCGTCTCTCTATGAAGACGACGTGCAGGCGGAATAGAGAGGCTGTCGATGAGAATATTGCAGGTACGTTTCAAGAATCTGAACTCGCTGGTCGGCGAATGGCAAATCGACCTGATGCACCCGGCCTTCGCGTCTGATGGCATCTTCGCCATCACCGGCCCCACCGGCGCGGGGAAGACCACGATCCTCGATGCTATTTGCCTCGCACTTTATGGGCGGACGCCGCGCCTGAACAAGGTCACCAAGAGCGGAAACGAAATCATGTCCCGCCAGACCGGCGAATGCTTTGCCGAGGTGACCTTCGAAACCCAGTCTGGGCGTTACCGCTGTCACTGGAGCCAACACCGGGCACGCAAGAAGCCGGATGGCGAACTCCAGGCCCCGAAACACGAAATTGCCAATGCCGATTCCGGCGAGATCTTCGAATCCAAGATCAGAGGTGTAGCCGATCGGATCGAGTCTGCTACTGGCATGGACTTTGACCGTTTCACCCGTTCCATGTTGCTTGCCCAGGGCGGCTTCGCCGCGTTCCTTCAGGCGGCACCGGATGATCGGGCTCCGATTCTGGAGCAGATAACGGGCACAGAGATCTACAGCCAGATATCCATCCGTGTCCATGAACGCCAACGTGAAGAGCGGGAAAAACTGAAGCTTCTCCAGGCTGAAACGGCAGGTATCGTGATTCTTGACCCGGAGCAGGAACAGGAGATCGGGCAGGTACTCGAGACAAAGCAGAAGGAAGAGACAGACCTTGCCACCAAATTCACTGCCACCGGGGAGGCCATTGTCTGGCTCACCACCATCGATGGGCTGAAGAGGGAAATTATCTACTTGGGCGATGAAGCGCGCAAACTGCAGGGTGATATCGAGGCGTTCAAACCGGATCGTGAAAAGCTCAACCGGGCTTTGAATGCCGCCTCACTGGACGGCGCATACGCGACGCTCACAGCCACCCGCAAACAGCAGGCGTATGATAGAACAGGCTTGGCAGCTGAGGAAGAGGCTCTTCCTGGACTGGAATCCTCCGCCAAGGAACAGGCCGAGGCACTGAAATCGGCTGAGCAACAAACCGCTCGGGCCAAAGAAGAGCTGAAAGCGGCCACGCCGACATTGCAGAAGATTCGCT
>DIKR01000051.1:2484-3486 GCA_002424625.1 Desulfuromonadaceae bacterium UBA5613
TGCCGATCAGAAAAAAGCTGTTTCGGAAGGCGATGAGGGCTGTAAGAAGGATGCGGCCAAGATTGACACTGACAAAAAAGCCCGACTTGGAGAACAGGATAAACGATCCAAGGCTCAGGAGACGCTGGAGCTTGTGGGCGGCTACCTCAATGAGCATGCACAGGATGAACGGCTGATCGTCGGTCTGGCTGGTGTTGAAGAGCAGCTGAGCGGCCTGCTGTCCAAGCAAGATGAAATCGTTCAAAAGGAGGCCGTTCAAGAAACCGCCAATACGACTCTGGAACTGGCGGCAAAGTCACTCGACGACTGTCAGAAGCAATCAGGCATTCGGAAGCAGAAACTGGGGGACGCCTCGAAACAGCTTCACCATGGCAAGGATGCTTTGAGTCAGTTGTTGGGGGACCGCTTGTTGCGGGAATACCGCGCCGAACAGGGAACTCTGCTGCGTGAAATGGCCTTCCTGGCCAAAATTGCGGAGCTTGAAGATCATCGGGCAAAGCTGGAAGACGGTAAGCCCTGTCCACTCTGCGGCGCAATCGAGCACCCGTTTGCGGAGGGGAATGTCCCTGTGCTCGATGAAACCGAAAAGAAGATCGACGCCCTGACCAGGCTAATCAGTAAAGCCGAGGATCAGGAAGCCGCCATCAAGAGACTCGAAGAAGCTGAAAACCTGGCCCGTAAAAACCTGACGGAGGCTGAAAAGCTGGAGTCAGCAGCTGCTAATGACAAGAAGGCTGCCGAGAAAGCTCTTGCCGAGGTGAAGGACGGCCTGGTGAAACTGCGAGCCGATTTTGCCGAACGCAGGCAGGCCGTTTCTACAAAGCTCCAGCCGCTTGGTATTGCTGACATCCCAGAGACGGACATTTCATCACTGATCGAATCGCTCAGAGCGCGGCTGGAGACGTGGCAGGCCCAGGTCAAGAACAAGGCGGACATCGAGAAACAGATTGCCGATATCGACAGCGAGGTGAAGCGGCTGGATGCGGTTATCGAAACTCAAAG
>DIKR01000062.1:0-7596 GCA_002424625.1 Desulfuromonadaceae bacterium UBA5613
ATGGCCAAGATCGTCCCTTTCCGTGCGTTGCGCTACAATATAGACCAGATCGGCGATCCCGCCGCAGTCATGGCCCCCCCTTACGATGTCATCTCCCCTGCCCTGCAAGAGAATCTCTACCAACGCAACCCCTTCAATATTGTCCGGCTGACACTCGCTAAAACCGACCCTGACGATAATGCCGAAACCAATCGCTACAGTCGCGCCGCTGCCGACTTTAGCGCCTGGCAGCAGCAGGGGGTGCTGGCGCGTGACGTTGAGCCTTGCCTTTACCTTTATGACCAGACCTATACTCTCGAAGATGGCAGCACTGTCACCCGCAAGGGATTCATCGCCCTGAGCCGACTTGAAGACTTCTCCTCCGGCGTGGTTAAAGCGCACGAAAAGACCTTAGCCGGCCCCAAAGCGGATCGTCTCCTCCTCACTCGTGCCTGCCACGCGAATTTCAGCCCGATCTTCTCCCTGTATGCCGATCCCAGCTGCGCCCTCGAATCCCTCGGCCAGCAGTTCAAAAACACCCCGCCGGCGCTGGCTGTCGACGATGACGAAGGCGTCCGTCACTGTCTCTGGCCGGTCGATGATCCCTCCTTTGTCCAGAGAGTGAAAGATCTGCTCGAAAACAAACCCCTCTTTATTGCCAATGGCCATCATCGTTATGAAACAGCGCTCCAGTATCGCGATGAGATGCGGGCGGCACACCCCGGCTTTACCGGCAAGGAAGCGTTTAACTACGTCCTGATGTACTTTGCCAATATGGAAGATCAGGGGATGACGATCCTGCCGATCCACCGCGTCATCCACAGTCTGAAGGAATTTTCTGTCGATGCTTTTGTAGAGAAGCTCGCCGACGACTTTCTGGTCAGCGAAGAAGCCCTCAACACCTCTGACTGCGCCGCTCTGGCAGGATTACGCCAGCGCCTCGCCGCTGCCGGACAAGATCGCCGCACTCTCGGACTGTATCTTGGCAACGGGCGGTTCCGGTCCTTGACCCTGAAGGATGAAAAACGCATGGACCGGCTCTTTGATTCCCGCACGCCATCGGTCCTGCGCACCCTTGATGTTTCTATTCTTCACCGACTGATTCTTGAGCAATACCTTGATATCACTGCACAGGCGCAGGAAGCGCAAAGCAATCTGCGCTACTGCAATGGTTTTAACGAACCCTTTGCCCAGATCGACCGCAGCGAAGGACAGCTTGCTTTTCTCCTCAATCCGCCACGGATGCACGAGATCCGCGATGTGGCGAATGCCGGTGAGAAAATGCCGCAGAAATCGACTTATTTTTATCCCAAACTGCTGTCGGGGTTGGTGATCAATTTACACGATTAAAACAAAGGCGGGCGCAGCATGCGGCGCCCCTACAGGATCAAAACCAAACACACGTAGGGGCGCCGCACGCTGCGCCCGCCCTTCCCTAATAAGGAGTCTTCCATGGATATTCTTGCCATCGATATCGGTTTCGGCTTTACCAAAGCCACAGACGGCAATCGCTCTGTCATCTTCAAGTCGGTCCTCGGCGAAGCGACCGATTTGCAGTTTCAGGGAACGATCCTCGATGCTCCTGCGGATGAGCACATGCAGCTTGAAATCGACGGCCGCTCGCTCTTTATCGGTGATTTGGCCGAACGGCAAAGCAATGTCCGCTTTTTTACCCTCGATCAGGAGCAATTTGTCACCCGTTTTGTCAAATACCTCGCCCTGGCGGCGGCGGCCCGATTGGTAAACGGTTTCATTCCGGTCAATCTCGTGACCGGATTGCCGATCGGTTACTACAAACAGTACAAGGATGAACTGGCGACCTTGCTGAGCGGGGAGCATCGGGTCTTTTTGACCGACGGCAGCGGCAAACGGGAAGAAAAATCGATCAAGATCAATAAAGTGAAAGTCATCCCCCAGCCCTTCGGTTCCCTCTTCAATCTCATGCTCAACGATCTCGGCGAAGTCGGCGACAAACGCCTGGTCAAAGAGAAGATCGGCATCGTCGATATCGGCTTTCGCACCTCGGACTATACGGTTTCAGACAAGATGCGTTACTCGGAACGGGGGAGCCGCACCACCGATTCAGGGATTGCCCGGGCGTTTAACATCATTGCCACCAAGCTGCGGGAAAAGAGCGGGGTGAATATCGAGCTTTATCGCCTGCATGAAGCGGTCGATCGCGGCTCTATCCGCATCCGCGGCAAAGAATACGAATTAAAATCTTTGACCGAGCAGGTTTTTGGCCAGCTCGCCAGTTCGGTTGCCAACGAAATTGACCGGCTTTGGGCAGACGATTGGGATATGGATACCATCGTCCTGACCGGCGGTGGCGGGGTTGTTCTCGCCAAATACCTGCAACCGCTGATTAATGGTCAGGTGGTGGTCGTTGATGCCGCCAGCGATGCCCGTCTCTGCAACGTAGACGGTTACTGGAAGTTCGGTAAACATCTCTGGGCAAAAGGGGTGATCCCTGCCCCGTCGACAATGCCGGCAGGTAATCGTTGAAACGGAACAGAAATGCCCCCAGGCATCATGCGCTGGAAGGGGAATCCGCCGTGCCGATGGCCGAGATCCTTGCGCTGCTGCAACGCGCGCCAGGCCGGTCGCTGAGTGGTCGCGAAATCCTTGATGCTTTCCCCCTTCTCGATCGTACTGCCCGCCAGGCAACGCTGCGGGCTCTCGATCGCTGGGTCGGGGAGGAGATTCTCGACCAGCGCAAAGACCGGCGTTACACCTTCCCCTGGAATAAGCGGATCGTTACCGGTCCCATCCGTGTCCAACGCGGCGGTTACGGTTTTGTCAGCGGCCCGGAAGGGAGCGATGATATCTTTGTCGCCGCCCGCAACCTCGCCGGGGCAATGGATGGTGACCGGGTCACGACTCTGATCGAAAAACGCCGCGATCGTGCTGACACCCGCCCGGACGGACGGATCATCAGCATCGTCGAACGGAGCCGCTCTGAAATTCTCGGCCGCTTTGTCGCCGGCACGCCAAGTGGTCGCTTACTGCCGATCATCCCGCGTTTTGCCCCGCCCCTGCTGATCGCCAGGGAGGACGAAAACGGTGTCCTTCCCGGACAGGTCGCCATTGCCCGCATCAGCAGCAACGTCAGCCACAGCGGCGCCTTGACGGGAAAGATCAGCTCCATCCTCGGCGCTGCCGACGATCCGGCCGTCGATGTCGCCACCATCGCTTACAAGTACCATCTCCCCACCACCTTTCCCGAAGCGGTCATGCGCGCGGCCGAAGCCATCCCCGCGGCCGTCCTTCCCGCCGAGATCAGTGGCCGGGTCGATCTGCGCGCCCTCTCTTTAGTGACGATCGACGGCGCCAGTGCCCGCGATTTTGACGATGCCGTAGCCGTCCAGCGCGAAGCAGACGGACAGATCCGCCTCTGGGTAGCGATCGCGGACGTGAGTCATTATGTGCACGCTGGCGACATCATCGACCAGGAAGCCCTGCAGCGCGGCACCAGTGTCTACTTCCCCGATCGTGCCCTGCCGATGCTGCCGGAGCGTCTCAGTAACGGCATCTGCTCCCTGCAAGCCGACGTCGACCGCTTGGCGGTGGTGGCGGAGATCCTCTTTTCTCCGGAAGGGGAGAGACTCGATGCCCGCTTCTTCCGGGCGGTGATTCGCAGTCGCGCCCGCCTTACCTATGATCAGGTTTATGCCTGGCTCAGCGATGCCGCAGCCGGGGCCGACGCCCCGGATGATCTTCTGGCGCAGACCCGGGTGATGGTGGAACTTTCAACACGCCTGACCGCGATGCGGACAGCACGGGGGAGTATTGATTTCGATCTCCCGGAAGCAGAGATTATCGTCAACCTGCGCGGCAAACCGGAAGATATTATCCGCCGGGAGCGTAATGAAGCGCACAAGCTTATCGAAGAGTTCATGCTTGCGGCCAACGAAGCGGTCGCCGATTTCCTGACGAATAAAGAAATCCCCCTGCTTTACCGCATCCACGAAGAGCCCGAACTCGAGAAGATGCTTGAACTGCAGGAATTTACCGCCCCCCTCGGTTACGGCTTTGCCGGCAGCTCGGAAGCATCCCTGCCCCGTGCCCTGCAGGAACTGCTCGCGGCGACAGCGGCGGCCCCGGAAGGGCGGGCGATTCATCAACTTGTGCTGCGCAGCATGAAGCAGGCCCGTTATGCTGCGGAGAACCTTGGTCACTTTGGCCTCGCTGCCAGTCGTTACTGCCACTTCACCTCGCCGATCCGGCGTTATCCCGATCTGGTGGTTCATCGCGTCCTTTGTCAACTGCTGGAGTCAGCAACCGGGATCGAAACCCGCCAGCGCCTGGAGTGGCAGAAAGAATTTCTCCCCTTGGGTGAAGCGTTGTCGAAACTGGAACGGCGCGCGACCGATGCGGAACGGGAGATGGTCAATCTCTATAAATGTCGCTTTATGGCGGACAAGATCGGTGAAGAATTCGACGGCATCGTTGCCGGCGTGCAGTCCTATGGTCTCTTTGTTGAACTCGATCAGTGGTTTGTCGAAGGTCTGGTCGCGATTGCCACCCTCACCGATGATTTCTATGAGTTTGACCCCCTCCACCAGACACTGACCGGGCAGCGCCGCCGCAAAATCTGGCGTGTCGGCGAAGCTCTGCGCGTCAAGCTGCTGCGCGTCAATCCCGACTGGCGGGAGATCGATTTTTCTCCGGTCGACATGTCCCCCCCGATTATCGCTCCACCACAACGCCAGCAGCAGCGGCCGGGAAGATCACGTAAAAGAAGATGAGAATCATTCACGACCTCACCGAACTGACAACTGTCCCGCGTCATACCGTCGCCACCATCGGCAATTTTGACGGTGTCCATCTCGGCCATCGCGCTATCTTTCGCCGGGTCGTTGCCGAAGCGCGGCAGGCCCAGGGGACGGCAACGGTCATCACCTTCAATCCCCATCCCCTCAAACTCCTTGCCCCGGAGCGGGCTCCGCTGCTGATCGATACCTATGCGGAGCGTGAACGGCTGATTGCGGCGTCTCGCATTGATCTCCTCGTCTGCCTCCCCTTTACGGCCGCCCTGGCTGCGCTGCCGGCAACGACTTTTGTCACCGAGATCCTGCTGCGCGCCCTGGGCCTCAAACACTTGATTGTCGGCTACGATTACGCCTTCGGTCGTGACCGGCAGGGGGACGCGATTTTTTTGCAGGATTGCGGCGAGCGCTACGGCTTCACCGTCGAAGTTCTGCCGCCGATCAAGCAAAATCAGGATGTCTACAGTTCGACACGAATCCGTCAACTATTGCTGGAGGGTGAGGTGGAAGCGGCGGCATCTCTCCTCGGACGGCACTTTACTCTGGAAGGCGAGGTCATTCATGGCGCCGGCCGGGGCCGGAAACTCGGCTTCCCGACTGCCAACCTGCGCACCGGGAAGGAGCTTCTCCCCAAAGCAGGGGTTTATGCCGTGAAAGTACAGCACGGGGCAGCGCTGCTCAATGGCGTCGTCAACATCGGCAAAAACCCGACCTTTGGTGAAAACGAACTCTCCGTGGAGGTCCACCTCCTTGATATCCAGGCGAATCTTTACGGTGAAACTTTACGCTTCTACTTTGTCCAACGTTTACGGGGGGAGGTGCGCTTTGCCGGCGTCCCTGAACTCTGTGCGGCGATTCAGAGCGATATCATCCGCGCCCGGCAAATCCTCAGTCACGCCCGGGTGATTGAATATCAGGAAGATCCCGAACAAGGAGAGAACTAAATGATAGTCCAAGGCACAACCCGGGTCTTTGCCATCCTCGGTGACCCGGTTTCCCACTCCTTGTCGCCGCTCATGCACAATGCCGCCCTGAGCGCTGTCGGAATCAACGGCATTTATGTCCCCTTTCATGTTGTCCCTGAGCAGCTTGCCGCAGCGGTGGCCGGGGTGCGGGCCCTCCAGATTGCCGGACTCAGCGTGACTGTCCCGCACAAAGAGCGCATCATCCCTTTACTCGATGAAATCGATCCAGCGGCGCAACGCATCGGCGCTGTCAATACTGTCGTCAATCGTCAGGGGCGCCTGATCGGCTACAATACCGATGCCCCCGGTTTCCTGCAGGCGTTACGTGACACTCTTGACTTTTCTCCCCGGCACAAAGAGGTGGTGCTGATCGGTGCCGGCGGCGCAGCCCGGGCCGCCCTTATTGCTTTGGCGCAGGCAGGGGCGGCAGCAATTGTCGTTGCAAATCGAACTCCCGATCGGGCGGTCGATTTGATCGAGAGCTGTTGCAAGGAATTTCCTGACTGCCAGATGGTGGCTAGCAGCCTTGACGCCCTCCATACCAGCAGTTTTCTCAGCCGGGCCGACCTCCTCGTCAATACCTCGGCACTCGGTTTAGCCGGTGAATCTTTTCCGCCTGCCCTCATTGCCGGCCTGAAACCTGCGGCCCTGATCTTTGATATGGTCTACAGCCGGACGACGACGAGTACGCCGTTAGTCAGTCAGGGAAAAAGCGCCGGCCACCGCGCCGCCGATGGTCGCAGCATGCTGATCGCGCAAGGTGAAGCCGCCTTTTCTCTCTGGACAGGACTCGCCCCTCCCGTCGGGGTGATGAAGGCCGCTTTAAATTTTTAACTCTCTCAATCTACAAGGGAAAATTTCCTTTTTTGGCTTGACCCTACCCCCCCGAGTCGATAGTATACAGCGCGGCTTAATCTGACCACACGGGGAACTATGGCAAAAAATCGACTTGGCGAACTGCTGGTTCGCAAACAACTGATCACCGACGTCCAGCTCGCGAAAGCCCTTGAAGATCAGAAGGTCAATGGTGGTCGTCTCGGTGCGGTGCTGGTTGGTCTCGGCTTAATAAAAGAAGAAGTCTTCACCTCTTTCCTTTCCCAGCAATATAGTGTCCCGTCGATCAACCTCAGTGAATTTGAAATCGACCCGTCTGTCATCAAACTCGTCCCCGCAGAGATTGCGCAAAAATACAACCTGATTCCGATTAATCGCACTGGCGCGACCCTGATTGTCGCCATGAGTGATCCTTCCGACATCAACGCCATCGACGATCTGCGCTTCCGCACCGGCTACACCGTGGAAGTGGTTGTCGCTTCTGATGCTTCGATCAAGATCGGCCTTGACCAGTATTACGACCAAAGCGCTTCTTTCAACGAAGCGATGATGTTGGACGATATCGATCTTGAGGTCGTCGAAGAATCGGATGTCGATGCCCACGCTTTAGAGTCTGCGGCCGAAGAAGCGCCGGTCGTCAAACTGGTCAATTTGATCCTCACCGACGCCATCAAGCGCAAGGCTTCGGATATTCATATTGAGCCGTACGAGCTCTCCTTTCGCGTGCGCTACCGCATCGACGGCGTCCTTTATGAAGTCATGAAGCCGCCGATGAAGCTTAAAAACGCCATGACCTCCCGTGTCAAAATCATGGCGGAAATGGATATTGCCGAACGGCGCCTCCCGCAGGACGGCCGCATCAAGATCAAGCTCCCCCGCGGCGGCGAAATGGATTACCGCGTCAATTGCCTGCCGACCCTCTTTGGCGAGAAAATCTGTTGCCGGCTCCTCGACAAGTCAAACCTGCAGCTCGACATGACCAAGCTTGGCTACGAAGCCCAATCGCTTGAATGGTTCAAAAAAGAGATCCACAAACCTTTCGGCATGGT
>DIKR01000062.1:7645-10486 GCA_002424625.1 Desulfuromonadaceae bacterium UBA5613
AACAAGGTCACGGAAAATATCTGTACTGCTGAAGATCCGGTCGAATTCAACTTTGCCGGCATCAATCAGGTACAGATGAATGAAGCTGTCGGCCTCAACTTTGCGTCGGCGCTGCGTGCCTTTCTCCGGCAGGACCCGGATATCATCATGATCGGCGAGATTCGTGACTTTGAGACCGCTGAAATCGGCGTTAAGGCGGCCCTGACCGGACATCTGGTCCTGTCGACACTCCATACCAATGACGCACCGGCAACGATCAACCGTCTTCTCAACATGGGGATTGAACCCTTTCTGGTTGCTTCAGCAGTCAACCTTATCACCGCCCAGCGCCTGGGGCGGCGCGTCTGCGGTGAATGCAAGCAACCGGAAGTGATTCCAAGACAGGCATTGCTGCAAGCAGAACTTCCCGAAGATGAGATCGACAAAATCGTTTGCTATAAAGGGACCGGATGCCCAACCTGTAACAACACCGGCTACAAGGGCCGGGTCGGTTTCTATCAGGTTATGCCGATGCTCGAATCGATTCGCGAAATGATCCTGTCCGGCGCCAATACCTCCGATATCAAACGCGAATCGATGCGTTTGGGGGTCAAAACCATGCGCCAGGCTGCTTTGACCAAGCTGACCGAAGGAGTAACGAGCTTTGAAGAGGTCTTGCGCTGTACGGTCACCGATAATTAAATCTTGTCAGTATAAATTTTCACGTAATTTTTTTTGTAACTGTTGGTACTGCCAATAAAGGAATTCCTATCGTGTCCGAGTCTGTAGTACAAGGGTCAACAAGCCTGAACATGCATCAACTCCTCAAGACGATGGTCGAAAACGGCTCATCAGATTTACATCTGACCACCGGCACTTCTCCACAGATTCGCATTGACGGTCATATTACCCCCCTGAAGATGCCGGCACTCCTGCCGAACGACACCAAGCAGCTCTGTTACAGCATCCTGACCGATGCCCAGAAGCGTAAATTCGAGGAAGAGAACGAGCTCGATCTTTCCTTTGGGGTCAAAGGTCTGGCCCGTTTTCGCGGCAACATTTTTCTGCAGCGCGGCGCCGTCGCCGGGGTCTTTCGTCTGATTCCCTACAAAATATTGACGATGGAAGAATTGAACCTGCCGCCGATCTGCAAAGAGATCTCCCGTAAACCGCGGGGACTGGTCCTCGTAACCGGCCCCACCGGCAGCGGCAAATCAACGACACTGGCAGCGATTATCGATGCGATTAATTCTGAGCGCCGCGAGCATATCGTGACCATTGAAGATCCCATCGAGTTTATTCATCCTCACAAAAAATGTATCGTCAATCAAAGGGAAGTCGGGTCGGACACGATCTCCTTTAAAAGAGCGATCAAATCGATTCTNNCGCCAGGATCCCGACATAGTTCTTCTCGGCGAGTTACGTGACCTTGAGACGATCGAATCAGCTTTAACCATCGCCGAGACCGGACATCTCTGTTTTGCCACGCTGCACACCAACTCCTGCGTGCAGACGATCAACCGCATCGTTGACGTCTTCCCCACCAACCAGCAGCAACAGGTTCGCACCCAACTCGGCTTTGTTCTGGAAGGGGTCCTTTCTCAGTCCCTTCTCCCGAAAGCCAGCGGCAAGGGACGGGCCCTCGCCCTTGAAATCATGATCCCCAATGCTGCGATCCGCTCCCTGATCCGTGATGACAAGATCCATCAAATCTATTCACAGATGCAGATGGGGCAGGATAAATTCGGCATGCAGACGCTCACGCAGTCCCTTTTCATGCTTTACCATACCAAACAAGTCAGCATGGAAATGGCCTTGTTACGAGCTTCAGACCCTGATGAGCTCAAACAGATGATTGCCAACCCGGCATCGGCGCTCCGGCGCACCACCGGCACTGCGCTGCGTTAAGGAGGAGACAAAGATGCCAGCTTATACCTGGGAAGGGAAAAATCGCCAGGGACAAACACAAAAAGGGAGCTCCACGGCGGCGAATGAGACAGCTCTTTCGTCAGAGTTACGCCGCAAAGGGATCATGGTAACGAGTATTCGGCCCAAGAGCGCCATGAAGTTGAGCTTCGGTGGCGGCGGGTCGGTCTCGAGTAAAGACCTGGTAGTCTTTACCCGCCAGTTCTGTACGATGATCGATGCCGGACTCCCGCTGGTGCAATGTCTGGATATCCTCTCCAGGCAACAGGACAACCCCTACTTCAAAAAATGTCTCTTTGAAGTCAAGGAGAGTGTTGAATCAGGGTCAACCTTTGCCGAAGCGCTGGGAAAACACCCCAGAATCTTTGACGAACTCTACGTCAACCTGGTCGCTGCCGGTGAAGTCGGCGGCATTCTCGACACCATTCTCAACCGCCTTGCTGCCTATATTGAAAAGAGCCTGAAGCTGAAAAAACAGGTCAAGAGTGCCATGACCTATCCGGTAACAATTATCGGCATCGCTTCCGTCGTCGTCGGTGTCATTCTCATCTTTGTTATCCCGGCCTTCGAATCGATGTTTGAAAGCTTCAACCAGGCATTGCCGCTGCCGACGCAAATTGTCATCAATATGAGTCGTGGTCTGAAAAAATACATTCTCGTGATTATCGGCGCTATCTGGCTCTTTATCTTCCTTTGCAAACGTTTCTATGCGTCAGCGAAGGGGAGAGAACTGGTTGATTATTATGCTCTCAAGCTGCCGGTCGTCGGGGTGTTGATTCGCAAAGTAGCGGTGGCAAAGTTTACCCGCACCCTCGGCACAATGATTTCCAGTGGCGTACCGATTCTCGATGGACTTGAAATTGTTGCCAAAACCGCTGGTAACAGGACCGTTGAAAAAGCTATTTATCAGGTACGGCAAAGTATCAGTGAAGGGAA
>DIKR01000101.1:0-14816 GCA_002424625.1 Desulfuromonadaceae bacterium UBA5613
CCTGGAGACCTTCCGGGAAGGATTGTTCGGCGCACTGCTGGTGATCCTCACCCCTTATATCCTCTTTATCGGCCTGGCGAACATCCTGCCGGTCTTCGGTGAAAACCGTGAGGAATGAAGAAAAAACGGCGCGCCGGTGATTTTCTCTCCGGCGCCGCACTTGAAGCGTTGACCCGCCGCGGCGTTTGTTCTAATCTGTGCTGACATTTCCCGATGGATGAATACCGGGGCAGAACTCCACGCGACCAGAAGAAACCAAGCGGAGACTGCCCCTTGTCACGCCTTCAGTTATTTCTCTGACAGGACCACCTTTATGCTGCGTGCCTTCAACTTTCAAGATAACCGGGTCAACGAGATTCGCTTTGCCGGCGAAGAGCTCGCAGAGGTTATCACCGCTGCCACCTGGATCGACGTTCTCGATCCGACCGAGGAAGAGCGGGATCAACTCGAACAGTATCTGCGGACGGAACTCCCCGAATCAGACGACGTCGGAGAGATCGAATCGTCGGCCCGCTACTTTATCGACAGCGCCGGACTGCACGTCCACTCCCTCTTCCTCGGCCAGAGCGAAGGCCGCCACATCAATGTAACGGTCGCCTTTATCCTTCAGCCCGAGCGACTGATCTCCCTGCGCGATGAGGATTCCCCTGACTTCCGGCTGTTGCGCATGCGCGTCCGCCGTGGCCAGATCGAAGCGAGCAGCCCCCTGGAATTCCTCCTCTCGATCTTCGAAAACAAGGTCGAAAATCTCGCTGACATCCTGGAAGATATTCATCGGGAACTGGAAAAGGTCAGTGAGATGGTTCTGGAAGAAGCGGAAGGGGCGGAAGGTCATCTGGAGGAAGCGATTGGCGACCTAGCCCGTTACGAGAACAGTAACGGAAAGGTCCGCCTGTGCCTGATGGATACGCAGCGCTCTATCTCCTTTTTACAAAAACACCAGCGCTACTCTGCCGATCACTTTGCCGCGGCCAGCGATATTCTCCGCGACGTGGAAAGTCTTCTGTCCCATACGACCTTCCTCTTTGAAAAGATCAACTTTTTGATGGATGCGGCGCAGGGTTTTATCAACATCGAACAAAATAAAGTCATCAAGATCTTTTCGATCGCTGCGGTGGTTTTTCTGCCGCCGACCATGGTGGCAAGCATCTACGGCATGAACTTCCAGGCCTTTCCTGAGCTGCAATGGCAATTCGGCTATCTTTGGGCGCTGGGGCTGATGCTGATCTCCGGCATTGCACCGTATTGGTATTTCAAGCGCAAGGGGTGGTTGTAATAGAAAAGGGCGGCCACAGCCGCCCCTGAAAATTCTTCGGTAGGGGCGGCTCTTGTGGCCGCCCTTATTATTTTAGTGCAATGCCTCCGTCGCGCAAAGGAGACAGACCGCCTGCAGCTCGTACAGACCGCTCTCGGCATTATAAACGGCCCTGGCCTGCAGATGCTTCGGGCAGGTTACCATGTAACATTGGGCACAGGCCTGCGCCTCTCCCCGTCCCGTAGCATCACAGATATGGCAGATCCACGGACTACTCTCCCCGCATTCATCCATCCTGCATCTCCTACTGATACTGAATATAAACCGGCTGCGGATGAAGGCGCAGAACTTCCTGGGGAGTCATGAGAGCATCCCCTTTTTTGGTATCGTTGTGATAAAAGAGCTTGAAGCCGGTGAACTGCACCGGTTCCTGGACAATATAATCCTTGTAGGTGTCACGCTTCAGCCACGGCGCCCCCCAGCCATCCATATGCATGACGATCTGCACCTCGGGGCGCAGGACAATTTTGTCAGCGTTGCTCACCCCTCTGCGGGTAAAACGATGCACAGTCAGTACTTTGGGGGGGAGATTATAGGTTTTCACTAATCCGGCGAGATAGTCGGTGACATAGTTGATATCGGCGGCATCGTAGGTGCCGACCTTCTTCCCCGGCACGACCTTACTCGCGATCAGATTAAACTCGGGATCGATGCCGAGATGAACATCGGGATTCTTGAGCAGCCACTCAAAACGCGGCAGGATGACGCGAATATCGTCGTGGCCGGTCTGAATGTCGATAAACATGATCGCCCCAGCCTCTTTGGCCCAGCCATAAACGCGATTGACCACCTCGTCGGGCATGACCATCCGGTACTTGCCGGCCTTGCCAGGCTCCGGCTGCGCCACCACCGCAATTAGATGCAGGGCCGGCTGCACCGGCTTGCTCGGATCCGCTTCCTCCCAACGCAGCACCTCGTCATTCAGACGGCGCAACATGTCATCCTTCGCAAACTCACCGAGCGCCCCCATCCGCTTCGAGAGGGGATTGCCGTAATAAGCGACAATCCGCTTTGCCGGCAGAATCGCCCCCGGCAACGGCTCGACATCTGGAACCGGCCAGCCGAAACTTCTGGCATATTCAGGATCTTCCCCGGCGAAATACTTAATCTTCACCGCCGGCGCCGGGGTAGCGGCGGGAGCAGCAACAGGACTCGGCGGAGGGACAATGACAGGGGGCGGGACAACAGGTGCGGGTGGCGCAGTGATAGTTGGCGCCGGTGCCGGTTCCGGCACTTTTTCTGCACGATCACAAGCCTGAAGGGAAAGAAGGAGCACCAACGCGGAGACAACATGGATCAAGGGACGGCAAGTGGCAGGTTTCACAAAAAACTCCTGGGGAACGGTGGCGTTACGGTTGCGATAATTTACCATAAATAACAGATTGCGATGCACAGCAATAACACAACACCCCGATAAAATCAGCAAGGAAGCGTATGCCGGAATGTCGACTTTTGACAATTTTTGATTTGACAGCATCCCCGCGGCTGACGTATACACAAGGCCCTGATTATACGGATTTTTTGACGAGTTAGCCATGCTTCATCCAACTCCGTCGGAACTGCCCGCTCACTCTATTTCCCGCTAAAGAGAGAAGATTCCCATGCTCAACCTCAAACCGGAAGTTGTCGCCCAGATCGAACGTGTCCTCAGCTCGGTAGAAATGCTCCTGCCCAAAGCAATCAACAAAGTTGACTGGTCGACCTGTCACGCCGCCAACTGGCGTCGCCACTCTTTCTCCGGTTATCTCGAACCGGTCAAGGTCACCGACACCACGACCATGGACGAACTCCTCGGCGTCGACAAACAGAAAGAGATCATGGACAGTAACACCCGGCAGTTTATCGCCGGATTTCCCGCGAACAACGCTCTCCTCTGGGGCTCACGCGGCACCGGAAAATCGTCGCTGGTCAAGGCCCTCCTCAATGCCTATGCATCGCAGGGCCTGCGCATTGTTCAGGTGGAGAAAGAGGATTTGATCTATATCTCCGATATCTTCAACGCCGTCGAGAATGAGCCGTATCGCTTTATCCTCCTTTGCGACGACCTCACCTTCGAAGCCGGCGAACTCACCTACAAACTCCTCAAGAGCGCCCTCGACGGCTCGGTCTACTCCGCACCGGAGAATGTGCTGATCTACGTCACCTCGAACCGCCGTTATCTCATCCCCGAATTCGAAAGCGACAACCTCGGCAATCGCTTCGTCAACAACGAAAATCAGCCGGGGGAAGTCATGGAAGAGAAGCAGTCCCTGTCCGACCGCTTCGGCCTGTGGATCCCCTTCCATATCTTTTCCCAGGAGCGCTACCTCGATGCCGTGCGTCTCTGCATCGAGCGGGAAAGCCGGGCCCGCAAGATCACCATCCCCTGGAGCAAAGAACTTGAAGAAGCAGCGATGAACTGGTCGCACGAAAAGACCAAACGCTGCGGGCGAACCGCTTTCCAGTTCAGTAAAAACTGGATTGGTCGCTACCTCCTTTCAGGACTGCCGAAGTGAACGAAGCGACGGCGATACCCCTTGCCCTCACCGTCCAGAAAGGGGAGGAGCATCTCCCCTTTCTGGTACTTTTGCAGCGCCGCATCCCACTCGCCCCGGTGAGTTATCTCCGCCAACTCCTGCGCCAAGGGAAGATTCGCCGTGCGGAGCACACCATCAACGCCGAAGAAAGGCTTCCCGTCGGCGCTCGCGTTCTCCTCCCCGAAAGCAAACGCCTGCGCGAACTTTTGGCGATGACGACCCTGCAGATCCTCTTCGAAACCCGCGATCTCCTCATCGTCGCCAAACCGCCGGGGCTCGCGGTCCACGCCAGCGAAGGGCATGAAGCCGACAACCTCACCGCCCGCTGTCAAGAACTCCTCAAACAGCGCGGCGAGCACTTCTCCATCGCCCCGGTGCATCGTCTTGATCTGGAGACCAGCGGTCCCCTCCTCTTCGGCAAGGGGAAGGCAGCGTGCAGCGCTCTCGGCAAACTCTTTATGGAGGATGAAGTCGAGAAGTACTATCTCGCTCTGGTGGCCGGCGAGATGAGCGGCGAGCAATCGTTACAGGGTCTGGTCCCGGCCAAGGGAAAACTGAAAAGTGCCCGCACCGATGTCCGCACCCTGGGCAGCAACGGGACGGCGACGCTTCTGGATATCCGCCTGCACAGCGGCCGCCAGCACCAGATTCGCCGCCAGCTCGCCGAGATCGGCCACCCCCTACTCGGCGACAAACGCTACGGCGGCCCCTACCCTTCCGATCTCCCCCGCCTCTTTCTCCACTGTCACCGTCTCGCTTTTCTCGACCCCTGCAGCGGCACCCCGATCGACTGCGAAGTTCCGCTGCCGGCTGATCTGGCAGGTTTTCTGGAGCGCAGCGGCATCGACCTCCCCTGAAAAACGGAAAGGGCCGGGGATCTTCTCCCGGCCCGACGGCGTTCACAGTCTCTTCATATCTCCCTTTGGGAGGAACGTTATACCTTTTCACTTAAGCAGAAGCGCAACCTGTTGCTGAATAAACGGCAGGTCCGTTTTGGCCGTTTCCCAAACAGATTCGATATCAACTCCGAAATACTGGTGAATCAGCTTATCCCTCATCCCGGCCATATTCTTCCATGGCACTTGCGGCACGCGATCACGCGTTACATTAGACAGGTTTTTAGTCGCCTCGCCAATAATCTCGAATTGGCGAATCACGCCATCCTGCACCAGACGGGAGTGACTGAATCCCTCGTAGTCGAGATTGCCGAGATATTCCTCAACCTGCTTAATTGCATCGATAATGTGCAGCAGATATAGGGAGTCATCTCGCACCGTCACTGCTGAATCACCTTGAGTTCGTGCTTGATGCGGTCGAGCAGGTGTGGGCTGATCGCCTTTTCGGTGAGAAGATCGACCTTGATGCCGAGAGTCTCAGTGAGTTCCCGTTCGATTCCAACCAAGCTAAGAAGGCTCTTAGTCTTGTGGAAATCGACCAGCACATCAAGATCACTCTCCGGATGCCAATCATCGCGAGCACGCGAACCAAAGATCGCAATGCGACCGGCATCGTGTCGATTCAGAATGGAAATGAGTGTTTGTTCCAGCTGTTGCGTTGTCATGCGGAGATATTAACCCGATTTCCGAAAAAAGCCAATCAACTCGCGCCTACAATGCCGCAATCGACAAATAGTTTTTGAGCACCGGCAGATCCGCCGCCGCCCAATCCAACCCCAAAACATCTTCCGGCGCCAGCCAGCGAATCTCTGCGTGTTCCCGCAGCAAAATCTCGGCACTCGACAACTGGCAGACAAAAGGATACAGGGTGACGCTAAAATCCGTGTAGTGATGGGTACAGGGCAACAGCGCCCGGCCGATGACGACGCTGATCTCCATCTCCTCCCGCAACTCCCGGTGCAGGCACTCTTCCGGGGATTCCCCAGCTTCAATCTTGCCGCCGGGAAATTCCCATTTGAGCGGAAGGGTCATCGTCGCGCTGCGCTGGGCGGCGAGGAGAAGACCGGCCTTTTCGATCAGCGCGCAGGCGACATGATGGTGGCGGAGCGTCACTCCCACTCAATCGTCGCCGGCGGTTTACTCGAAATATCATAAACAACCCGATTAATACCGCGCACTTCGTTGATGATCCGCGAACTGATCCGCGCCAGATCTTCATAAGGCATCGGATACCAGCCGGCGGTCATGAAGTCTTTGGTCTCGACAGCGCGCAGAGCGACGACATATTCGTAGGTGCGGCCATCGCCCATGACGCCGACGCTCTTCACCGGCAGGAAGACGGCAAAAGCCTGGCTGATCTTTTCATAGTGGCCGCTGGCGTAGAGTTCTTCGATATAGATGGCATCGGCATGGCGCAGGATATCGGCATACTCCTTCTTCACCGCGCCGAGGATGCGCACCCCGAGGCCGGGGCCGGGGAAAGGGTGGCGCCAGACCATGCGATGCGGCAGGCCGAGTTCTTCGCCGATGGCGCGGACTTCATCCTTGAAGAGTTCGCGCAGCGGCTCGAGAAGCTTTAGTGTCATGTGCTCAGGGAGTCCGCCGACATTATGGTGGCTCTTGATATTGTGCGCCTTGCCGGTCTTGGCGCCGGCCGATTCGATGACATCGGGGTAGATCGTCCCCTGCGCCAGCCACCTGGCATCGGCGATCTTCTTCGATTCGGCCTCGAAGATCTCGACAAAAAGCCGGCCGATGATCTTGCGCTTCTTCTCCGGGTCAGCCTCGCCGGCGAGCTCGTCCAGGAAAAGGCCTTCGGCGTCGATGCGGATGACCTTGACGCCAAGGCTCTCGGCAAAGGTCGCCATGACCTGATCCCCTTCGCCGAGACGGAGGAGGCCGTTGTCGACAAAGACGCAGGTGAGCTGTGCACCGATGGCGCGATGAATCAGGGCGGCAGCAACAGAAGAATCAACGCCGCCGGACAGGCCAAGGATGACGTGATCGCTGCCGACCTGGGCGCGAATCCGCTCGATGGCATCTTCGATGATCTGCCCCGGTGTCCACAGGCCGTTGCAGCCGCAGACCTTGCGGACAAAGGTATCTAAAAGGGCTTCACCACGCGGGGTATGATTCACCTCAGGATGAAACTGCACACCATAAAGGCGGCGGGCCGGGTTCTGAATGGCACAGACCGGGGCATTGGCGGTGCCGGCGACAATCTCGAAACCGGCCGGGACCACCTCGACATGATCGCCGTGACTCATCCACACTGGACTCTTCCCTTCGACGAAGAAGCTGTCAAAGAGCGGATCCGGCATCCCCTGCGCCAGGAGTTCAGCATGACCGAATTCCCGCTTGCCGGCCGGGACGACCTGGCCGCCGAAGTGGCGGGCCATGAGCTGCATGCCGTAACAGATACCGAGAACCGGCACCCCGAGTTCAAATAGCTCTTCGGCCACCGCCGGAGCCCCCTCTTCGTAGACCGACTTCGGCCCGCCGGAGAGAATGATTCCGCTCGGTTTAAAAGCACGAATCTCGGTCATCGTCATATCGAAGGGATGAAGCTCGCAATAAACGTGAGCCTCGCGCACCCGCCGGGCGATGAGCTGAGTGTACTGGGAACCGAAATCGAGGATGAGGATCTTTTCACTATGAATGTCGTGCATGGGGTGCTCCGGAAATAAAGGAGGGGCGGTTCGTGAACCGCCCCTACGGAGATTGTGTCAGGACGTCTTTACGACGGTTTTTCGACCCGGTAGTTGGGCGCTTCCTGGGTAATCGTCACGTCGTGGACATGCGACTCACGCAGGCCGGCGTTGGTGATGCGCATGAACTGCGCCTTCTCCTGCAGCTCCTTGAGGGTGGCGCAGCCGGTGTAGCCCATACCGGCGCGGAGCCCGCCGAGGAGCTGATGGATGTTGATCGAGAGACTGCCGCGCGAAGGGACCCGTCCTTCGATCCCTTCCGGAACGAGCTTGACGTCACTCTCGACATCCTCCTGGAAGTAACGATCCTTGCTCCCCTGCTTCATCGCCCCCATGCTCCCCATGCCGCGGTAGGACTTGTAGGTGCGCCCCTGGAAGAGGATGGTCTCGCCCGGCGATTCGTCGGTGCCGGCAAAGAGGGAGCCGATCATGATGACATTGGCGCCGGCAGCGATCGCCTTGGGGAGTTCGCCGGAATATTTGATGCCGCCATCGGCAATCAGCGTCACGCCGGCCTTGCGGGTGGCGCGGGCGACGTCGGAGATGGCGGTGATCTGCGGCACCCCGACCCCGGCCACCACCCGGGTGGTGCAGATAGAACCTGGGCCGATACCGACCTTGACCGCATCCGCCCCGGCCTTGATCAACGCTTCTGCAGCGTCGCCAGTGGCGATATTGCCGGCAATAATCGAAACATCGGGGAAGCAGGCTTTGAGGCGGCGCACGCCCTCGATAACCCCTTGCGAATGGCCGTGGGCGGTATCGATGACCAACACATCAACCCCGGCACGAATCAGTGCTTCCGCCCGCTCTTCCATATCAGCGGTCGGCCCGACCGCGGCGCCGACGCGGAGACGGCCGAAACTATCCTTGCAGGCATTCGGATACTTTTTGACCTTCTCGATATCCTTGATGGTGATCAACCCTTTGAGGTAACGATCCTTATCAACGACCAGCAGCTTCTCGACCCGGGTGTGTTTGAGATGTTCGCGGGCTTCATCGAGAGTCGTTCCGACCGGAACGGTGACAAGATTGCGCTTGGTCATGCGCTCGGAGATCGGCAGATCAAAGTTGGTTTCGAAACGCAGGTCACGGTTGGTGAGGATGCCGAGGAGCTTCCCTTTGACATTGGTGATCGGCACCCCGGAAATCCGGTATTTCGCCATCATTTCGAGAGCATCGCGAATTTTCTGGGTCGGACGCATGGTAATCGGGTCGACAATCATCCCGGACTCACTCTTCTTGACCTTGTCGACCTCATGCGCCTGGTCGAGGATGCTGAGATTTTTGTGGATAATCCCCATCCCCCCTTCCCTCGCCATGGTGATGGCGGTGCGCGCTTCGGTGACGGTGTCCATAGCCGCCGAGAGGAGGGGTATATTCAATTTGATCTGCGGAGTCAGCCAGGTCGAGAGGTCGGCATCCTTGGGAAGGATGATCGAGTGAGCAGGGATGAGGAGGACGTCGTCAAAGGTTAAACCTTCGCGAATCTCGGAAACAAGCATGCGAATCTCCTTGTGCTGGGAGGTTGAGGCGGGAGGAAATAATCGGTGAGTCTATACCGCGGCTCCGGCGATGGTCAAGAAAAAACCGTTTAACACAATTATTGCGGAATCAACTCCTGGCGGTCGCCCAACTGCTCGAGAAGCGCCGTGACCAAGCGAATGGCAGCGTCGAGATCGCTGAGGGAAAGGACTTCGACCGGGGTGTGCATATAACGCAGCGGCACCCGCACCAGGGCGGTGGCGACGCCGCTGCGCGAAAGCTGGACAACATTGGCGTCGGTGCCGGTAATCTTGGCCTCAGCGAGAATCTGCACCGGGATCTGCTCCTGCGTTGCCGTTGCCTTGAGGCGGGCCAGGAGGGCCGGGTTGATATTCGGCCCGCAGGAAAGGATGGGGCCGCCGCCGAGGCGAATCTCCCCCTGCTCTTTCTTGTCACCATCCGGGACATCGGTGGCAAAACCGACTTCGAGAATGATCGCCACGTCGGGACGGAGCTCAAAGGCGCTGGTGGCAGCGCCGCGCAGACCGACCTCCTCCTGCACTGTCGAGACACCGTACAGTTCCACCGCCGGTATGCCACGCCGGCGCACCGCCTTAAGGACCTGCGCCAAAACAAAGACCCCCATCTTGTCGTCAAAGGCACGACTGGTGACCTTCTCCCCCTGCAACCGTTCCAGAGTCACCGCAAAGGTCACCGGCTGACCAATCGCTACCACCGCCTCAGCCTCGGCCCGGGTGCTGCAGCCGATATCGATAAACTGCTGGCGGAATTTGATCACAGTGTCGCGGTCCTTGGCTTCAATAAGATGGATCGGCTTCTTGCCGATCACGCCGAGGATCGGTCCGGATTCGCTATGCACCGTGACACGCTGCCCCGGACAGAGATGGGGGTCGACCCCGCCGATCGGCGCGAACCAGAGGAAGCCCTGTTCGTCGATATAGCGGATCATGAAGCCGATTTCGTCGCAGTGTGCCGCCAGCATCACCTTGAGGGGCGCCGGCCCGCTGCCGCCGATGCGGGCGATGAGATTGCCGAGGACATCGGTGCGCAGCTCGTCGACGACAGTGGCGAGCTCGCGCCGGAGGATGCGCTGCACCGGCTGTTCAAAGCCGGAAGGGCTCGGCGCTTCCACCAGCTCTTTGAGAAAGGCGTAATCGGCTTGGGTCATGATAGCTTCCTACCTCCCTTTAACCCCTTTTCCACCAGCTCTTCACTGTTGCGCCGGCAAGCGGCAAAGCCGGCCTCATCAAGACCAGCGCCGTAGGCGATTTTTCGCGCCATCTCCAGGGAGACGAGGTCGCCGGGGGCGTGGGCATCGTTGTTGACCACCAGCCGGGCGCCGGCGGCTTGCGCCATCCTGACGACATGACCGTTGGTGAGACTGTGCCCCTTGCGGGTGGTCACCTCCAGGAAGATGCCGCGCTCTGCGGCCAAAGCCGCCTCCTCGGCAGTGAGCAGACCGGGATGGGAAAGGATGTCGATATCGGCCGCCAGGGCGGCGAGGTTGGTGCCGGCGGCGACCGGTTCGACGATCGTCTCGCCGTGGCAAACGATGATCTGCGCCCCGAGTTGCCGGGCGGCAGCGGCAGCGGCAGCGATCTGTGCCGGCGGGATATGGGTGAGTTCGACGCCGGCGAGGACCGTCAGTCCCCAGGCCTGACCGAGATCGGCCGCGACTTTCAGCAGGCGCGGCAGGATGAAATCGAGGTTGGAGAGATCAACATGGTCGGTCATGGCGAGAGCACGATAGCCGGCAAAGGCGGCGCGCCGGGTCAATTCGGCGGGGATCAACTCGCCGTCGCTGAAGAGGGTATGGGTATGCAGATCGATCATGAGTCCTCCATTGGGGTGCCGGGTTGGTGACGGAGAAGAAAACGGTGAAAAAGATCACGCCAGTCGTCCCGCTTGCCGCGCGTCAACGCCTGTCGTTGCGGCGCATCAAGGAAGAGCAGGTCGGCGCCAAGGGCCGCGAAGTATTTTCCTGCCAGCGGGAAGCTGCCGGCAGGGGCAAGGACGATTACACCGAGAAGCTGCCGGCCATAAAGGGACCAGAGCGGTGAGAATTCCGCGGTCGCCGATACGGCAGTGAAGCGTAAAGCGAAATTCCCCGCGATTTGCAGACGACCGACTTCGCCGGGAAAGCGGGGAGAGGCTGCCGACAGGGTGGTCGGCACAAATTCAGGGAGCATCTGCAGGGCCGACTGAAACTCCCGCAACTCTTCGGGCGACGGAGAAAGGAGGACCACCACCGCACTAAGGGGCTCATTGATCCGGGTCGGGCCATAAAGGGCTTCATGCAGCGCGAGAATTTCTGTTGTCGTCAGGAGGGGAGCGGCCCCGGTCCCGCATTCGTTACGGTTTTCGCTGATCACCCCTTTTTCCCGCAAGACCCGCAACACTTGCAAGACCTGCAAGTCGCCGTAAGCGCAGTGGTCAAGAAGGTCACTGACGCGGGGGTAGGTTTCAAGCTTGCGCAGAATCTCCCGGGTGGCGGTACGCAACCCCTGGGGGAGGCGCTCCCGGGGTATAGCTAACTGCAGAAGGGATTGCAGAGACGGCAGACGTTCTGCCTGGGCGGCAGCTTCATCGCCGAGGCGCAACCCCTCCATGATCAGATGGTCGGTGGGGGTAGAAATCCTGACGGGGCCGGTGAAGGCGCCGGGGCTGAAACGGAAGGTTCCGGAGCTCCAAAGGAGGAGGCGATACAGTGCTTTTTCCGCATCGACACGACCAAGTCGGGCATTGACGATCTGACCGTCCTGAAGCTGTATGCTTCCGTGTTCAGTGCCGCGCGCCAAAAAGAGCGTACCGCTTTTGCGGTTCAGCGCGAACAGCTGAAGAAGATCGGTAATCCCGAGTTGATCAAGACTCCCCTTGACCTCTTGCGTCTGTTGCAGCAGCTGTTGCGCTTGTGCCAGTCGCTGAAAATGTTTTTCGATATAAGCACTGACCTGACTGAGGTTGAGGGGGCGGGCAAAGAAAACGTCCCGATGCCGCACAAATCCTTCAATCTCTTCACCCTCTTCGCCGACAAAAACGATCGCCAGATCGTTCCCCTGGCGATTTGTCCGCAGAATCTGGGCAAAACGCGGGGCAGGAATAGCGCGCAGCCCGGCATCGATCACCACCAGCGCCGGCTTCAGCTCCAAAGCTTTCTGCAAGGCGACGTTGCCCTCGGCCGCGTGCTCGACGGCAAAGCCCTGTTCCCTGAATCTCCGGACGAGATCACTAAAGGCGGGGTCGTCACCGGCGAAAAGGATAGTCGATGGCGTTGCGGTCTCGTTCATATCTGCGCCTGAAATTGATACTGCTCTTGTACTTTCACGAACATATTCTCGACAAAATAACCGTCATTGCTGTGGAAAGCATGCCAGCCGTCGCCGCTGCGCCGGGCGAGCAGGGCATAAGCGTAGTCTTCACCAAGACAAAGGAGAAAGGCATGATCGCGCAGGGATTCATCCCCGACCGAGATGGTCACGCCGCCGGGAGGATCAACCCCTGCTGTCGGCCCGGTCGCGCCGAGCAGGTAAAGGGCCGTGCGCATTTCGGGGGTGGCCAGGAAGGGTGAAAGAAGCGAGCGGGGGACCGTGAGATCGGCACTCCCCCAGAGGATGACGCCGCGGACCGGCACCGCGGCGAGAAGTTCCTGACAAACAACCAGCCCGAGAGCGGTGAACTCTCCATCCGCCAAAGAAAGAAAAGCCGCGCTCCCCTTTGCCGCTTTGCGCAGCAGCTGCGGCCCGGTCGGAGCAAGGAGGTTGTCGACAACCTTCCAGAACCCGGCTTCCTCCAGTTGGCAACGGATGAGGAGACTGCTGCGCAACGTGGTGAGACGGGATTCGATAAGCTGATCCAGCTCCGGCAGGGTCGTCGCCTCAAAGGGGGCAGTGGCCGAGCGCATTTGCATCCGGATCGGCAGATTCTTCTTCATATCAGAGATGAGAAGTTGACCGCGCAGGGCTTTCCGGATCCGCCGTTGCGCCATGAGCGCCCCCCAGGAGTCAGTCTCCGGCAGGAGGATATAAAACTGGCCGGGGAGGAGGGAGCAGATCAAATCGGGATCGCGCAGCACCGTCATAATCGTTGTCACCATCATCTCCCCGGCATCGTTCACTTGCCGGTCATGAAAGCGCGCGGTCAGCTCGGCATAGTTGACGATGACGACTTTCAGCAGGGAGAGCTTGCGATCATAACGCTTGGCAGCGTAAAGCTCTTTTTCGAGGTGATCCCGGAAGAAAATCATATTGTAGGCCTGACTTCCCGGCGCCCTCAGCAGATTATGTTCGACTTCCTGACGACGCAGCACCGCGGAAAGAGCCACGGCCGCAAAGGTGCCGGCAGTGTCGGCGCGCTGCAGATCCTCGGCGTTAAAAATCTCGCGGCCCACCGCTGATTCGAGGCGTACCAAACCGATCATCCTAGCGCCGACAACTAACGGCACAGAGAGAGCGTGCTGATCATCGGACAAATTCGCGACGGCTGAAGTCTCCGGGGCGATCGCCCCGACCGCAGACAAACCGCGCATTGAGTGAAGAGACAACTCGCCGGCGCCGGTCAACCAGAGGATCCCGGTCTCCGCCGCACAAAGCTCCATCATGGTATCGAGCACCAGATCGCCGAGACGGTCGAGATCGTCCACTTGCAACAAGGGAAGACAGGACAGGAGAACATCCTGGCTCCGTTGTAATTCACTTTTCTCCCGATTCAGACGGAGATGACTTTCCGCTTCGGCGTGACGATAAAGGCTGCGGTCGACCAGGGTCTCCAGTTCGTCGCGATCGTAAGGCTGCAAAAGATAGGCGGTCGCGCCGTGGTACAGGGCGGCGCGCCCTTCCTGAATTTGCACCGGGGAGACACCGACCAGCACTTCGCTCGATCCGCCGAGGGCCAGCAGGGTCTTGGCCGTTGCTTCCCCCTGCCCCTGCCCGGCTTGCAAATCGCTCAAGATCAGATCGAAATTCTCCGACTGCAACAACTGACGCGCTTCCGGCCAAGAGTCACTGCCGACAACTTCATATCCTTGCGGGAGCAAAATCGACTCGACGTCGAGACGCACCTGATGATCAGCATCGATCACCAGCAGGCGGCCCTTGTGAATATTTTGTTGAGTCGGATTCAAGGTCATACAACTACCACTAAAGGATCGTCCCGAATTGGGTATTGGTGTTATTCCGGACAATCCGCACCGGCACGATCGTCCCGATCAAGCGCGGATCGCCGCGAAAATTGACGATACGATTCCAGGGGGAACGGCCATAGAGGGACTCCTCGCCATTACGGCGACTCGGTCCTTCGACCAGAATCGGCAGAATCTGCCCGACATCCGCGCCCCAGATCTTTTGGCTGTTCTCTTTCTGGGCCGCCAGAATCGCCTCAAAACGGGCTTGTTTCACCGCCGCCGGGGTATCATCGAGCAAAGCCGCTGCGGCCGTGCCGGGACGCGGCGAATAAAGGAAGAGGTAGATATCGGCATAAGAAATCTCCCGCACCAGCGCCAGGGAAGCGTCGGCATCTTCCTGCGTTTCACCGGGGAAGCCGACAATGACATCGGAACTCAGGCGGATATCCGGCCGCACCGTCCGCAAGCGTTCGACCTGGCGCCGGTAGTCGGCGACGCTGTAGCCGCGGTTCATCGCCGCCAGGATGCGGTCGGAGCCGCTCTGCACCGGAAGATGGAGCTGGGGGCAGAGCTTGTCCAGGGAGGCAAAGGAGTCGATGAGGGCATCGGAAAGATCGCGGGGATGGGAAGTGACAAAACGAATCCGCTCAATCCCTTTGATCGCATGCACCTGCTGCAATAACCCGGCAAAATCGGGGGCGGCGGGATCGTGGCGATTATAGGAGTTGACGTTCTGGCCGATCAGCGTGATCTCCC
>DIKR01000101.1:14864-30362 GCA_002424625.1 Desulfuromonadaceae bacterium UBA5613
CGGCCGCGCACCAGGGGAACAACACAATAGGTGCAGAAGTTATCACACCCCTGCATCACCGTGACAAAACGAGCAATACCGCTGCCGGCGGCACGGCGGGGAAAGAGCCGCAGCCGGGTTTCACGATCAAGAAATTCTGTGGCAAGCTGCTGGCCGCGGCGCACGGCGACTTCACCGACCAATTCGGCGAGCCGATGGACATTGTGGGTACCGAAGACGAGATCGACAAAGGGAAGTTTTTTGAGAATCTTCTCCCCTTCCTGCTGAGCGACACAGCCGCCGACCGCGATAATCAGCCGGGGATTCACTTGCTTCAGGGCTTTAAATCGATTGAGGTGACCATAAACCTTGCGCTCGGCCTTGTCGCGCACCGAACAGGTGTTGAGGAGGATGAGATCGCTTTCCTCCGGGTTGTCCACCTGCTGATAGCCAAGGTCATGGAGAGTGGCGACGATCCGCTCGGAATCGACGACATTCATTTGACAGCCGAATGTTTCCAGATAAAAACTCTTTGCCATGATCCATCCTGAAAATAGGGTGCGGTTATGATCTTGCGGGGGAGTGAAAATGTCAATTTTTTTAAGTGTTATCCCTGTTAGCAGTGTCCGGGAAAAGGCGCAGCAGGAGCTCGGGATGTTCAAGCGCCGAAAAGAGGAGCGATTCCCCTTCTTTGCCGTCGATACGGATCGTTGCCAGATTCGGTCCGAGTCTTTTTTGCCGGACGTTCGTCACCGTCGCCAGCGGCAGAGAGCGCAGCTGTGAACGGAAAAATCCGCGCCGCTGGTAAATAGTGCGGTCACTCACAACATACAGGACCTGCTCCCATTCCAGCCGGGCAATCAATAATTGACCGAAGGCGAGATAAAGGCAGCCGAGATTGAACGGCAGCGGGAGCCAGGCCACCCAGGCTGGAGCTCCAGTGGCGGCAAGCTCAATCCCGACGATTTGCCAGAAAAGACAGGGGAGCATCAACACCAGACCAAAGACGGCATGGCGCCAGTTGCGAAAGGTATAAGCACGCGGCGCCGGGCGCCCCTGCCAAAGGATCTTTTCTTCACCGGCTAACGGCAAGGGATCAAACATGCTCTTGCTCCGGCCGCGAGGAGATGACCGCACGCAATCCCGCCAGTAATTCTGGCGCCTGTGCCCGATCTCCACCAGCAACAAAGTTCACTGTTGTCCCGCAATCAAAGGTCAGCAGGCCGTTGCCGATGCCGAAGGGGCGCAGGGAGAGGAGGAAATCCGTCATTCCTTCCGCTTCGACAAGGCGGAGATTGCGAATCTTTGCGGCGTCATAATGGCGGACCTGTTCGTAGCCGCAAACTCTCCGGGTCAGCGTTAACCGTTCCGAGGTCGCAACGATCGTCTCGGTTCCGAAGAGTGTCCAGAACAGACCATAAAGTGCGAGTCCTCCTCCCAGCAACCAACCGGCCAGCCATACGAGGATGAAGAAGACGGCAAAGAAGCCGGCTTCTTTCGTCAGTCCCCGCAGAAGTGCACTGGCGACAACAAACAAACCTCCGCCCCACAGCGCCAGCCACAGGGTCAACGCCACGAGCAGAAAAAAATTTTTGCGCGGCGCGGTCGTTAAATTGAAATCATCGATCTTGGCACTCATAGATATCTTTTCTAAAAGGGACAAAGTTGGAGTAAGACGGTCGGGCGCTGGATTATAAAGGAGGGCATCCCTTCAGGCAATGACGAAAAAGAAAAAAACCTGTTGCCTTTCCCCATAAAGGATGCTATCAATTCCCGTCTACTCTTTAGGAGGTCGAAGGATCATGTCGAGAATTTGTGCAGTTTGCGGAAAAAAACCTTCCACCGGCAATAATGTCAGTCATGCGAATAACAAAACCAAGAAGACCTGGTATCCGAATCTTCAGCACGTTAAGGCGCTGAATAACGGGACTGTTCGCACCATGAAAGTCTGTACCCGTTGCATCCGTTCCGGGTCCGTCACCAAAGTGGTCTGATCGGCATCAACGCCGGCAGGAATATCCGCCAGTTAAACGGGGGGATGGACAAGATGTCCATCCCCCCGTTTTCATTAACCCTTTTATTGTGTCTTAAGCGCCGCAATAAACAACCATCTCCACTTCGACCGCCACGCCCCGGGGCAGGGCCGCCACCTGCACCGTCGACCGGGCCGGCGGATTGGTCGGGAAATAGCGCCCGTAGACCGCGTTCACCACGGCAAAGTCCGCCATATCGACGAGAAATATCGTCGTCTTGACCACCCGATCGAAACCGATCCCGCCCGCAGCCAGCATCGCCGCACAATTGGCCATCACCTGTTCGATCTGCGCCGCAATACCGCCGCTCACCACCTCACCATTGTTGGGATCAAGCGGTATCTGTCCGGAGAAAAAGATAAAATCCCCCGCCCGCATCCCCTGCGAATAAGGACCGATTGCTGCCGGTGCCGCTTCACTTTTCACCACCTGAAGTGCCATATCTCTTCTCCTCCCTGAATATTAACTCCGCAAGCGTTCGACTTTATAGACTCCCTTGATCTTCAACAATGCGTTGATCACCCGGTTGAGGTGGGCGAGATCCTGCACATCGAGTTCAAAGTTATTAAGCCCGCGATGGTCGGGGGTCGACATAATGCTGGCGCTGACAATATTGGCCTCACAGTTGGTAATCGCTCCGGTAATATTGGTCAGCATCCCCTGTTGGTCGTAACAATACACCCGCACCTTGACCGGCCGCGTCGACTTCTTCTTGAGATCCCATTCCACATCGATACGCCGCTCCGGATCAGACTGCAGGGCGTGCAAACAATCGATGGTATGAATCGTCACGCCGCGCCCCCGCGTCACAAAACCGGTCACCTCATCGCCGGGGAGGGGGTTGCAGCACTTGGCGAAGCGGACCATGATATCGTCGACGCCGTGAATGGTGATGGCGCTCCCGGATTTTTTCCGCTCCGGCGGGCGGGGAGTGAAGGGAACGACTTCACTCTCGACCTTGCTCTTCTCCGGCGGCAGGAGGCGCCCGACCACCTGGCCAACCGGCACCTTGCCATAGCCGACGCCGGCAAGGAGATCCTCGACCGTGGAAAAACCGAGATCCAGAGCTGTATGGTTCATCTCCTCCGAGTTCAGGTAGCGGTTAAGCGCCGCCCCCTGCTTGCGCAACTCCTTCTCGAGAAGATCGCGGCCGATGACCAGGCTTTTGTCCCGCTCGGCATTCTTGATCCACTGGCGGATCTTGTTGCGCGCCTTGGCCGTATGGACGTGCTTGAGCCAATCCTTGCTCGGCGTCTGGTTCGGCGAAGTGATAATCTCGACGAGATCGCCGTTGTTGAGGACCGTCTTCAGCGGTGCCAGCTTGCCGTTGACCTTGGCGCCGACACAGTGCATGCCGATATTGCTGTGGATGGAGAAAGCAAAATCGATCGGCGTCGAACCCCGCGGCAGTTCACAAACCTCGCCGCGCGGGGTGAAGACAAAGACTTCGCCGGGGAAGAGCTCGAAACGCACCGAATCCATGAACTCTTTGGAATCAGTGAGTTCGTACTGACACTCCAGCATCTGCCGCAACCAGGCAAAACTTTTGTCATCGCGCTCGTCCGCGACCGTAACCCCCTTCTCCTTGTACTTCCAGTGGGCGGCAATCCCTTCTTCGGCAATGCGGTGCATCTCTTCAGTGCGGATCTGCACCTCCATCGGCTCCCCCTGCGGGCCGATCACCGTCGTATGCAGCGATTGGTACATATTCGCCTTGGGCATGGCGATATAATCTTTGAAACGGCCGGGGAGCGGTTTCCAGGCGGCGTGAATAATACCGAGGACGGCATAACAGTCGCGCAGCGACTTGACCATCACCCGAAAAGCGACGAGATCATAGATCTGGTCAAGCTCAACCCCCTGCCGCTCCATTTTGCGATAGATCGACCAAAGGTGCTTGGAACGGCCGTAAACCTCCCCTTCAATTTTGTGCTCGTGCAGCTTGTCAAGGATGTTGATGCGCACACCCTCGATATGGGCGGCCCGTTCCTGCATCCGCTTCTCCACCTGTGCGGCCAGGGCGGTGAAGGTCTCCGCTTCGAGAAAACGGAAAGCAAGATCTTCGAGATCACACTTGAGCCAGCTGATCCCGAGGCGATTGGCCAAAGGGGCATAGATATCCCGGGTCTCCCGCGAAATCTGCCGCTGTCTTTCTTCCGGCTGGCTCGCCAGGTTGCGCATGATATGGAGACGATCGGCGAGCTTGACGAGAATCACCCGGAGATCCCGAGCCATGGCGATCAACATCTTGCGGAAGTTCTCGGCCTGGCGCTCTTCGCTGCTGACGGCATTGTAACGACTGATCCGCGTCAAACCATCGACGAGTTCGGCGATCTCATCGCCAAAACGCTGCCGCAGCTCCGCCAGGGTCGTCGGTGCATTCCCTTCCAGCGCTTCGTGCAACAGGCCGGCGACGATCGTCGGCACATCCATGCGCAAGCGGGCGAGGATCTGCGCAACAGCGCCGGCGTGTTCAATATTCTGCGCCGCCGTCGGACGGACACCGCCGAAAGCGCCGCTTTCCACCACGGTATAAGCGTCGCGAATCGGCGAAAGATCAGCGGTCGGCTGATAAGCCTGGACACTGGCAAGAAGGTTGTCGAGAGCAGACATGGGCATGCTTACCTGTAAACGAAAATCAGGCGGGGCAAAAAATGACCCGCCTGCAATATAAACCTGAGCATAACCGTTCAGTGAAAGTCACGGAACTTTAGCGGCGCCGCGTCGGAATTTCGTAATCGACCTTGCCGGCGGCAATTTCCCGCAGGGCGACGACGATGGTTTTGTTGCCGGCCTTATTCTCAATGAGGGGTTGCGACCCTTTGTAGAGTTGCTTGGCCCGCTTTGCAGCCACTGTCACCAGCAGGAAACGGTTGGGAATCTGCTGCAGGCAGTCTTCAACGGTAATACGTGCCATCTTTGATACTCCTTGATAATTAAACGCATTCTTCAATCGATGCGCGGGGATATCTCTTTAACGCAGTAAATCCTCGACGACGCCGTGATAACGGGACGCACGGCAGGTCTCGGCAATAATAATCGATTTAAGCTGTTCCAGGGCCAGATTGAAATCGTCGTTGAAGACCCAGTAATCGTACCAGCCCGCCTGGGCAATCTCTCCGCGGGCATTGGCAAGACGTTGCGCAATCACCGCATCGCTGTCGGTCTGGCGCTCGCACAGCCGCCGCTGCAGTTCGGTCATTGACGGCGGCAGGATAAAAATATTGACCCCCTGCACCTGCCTGGTCTGCAACTGCACCGCCCCCTGGCAGTCAATATCGAGGAGGAGATCACAGCCACTTTGCCGGGCGGTGTCGAGGGTGGCCAGGGCGGTACCATAACGATTGCCATGCACCTCCGCCCACTCGGCAAAGGCATTGGCCGCAACCATGTCGGCAAAGGTCTGGGCATCGACAAAATGATAATCGACGCCATCCACTTCGCCCTTGCGCATGTGCCGCGTCGTGAAGGAGACAGAATGCCGCAGCCCCGGAATGATGTCAACGATTTCCTTGCAGAGCGTCGTCTTTCCCGCCCCGGACGGCGCCGAGATCACAAAGAGCACCCCGTCACGTTTGATTTGATTGAAATTATTCGACATTCTGGATCTGCTCGCGCACCTTTTCAAGTTCGGACTTGATCTGCACGACATGCCGGGTCAACTCGGCATCGTTCGACTTTGACCCCATAGTATTTGTTTCCCGGTTCAGTTCCTGGACGAGAAAATCGAGTTGGCGGCCCACCGGTTCCTGCTCGGCCAACAGCAGCCGTACCTGTTCGAGGTGGCTGCGAAAACGCGAAAGTTCTTCACTGATGTCACAGCGATCGGCAAAGAGGGCAATCTCCTGGGCGACACGCAGGGGATCGTAGGCAAAATCCGGACCGAGGCGGGTCAGACGCTCACTCAACCGTCCCTGCCACTCTTTCGGAACCACCGCCGCCCGCGCCGAGATCGCATGAAGATGCGCATCGAGGGTGGCGATGCGCCCTTCAATATCGCGCTGCGTGGCCTCCCCTTCATGGCCGCGCATCGTTTCGACCGCTTCGATCGCCCGCTCCAGGGCGACAAAGAGGCAACGGCACAAATCTTCTTCCGGCAGGGCATTCTCCCGCATCAAGATGACATCGCGCTGCCCGGCAAGGAGGTCGAGACTGATCTCTCCCGGCAGATTGAAGGTCGTGCGCAATTCGTTAAAGGCCTGAAAATAGGCTTGCGCCAGCGGCAGGTTGAGAACCGGCAGAGCCGCGCCCCCGGAATTGTACTCAAGGAGGACGAGGAGATCGACCTTGCCACGCTTGAGACGCTCGCTGAGACTGCGCCGCAACTCCGCTTCACAAGCGGAAAAGAGGCGGGGAGATTTGATACTGATATCGCAAAAACGATGATTGACCGTCTTGATCTCCACGGTCAGAGTGGCGCCGTCGATCGTTGCTATCCCTTTACCAAACCCGGTCATACTTCGGATCATCGATGATTTCCTCGCAAAATAAAGTCGTTACACAGCGGCCGGCAGAATAGGATAATCGCGCAAAGGTGTCAAGAAAAAGGGGGGGATTGCAGGGCAAGCGGGGAGAAGACAAAAAAAGCCGGTTGAGGAGGAGGACCTCAACCGGCAAAGGGTTTTCCTGATGAAGAGTCAGGAGGCTCTAAACAACTGTCTGCGCCAACTTGGAGGAGGAGACTTGCCTTGCTATGGTGTGAGACTACCGCAAGAGCCGGAGACAAAACAGGTGGAAGTTCGTATTATTTACATCGAAAATGGTCAGGGACTGACTGTGGAGATGCACAGTGATGCGGGACAAAAAAACAGCGCCCTGGCCGGAGGGGGGGTGGCCAGAGCGCTGGAGCCCCTGGAGGGGGGGAAGGGGCTCATTGATTACTTTATACACCACAGCTGTGGCCGATGCAAGGGGGAAAATCCACAGAAACAGAAAAGAGGGATTACTGGCGGCGCTTCTCCACTCGCCGCAGGCGGCTGACAAGGAGGAGGGCGGCAACGCTCAGTCCGATGATCAGGCTGATCCAGAAGCCGCGGGCACCCATGGGCGCCCCCCAGAAATTGGTCAGGGCCAGGGTGTAGCCGAGAGGCAGAGAAATCACCCAATAAGCGACAATCACCAGCAGCAGGGGGACACGGGTGTCTTTATAACCGCGCAAGGAAGCGGCGGCGCCGACCTGCAGCGCATCCGGCAGCTGATAAAGCGCGTTGAGGGTCAACAGCCCGACGACAGTAACGATCAATTGCGGATCATGAGTATAGAGACCGGCGATCTTCTTGGCAAAGAGGAGCGTGCCGGCGGCAGTGATCAAGGCAATCAGAGAGGTCAGAGTCAGACCGGTCTGGCTGACCAGTCGCGCCCGATCGAAGCGGCGGCGGCCGACCGCGTGGCCGACGCGGATGGTCATGGCGCTGGAAAGACTCAAGGGGATCATGAAGATCAGGGAGGAATAGTTGAGGGTGATCTGATGCGCCGCCACTGCCACCGCTCCGAGCGGCGCCAGAAAGAGGGCAATCAGGGCAAAGATACTCGATTCGACCAGAAGGGTAGCACCGATCGGCAGACCGAGCCGAAGAACCTGGGTCGCCCCTTCCGTGCCGCGTCTTTGTTTCAGATCGAAGAAATGGGTGGGAGTATAAGCGCCGACGCGGCGGATGGTAAAGAACATGCAGCCGCACATGAACCACAGGGTGACGGTCGTCCCCCAGCCGCAGCCGACCCCGCCCAGGGCCGGGGACCCGAACTTGCCATAGATAAAGATATAATTGGCGAGAATATTGACCGGCAGACTCGCCAGACCGATGAGCATGCTCGGACGGGCAAGACCGAGCCCTTCACTCAAGTTGCGCAACACAAAGAAGATCCCCAGCGCCGGCAGCCCCCAGGTCATCGCCTTGAGATAATCGACGGCAATATCCGCAATCGACGTCTCTACCCCCATCACTGCAAAGAGCCCCTGCGCCTGACGCAGCAGCAAAAAGGAAAGGATGACTAGCGGCAGCGCCACCCACAGCGCCCGGCGTGCCAGGGGACCGCACTCGGCGGTGCGCCCGGCGCCGTAGAGTTGCGCCACCAGCGGCGTGACCGCGAGGAGGACACCATACAAAAAGAGCAGGAGAGGGATCCACAGACTGCCGCCGACCGCCACCCCGGCCAGATCGACGGCACTGACCCGGCCGGCCATGACCGTATCGACAAAAGCGAGGGACTGCTGGGCAAAGAGCGCGGTAAAGATCGGCGCCGCCAGGGTCAGCAGGGCGCGGCCTTCGGCCTGGCGCAGACGGAGGAGTTTTTGATTCAAGAAGGAGAAAACGCTCACCCGTGCCGTTTCCCCGCCATCTCTGCCGCCAGACGGAGCGCCGCCACCAGGCTGCTGGCACTGGCGCAGCCGCTGCCGGCAAGATCGTAGGCCGTGCCGTGATCGACGCTGGTGCGGACGATCGGCAGCCCGAGAGTGACATTGACGCCGTCATCGAAATGGAGGAGCTTCAAAGGGATCAATCCCTGATCATGATACATACAGATCACCACGTCGTAGTGACCCTGCACGGCAAAGTGAAAAAGGGTATCGGCACTATGCGGCCCGCTTGCGTTGATCCCTTCCGCCTGGGCGGCGGCAATCGCCGGCGCAATCAGCGTGCGCTCTTCGTCGCCGAACTGCCCCCCTTCCCCGGCATGGGGATTCAGGGCAAGGACCGCCACACGGGGGGAGTTCAGGCCGAAGTGGCGGCGCAGCGCAGCAGCGGTGACGCGGATGGTGGCCAAAATCTCCGCGATTGAGAGGAGCCCCGGCACAGCGGCAAGAGCATGATGCGTCGTCACCAGTGCCACCTTGAGACGGTCGCCGGCGAGCATCATCACCTCTTTGCTGACCTGGCAGCGCGCCGCAAGGAGTTCGGTATGGCCGGGAAAAGTCGAGCCGGCCGCCCGGATCGCCGCTTTGCTGATCGGCGCAGTCACCATCCCGGCGGCATGGTCGGCAAGACAAGCCGCGCAGGCCCATTCGATGTAAGCCAGCATCGCCGCACCGCAAGCCCGATCCGGGGCGCCATAGGCCAGCCCCGCCACATCCAGAGTCGACAGATTCTGCACCCGCAGAGTACGCGGCCCGAGACGGAGAAGGACTTCATCCGCCGCTCCCCCCGCCGCGATCGTCCCGTCAATACCGAAGATCCGCGCCGCCCGCAGCAGCACCCCGACATCCCCGGCAACCAGGAGCGGATAAGCATCGAACTCCCCGGCCAGACAGGCCTTGACAATGATCTCCGGGCCGATGCCGGTCGGATCACCCATGGTGATAATCAGTGGTTTCATCTGCCTCGCCTCCTGACCCCAGCGCAAGAAGGCCCCGCACTCCCGGCACCGGCGAGGTTGCGGTAGCGTTCTTCGCGGGAGACGGGAGGGGTCGTAGAGAGTATTTTCATGCCTAAGTCCTTTTGAACTCCGTGACGTATGACTCGTGACACGGGAGCTGTAAGCCGTGATTCACGCGTCACGCGTCACAGCCCTTCACCGAAATTCTCACACGTTAGGGGTTCCGGGCGGGAAGTGTCAATCGAAAATTCCCGGAAAGGCTGCGGCGGCTGTTCCGGTTTTGTTTTGAGGAAAACGTATTAACTGTTTTCAACTCCGCGCAGGCAAGGCATAATCGCGCCATGATGCCACTGCCCTTCACCTCTTTCAGCCGAGAAAACCGCCGCTTGCTCCTGCTGCTGATCGCCAGCCACCTGCTGTGGAGCGGCGGCATCTTCGCTCTCAGCTGGAGCGGCCGGCTGTTCACCAGCACCAGCCCCTGGCTGGTGGTTGCCTTTATCGCCCTGCAACTCTACGCCGCCGCCCAGCTCCTGCTCCTGGCCCTTCTCCACCCCGAAGAGCGAAGCCGCGGCTTTTATTTTTTCTGGGGGGTGATTCTGGGGCTGAGCATCTGGCTGCTCAACCAGCTGCCGGCCAGCGGTCTTTGGCATGAACTGTTGACCGCGATCCGCTCGGGGCTGCTGCTGCTGGTCGCCACCGTGACCGGGGCGGCGCTGGCCCGCTATATCCACCGCCTCTGGGAACTGGTCCCGATCTGCGTGGTGATGACCCTGGCTGATTTTGCCAGCTGGCGCTACGGCCCGACCGCGGCCTTCACCGCCCAGATCGAAGCTCATCGCCAAACCCCGACCAGCCCGCCCCCCCTGGTCGACATGATTCTGATTAAACTCGCTGCCCCGGGCACGGCCGGACTGGTCCCCCTCTTTGGCATCTCCGACTGGATTATGGTCGTCTTCTTCGCCATCGTTGCCCGGCGTTTCGGGATCAACGACAACCTGATCGGCGCCGCCGGGGAGTCGCTGGTGCAACAGGGGAAGTTGGGCCGCTACCTGCCGGTTTCGGTCGTCGCCCTTGGCCTTGCGACGATTCTCGCCCAGGCGACCGGACGCTTTATCCCGGCACTGCCGCTGATTGCCCTGATCATGCTCTTCTGGTACGCTTGCCGTTATCTGCGACAGCGACGTCGGGCCTGAACGCAGCAGCTCTCTGTCCCTCCAACCCCAAGGACGAATCCTGCCATGACTGAACAATTCGGCAAAGACCCCCTGCACGGCGTAACCCTGGAGCAGATCATCAACAGTCTGGTGGCGTGTTATGGCTGGGACGGTTTGGGACATTGCATTGAAATCGACTGTTTCAACAATCATCCGACGCTGAAATCGAGCCTTAAATTCCTGCGCAAGACCCCCTGGGCGCGCAAAAAAGTGGAGAATCTCTACCTTGACATGGCGCTGCACGAACGGGAGAAGAGAGATAAATGGTGAGCCTGGGAATGCTCTTAACAGGAAGCCTGACGGGCTGACAGGGTGCAGCACTTTTTAAACGCAATGGGGAAGAGGTAATTGATGGACGCGAAGAGTCTCTGGAACGATTTACAAAAGCTGCGGGCAACAGCGCCGCTGGTCCATAATATCACCAACTTTGTGGTGATGAACAATACCGCCAACGCCCTCCTCGCCATCGGCGCTTCGCCGGTGATGGCGCACGCACCGGAAGAGGTCGAAGAGATGGTGGGGATTGCCGCCGCGCTGGTGATCAATATCGGCACCCTCAATCGCGACTGGATTGCGGCGATGGCGCTGGCCATGGCGGCAGCGAAAGCCAAAGGGATTCCGATCGTTTTCGATCCGGTCGGCGCCGGCGCCACCAACTACCGGACCCAGACCTGCCGGGAGCTGCTGCAACGGACAGCCCCGACCGTCATCCGCGGCAATGCCTCAGAGATCATGGCGCTCATCGATGCCTCGATCCAGACCAGGGGGGTCGACAGTTCGGCAACAGGAAGCGCCGCCGAAGCCGCGGCAACATCGCTTGCCCGCGAGTATCGCTGCGTGGTGGTAGTTAGCGGGGCAACGGATCTGATCACCGATGGAACCCGGAAAAATTACGTTCGCAATGGTCATGCCCTGATGACGAAAGTCACTGGCCTCGGCTGTACGGCAACGGCGCTGGTCGGTGCGTTTGCCGCCATCAATCCGAAAGCGCTCAGCGCCGCCAGCCACGCCATGGCGACCATGGGGATCTGCGGCGAACTCGCCGCAGCGCAAGCCGCAGGACCGGCATCGCTGCAGATGCATCTGATCGACCACCTTTACAGCCTTGATCAAGAGGCTATCTCCCGGCTTCTCCGGTAGGCGGATCATGTCATGAAAGCTTTCAATCTCGATCTGCACCTGGTCACCGACCGGGGACTGTCCCGCGGCCGCCACCTGCTGGAGATCGTCCGCGCCGCGGTCGCTGGCGGGGTCAGTGTTGTCCAGCTGCGCGAAAAAGAGGCTTCGACGCGGGACTTCGTCGAGCTTGGCCGGGTTCTGGCCGCTGAGTTAAAACGCTCCTCCGTGCCGCTCCTCATCAACGATCGGGTCGATATCGCCCTGGCCATCGGCGCGGATGGCGTCCATCTCGGCCAGAGCGATCTGCCTTACGCCACTGCCCGCGAACTGCTCGGGCCCGCCGCAATTATCGGTCTTTCCGTCGAGTCGCTGGCCGATGCCCGGGCGGCAGAGCAGTTGGATGTCGCTTACCTCGGTCTCAGCCCGGTCTTTGCCACCACCACCAAAAATGACATCAAAGCGCCCCTCGGTTTGTCGGGGATCCGGGCCATCCGGGAGATTTCGCGTCACAAGCTGGTGGCCATCGGCGGCATTGACGCCGGGAACAGCGGAGAAATCCTGCTCGCCGGGGCAGATGGCGTGGCCGTGGTCTCGGCCATCTGCAGTGCGCTTGATCCAACCCGGGCGACCCGCGAACTTTGCCGGCAGCTCAGCGTCGCCCGTCAAAGGGACGTAAAGCAGCCCGCTCCTTTTCCAACAAGATGAATGCCGTGTCCGAAAAGAGTGCAACAACCGATTGTCCCGAAGAGCTGCTCCCGCCGGAGGAGTGGCGCGCCCTGCCGGCCGATTTGTCTCCCCTCACCGCCGCCTCCACCACCTTGCCGACAAAGCAGACCCGCCTCTGGGCCCTGACTTTGGAAGCACGGGATATCCCCTGTCGGGTTGAAGCGGTTGGCGATGGCTGGCAAATTCTGGTGCCGGCGGAAGCTTTCACTCAGGCGAGGGAAGAACTGCAGCTCTTCGAAGATAAAAATCGTAACTGGCCGCCGCCCCTGCCGCCGGTTGCTCCTGATGCGGACAATCTTTTGATCACCCTGTCGGTGCTGCTCCTCATTGCCATCTTTCACAACCTCACCCGCCTCGACCCCGGTCTCTTCAATTTATCGACCGAAGACTGGTTCAGCCGCGGCAATGCCGATGCCGGCGCGATCATGGCTGGACAGTGGTGGCGCACCGTCACTGCCCTCACCCTCCATGCTGACGGACTCCATCTCCTCGGCAATTTGACCATCGGCGGCGGCTTTATCGTCCTTTTGTGCCGCACCCTCGGCTCGGGACTCGGCTGGAGCCTGCTTTTGGCCAGCGGCACACTTGGCAACCTCCTCAATGCCTGGGTCCAGTCACCGCGCCACCACTCAGTCGGCGCTTCCACCACCGTCTTCGGCGCGGTCGGATTACTCGCCGCCATCAATCTCTTCTCCAACCGTCAGAAATTACGGCGCCGCTGGTACCTGCCCTTGGCCGCGGCCCTGGCGCTCCTCGCTCTCCTTGGCAGCGAAGGAGAAAACACCGATCTCGGAGCGCACCTGTTCGGCTTTGCGGCCGGCATCGGGCTGGGGCTGGCAACGAGCTTCCTGCGCAGCGACAAGGCGCGCCCCGGCGCCAAACTCAACGCCCTGCTGTCGCTGGCCTGCCTGGGGCTGGTCAGCGGCGCCTGGTGGGCAGCACTGCACTTTTCCTGATAGACGCATGACACATTTATCCAAAAGAAACCGCCCGGACAACTGCTGTCGCCGGGCGGTTTCTTTTTCGTTAGCAGTGGAGAAATAGTTCAGCACGGAGCAAAGATTTTACCGATTTTTTCCCTGCCCGCCTCAATCTGTTCGAAAGGAACGACCCGCAGCAACTCCTCCAGGGTCGTCTCGCCGGCCTGCACCCGACGAAAACCGTCTTCGATCATCGTTTTGCGGCTCGATTCTACAAAGACGCTTTGCCGCAACGTCAGATTATCCGGGCGACGGTTGAAGAGCGCCAATTCTTCGCGCGTTGGCAACCACAATTCGACGATCGGAATCCGCCCGCTAAAACCGGTATAATGACAGGCCGCACACCCTTTGCCATGGATAAATCCCCGGCCACTGGCAAGGGGAATGCCGAATTCCGCCAGAAGCTCTGCCGCAGGATCATAGTGGACCCGGCACTGTCGGCAGATTTTGCGCACTAAACGCTGCGCCAATACACCGCGCAGGGTAGCGGCAAGCAGAGTCGGATCGACCCCCATGTCGATCAGGCGCGTCACAGCGCTGGTGGCGTCGTTGGTGTGCAGGGTGGAGAAGACCGTATGGCCGGTCAAGGCCGCCCGCATGGAGATGGTGGCGGTCTCGAGATCGCGAATCTCCCCGACCATGATATTGTCGGGATCCTGACGCAGGAAGGCACGCAACAGGCGGGAGAAGGTGTTGCCGATAATTTCGTTGATCTCGGTCTGGGTAATGCCCTCGATCGCGTATTCGACCGGATCTTCAATCGTCAGGGTCTTGACGCCGGGAGTATTGATATGGGAAAGGACGGCGTAAAGGGTGGAGGATTTTCCGGAACCAGTCGGACCGGTGACGAGAAAGATGCCAGTCGGCCGATCCAGGGCCTGATACAGCGCCGCGGCATGTTCCGGAGTAAAACCGAGCCCCTCCAGAGTGATGATGCCGACTTGCTTGTCAAGAATCCTGACCACGACATCCTCGCCGTATTGCGTCGGCACCGTCGAAACCCGAAAATCAACGCCTCGAACTTTCTGGCCTTTTGAGACCTTCATCTTGAAACTGCTGTCTTGCGGGCGGCGGCGCTCGGTAATATCCATATCGCACATGACTTTGATCTTGGAGATGATCTGACGGAAATTCGGATCGATCAAAGCTTCGTCAGCGCCCAACTCGACCTTGCGCAGAATCCCGTCGATGCGGTAGCGAACATCCATACCCTGCTCGGTCGATTCGAAATGAATATCGCTGGCGCCGTCCATGATTCCTTTGATGATAATGCGTTTCACCAGAAAGCTGGCGTCTTCACTGATAAAATCACTGACGTATTTCGATTTTCCGAGTTCGCCGCCCTGGTCTTCAGACAACTCGAAACTGAATTCTTCCCCACTTGGCGTCCCCCGCAATTTGAAGACCTTTTGCTGCGCCGTAAAGATTTCACTCTCCCGGGCAATGACCGGCTCGACCCGCATCTTGCTCCAACTCTCCAGCTGAGCAATTTCGTCGCGACGCAGGGGATAGGCCATGGCGATTGTCAGGCAATTATCCCGGCAGCGGATGGGGACGATGCGATGATGCTGGGCAAAGGAAGCATTGATGATCGTGGAGAGTTCGGAATCGTAGCGGACACCGGCGAGGCTGACAAACTTGAGGTCATGCTGCAGGGCGATCGCCCGTGCCAGCTGCTCCTCGCCGATCAGGAGTTGCTTGACCAGTGCCTTGCCCAGGGGAATTTTTTCTACCCGACTGATTTCAAGGGCACTTTTCAGGCGATCCGCGTTAATCAGGTTCTGGGCAATGAGGATTTCTCCGAGTTTGAGGCGCTTGCTATTGTGATCCAGCACATATTCCAGATCCTTAGCCTTCAAAAAACCCATCTGACACAGTAGTTGTCCAATCGGCTGGGACGGATTCTCTTCCTGTTTTTTTAACGCCTCATTGAATTGCTCGGCCGTGACCAACTTCTTTTCTATCAGCAATTCGCCTAATTTTTTCAGCTGCATTGGCGTATCCTTCCAATCGAACAGTTTTTAAATATAAATAAAGATTCATCCAAAAATTGTTAACATATAGTTTGTTACCGTCAGTCGTCAATAGTGCTTTACCCGAACGGGACTTTTCTCCCCGGCAGGACAGTTGCCA
>DIKR01000041.1 GCA_002424625.1 Desulfuromonadaceae bacterium UBA5613
TCATCGATGCAGACATAGGGGATGCCAACCGGATTGGTTGCCGAGGCGAGGGTCTCGCCGATACCGATTTCATCAAAACCGGCGATCGAGACGATGTCCCCGGCAATGGCTTCCGGAATGTCAATCTGTTTGAGGCCTTCATAGCCGAGCAGTTTGCTGATGCGCCCTTTGCTGATCGTGCCGTCGCGATGGACAAGAGCGATGCTCTCGCCGGTCTTCACCGTGCCGGCGAAGATTTTGCCGGTGGCGACGCGGCCGATATATTCGTTGTAGGCAATGCTGGAGACCAGCATCTGGAAAGGAGCGGCAGGATCAGCGACCGGCGGAGCGACCCGCTCGCGGATCATGTCAAAGAGGGGTTGCATGCCGACGGCCGGCTCGTCGAGGGTGCGTTTGGCATAGCCCTGCTTGGCGCTGGCAAAGACCACGGGAAAGTCGAGTTGATTTTCATCGGCATTGAGTTCGCAGAAAAGGTCAAAGACCTGATCGACAGACCATTCGGGACGGGCGCCGGGGCGATCGATCTTGTTGATGACAACGATCGGTCTGATGCCGAGATCCAGGGATTTTTTCAGGACAAAGCGGGTTTGCGGCATCGGTCCGTCAAAAGCATCAACCAGCAGCAGCACCGAGTCGACCATTTTCAAGACGCGTTCAACTTCGCCGCCAAAGTCGGCGTGACCCGGTGTGTCAACGATGTTAATCTTCATTTCATCGACGTGGATGGAGAGATTCTTGGAGAGGATCGTGATGCCGCGTTCCTTCTCCAGATCGTTGCTGTCCATGACCCGTTCAGTGATGACTTGATTTTCGCGGTAGACTCCGGACTGGCGCAGCATGGCATCAACAAGGGTCGTTTTACCATGGTCGACGTGGGCGATAATTGCAATGTTGCGGATATTCTCGGGCATGATCATTCCTTCGTGAGAGCTTGCGGATACGGCAAAGTCCTCTTTTATAATTGAAAATACTCAGAATTACAAGGTAAAAGTTCGTAAAATCAAGGTTTTTTCGATTCTTGCCAGTGTCGGGACTTCTTGGTAAACTTTCCCCGCCTCATAATCGACTTTAAGGAGTGACGATGACAATCCCTGTGAACAGTTTGCGAGTCGCGATTGAGGATTTGTCCTGGCAGTGCGATCCGGCCCTTTTCGACTTTGAGACGACGGCTAACCTTCCTTGTCTTGAAGAGACCCTCGGTCAGGAACGTGCGCTGGCTGCCATCGACTTCGGCCTGGGAATGCAGGACAGCGGCTACAACATCTTTATCCTCGGTGAACCCGGAACGGGTCGTTCATCGGCCATCCGCAAGATTCTCGGTCGGCGTGCGGTCTCTCAATCTGTGCCTGATGACTGGTGCTACGTTAATAATTTTCAGGACAACACCCGGCCGCTGCAAATTAATCTCCCGGCCGGGAACGGTCGTAAAATTCACCGCGACATGGAAAATCTCGTCATGCGACTGGCGGAAGAGGTTCCCAAGGTCTTTGAAAGTAAAGAATACGAACAGCACAAGAATGAAATTGCCGGAGAATTTCAGGAAAAGAATCGACGGCTTTTTCAGGAAATGGATGAAGCGGCCAGTGAACAGGGATTTATTCTGCAACGCTCGGTCAATGGCCTGGTTCTTGTACCGGTACGGGATGGGAATCCCCTGACGCAACAGGACTTTGAAAATCTCACCGCGGAGGAACGCAGTGATCTTGACGCCCGCGGGACGGTGCTGCAGGGACGACTTAACGAAGTGCATCGTCAGGCGCGCGATCTTGAAAAAGAGCTGCGGCTCGCCATGTCCACTATGGAGAAAGCAGTACTCCTTGCTTCGGTCGGGCACCTCTTTGAAGAGTTGTGCGAGTGCTACGCCGCTTACCCGAAAGTGATCGATTACTTTGATAACTGTAAAAAGGATATCCTGGAGCGGATTGACGAGTTTCGTCCCAACGAAGAACCCGCCATCAAGTTGCCCGGCATCAAGTTCGGCAGCAACGAACGCCCGAATTTTGAGCGTTACAAGATCAATCTCCTGCTCGACAATCATGAGCAGCAGGGGGCGCCGGTCATCTATGAAGCGAATCCGACCTATTTTAATCTCTTCGGGCGGATCGATCACCTGATTGAAATGGGCAATGCTGTCACCAACTTCACCATGATCAAGGCTGGTGCCCTGCATCGGGCCAATGGCGGTTATCTCATCCTTGACTGTCGGGAACTCCTCCTTTCCCCCTTCTCCTACGATGCTCTGAAGCGGGCGATTCGCAATCGCGAGATCAAGATTGAAGATGTCACGGAGCAGTATCGCTTTATAGCCACGGTTTCATTGAAACCGGAAGCAGTCCCGCTGAATTGCAAAATCATCATCATCGGCACCCCGGAGCTTTACTATCTTCTCCATCACTACGATCCGGATTTTCGGAAGTTCTTCAAAACAAAGGCGGAATTTGACGGGCGGATGGACAATAGTCAGGAGAATGCCCGGCAGTATGCGTCCTTTGTCGCGGCAAAATGTTCTGAGGAAACGCTCCTCCCCTTTGCTGCCGATGGCGTGGCGCGCATTGTCGAATATTCCGTGCGGTTGATCGCCGATAAAAAGCGGCTCTCTTCCCGCTTTCTCGATATTGCCGACCTGATTCGGGAAGCATCCTTCTTTGCTGGTCGCGACACCGCCGCAAGTGTTGCCCGCAAACATGTCGACCTCGCCGGTGAGGCGCGAATTTACCGCTCCAATCAGTTGGAGCAGCGCATTCAGGAATTGATCGATGAAGGCACTCTGCTCATCGATACCACCGAGGCGGTGGTCGGGCAGGCGAATGGTCTGTCGGTTTACCAGCTCGCCGATTACGCCTTTGGCCGTCCTTCGCGAGTGACGGTTCGCACCTATCTCGGCCGTAGCGGCGTCATCAATATTGAGAGGGAAGTCAAGCTTTCCGGACCGATTCACGACAAAGGTGTCTTGATTCTCACTGGATTTCTCGGAGATCGCTTTGCCCAGGACAAGCCTCTGTCGCTAGCCGCGACGATCTGTTTCGAGCAATCCTACAGCGGCGTCGAAGGGGATAGTGCCTCGTCAACTGAACTCTATGCCCTCCTTTCCTCCTTGGCTAACGTACCGATCCGGCAGGGGATTGCGGTCACCGGTTCAGTTAATCAGCGCGGCCAGATTCAGCCGATCGGCGGCGCGAATGAAAAGATCGAGGGATTCTTCGCTGTCTGCAAAAATCGCGGTCTTGACGGCACGCAAGGGGTGATCATTCCGATCCAGAACGTACAAAATCTCATGCTCAAGGAAGAGGTTGTGACCGCCATTCGCGACCAGCTCTTTACGATTTGGGCCGTCGCCAGCATCGATCAGGGGATGGAAATCCTTACCGGTATTCCCGCCGGGGTGCGTCAGGAGGATGGCAACTGGACAGCTGAGAGCATCAATGCCAGAGTAGACTGTCGCCTGCGGCAAATGTTCGAAACGCTCAAAGGGGCAGGGGACAGTAAAGATAAAGAATAATGTGAATTTTTTGCGAAATGAAGGGATAAAGAATGAATTTTAACGGTTTGAGACTTCTGCTGTTTTTATTTTTTTGCCTGCCGAATTTAGCTGCGGCCGGCCTCGCTGAACGGGTGCAGGAACATCGCTTTGCCAACGGTCTGACTCTGCTTGTCGTCGAGCGTCACGATTCACCGACGTTGGCAGCTTACATTACCCTGCGGGTCGGTTCTGTCGATGAAACGAGTGAAAATCGGGGCGTTGCCCACCTCTTGGAGCATATGCTCTTCAAGGGGACCAAGACCCTTGGCACCAAAGATTATCGTCAGGAAAAGCCGCTTCTGGAGGCGATCGAGGCCGCCGGTGCTGAATATGATCGCCTGCGCCTGGCTCCGCAGCCCAACGCCCGGCGCATCGCCGAACTTGAGGCGCAACTGCAGACTCTGCAGGAGCAGCGCCGCCAATATGATGTCCCTCAGGAGGTGGCCGAGCTTTATGCCAAGAACGGTGGGGTCGGTTATAATGCCTTTACCAGCAAGGATCTGACCAGCTACGTCATCGAACTCCCCGCCAACAAACTCGAGCTCTGGGCAGCCATCGAATCAGACCGTATGAGTCACTCCATCTTCCGTGATTTTTACACCGAGCGGCAGGTGGTCATGGAAGAGCGGCGGCGTTCCTATGACACTAATCCTGATGGCCTCCTTTACGAAAACCTTCTTGCTACGGCCTTTACTCTCCATCCTTACCGGCATCCGATCATCGGCTGGATGTCTGACATCGACCATTTGAGTCTGGAGAAGACCCGGGCCTTTCATGATCGATATTATGTCCCGGCCAACACCGTGATCGCCCTGGTTGGTGATATCGACTTTGCCGCTGCCAAGGCGCTGGTCGAGCGCTATTTTGGCAAAATTCCGGCCGGCATGCCGACCCCGCCGATCGTGGCCGACGAACCGGAGCAGCGCGGGGAGAAACGGACCGCGATCAGTTTCGATGCTGAGCCGCGCGTGATGATCGCGTATCACAAGCCGACTCTGCCGAGTCGTGAAGATTATATTTTTGATCTGCTCAATGGCCTCCTTGGAGAAGGGCGGACCTCCCGTCTTTATCAAACGCTGGTCGTCAAGGAACAGCAGGCCGCGAATATATCGACCTTTACCGCCCCCGGTTCACGTTATGCCAATCTCTTTGTCATTAGCGCTACCCCGCGGGCGCCGCATACCTCCCAGGAAGTGGAGACCGCCATTTATCGTGAGATAAAGCGGCTGGCGGATGAAGAGGTCGGTGCTGCGGAGCTCGAACGCGTGCGCAACCGCCTGCGCGTCGATTTTTTGCGCCATTTACAAAAGAATAGCGCCCTCGCGCATATGCTCACTTATTACCAAACTGTCGCAGGGGATTGGCGCTATCTGGTTCGTTATGATGAGGAGCTGGCGAGCATTAGCCCGGCGGAGATTCAGGCCGCGGCGCGCCGCTATTTTACCCCGGAGAACCGTACCGTCATCACTCTTGCCCGCACCGGAGGTGGTGAATGAAAAAAATATCATATCTGGTTTGCGTTCTTTCTGTTCTGTTGGTCGGCTGCAGCGCCCCCCCATTCCGCCCCGATCAGATCTCGACTCCGCCGCTGCACTTCGCGGTGCCGCAGATTGAACCGATTATTTTGACCAATGGCATCCGTGTTTATTTGAAGGAGGATCATGAGCTCCCCTTGATTCAGCTGACGGTGATGGCGCCCGGCGGGGCGATTGATGATCCGGCAGAGAAGGTCGGTCTCGCCAGCCTTCTGGCGAAAAGTTTGCGAACCGCCGGGACCGCGAGTCGTTCGGCCGATCAGGTGGATATTGATCTCGAACAGTTGGCGGCAGATTTCAGCGTCTCTGCCGACACCTATGCTTTGACTCTCGATCTCTCTCTTTTGACCACGGATCTTGCGAGCGGTCTCAACCTGTTGCAGGAAGTGTTGCGCACCCCCGCCTTTGAGGTGAAGCGCCTGGAATTGGCCCGCAAACAGACGCTCGAAGCGATTCGCCGGCAGAACGACCACCCGCAGGCGATCGCCAGTCGGGCGCTGCTGCAAGCGATTTATGGCGATCATCCCCTCGGACGCACCCCAACCGAAGCCACCGTAACAGCGATCAGCCGGGAGGATCTGCTTGCCGCCTACCAGAAAAGCTTTTCACCGGAAAAACTCTGGATCGCCGTTTCCGGTGATTTTGATCGGAAGCAGCTCCTCGCCGGGCTGGAAGCCCGTTTTGGGTCCTGGCCTGCGCAACAACCTGTCCCGCGGATCCTTCCCCCCCTGGTTGGCGGAAGCGCCGGGGTGGTTATCCACGGTCAGAAAGATCTGCCGCAGAGCGTCGTCATGCTCGGTCAGGTCGGTATTGACAAAGGGACTCCTGATCAGCACGCGGTGCGGGTGATGAACTTTATCCTCGGTGGTGGGGGGTTTAACTCGCGGATGATGAAAGAGATTCGTGAAGAGCGCGGCCTGGCTTATTCCGTGTACTCTCATTTTCAGGTCGGCCGACTCCTCCCCGGACCTTTTATTGCTCAGTGTGAAACCAAGAGCAGTACGACTATCGAAGCCTTGAAGCTGATGCTGGCTGCCATGGAGACGATTCGGGAACAACCGGTGCGGGCCGAGGAACTGCATATTGCGAAAGAGAGTCTGAATAATTCATTTGTCTTTTCTTTTGCCAACCCCCATGAAGTTGTCACCCAGGCGATGCGTCTCGATTTCTACGACTATCCGGATGACTATCTGGAGAGCTATCGCGACAAGGTCGAGGCGTTAAGCCTTGCCGATATTCAGCAGGCAGCTCGCGATCATCTGCAGCCGGAGCGATTGTCCATCGTCTTGATAGGCAATGAACAGGGATTTGAGGCACCGCTGGCGACACTGGGATTTCCGCTGGAACGGCTCGTGACCCCGTAAAAGAAAACGCAATAATCAGCTATAAGTAGCTATAAGTGTTGCATCGTCGCCGTTTTGTGTTTTACTGTTAACATACCATAGTTCTTCAACTTCTTAAGGAGTGTCGCTGAATGTCGTATATTTCTCTGTTATTAATTGCCGTCATTGCTTTTGTGGTACTTGTTGGTTATGTGGTTTGGGCAATGGTGCAAATGCGCCGGACCCTGCAACGCCTCGATGAAATGATCGTCAATACCGAGCGGGAGTTGACACCGCTTCTCGCTAACCTGCGCGAGTCGTCAGAACACATTCGCAGCTCTGTCGTCCATATGGAAAAAGGGGCCATTCGTGCGGGGGGATTATTGGAAGCGATCGGCGAGGCGGGGGATGCTCTCCATAGCGTCAATGATTTTCTGCGTAGTGGTACCCGGCAATATCTGAATCAGGGGATGGTCCTTTGGTCAGGGTTTCAAGCATTTCGTAACTACTTTAAAAGATCACACGAATTGAAAGGAGAATAGCCATGTTTGAAGAAAAGTGTAGTGGAAGCAACGTATTGGTCGCTCTTTTACTTGGCGCCGCAGTTGGCGGGGGGATTGCCCTTTTGACCGCACCTCGTTCCGGGCGTGAAACCCGGGAAAAGCTGCGTGGACTCGCCGGTGAAACCAGTGAGCGTATCCGCAGAATTGCCGAAGAGGCCGAAGAGCGGATTGCAGAGGTGTTGCAAGAAGGGAAAAATACAGTCGTTGAGAAGCGCGACATGGTCAAAGCGGCGGTTGAAGCCGGCCGCGAAGCCATGGCCGCAGAGAAAGCCAAGCACGTTTAAGCTGAAACGGACGCTTGACAACGATGTTTTTTTACAAGGAAAAGCCCACTGCCAAGTGGGCTTTTCCTTGCTTTCCAACTTGCGATGAAATGGAGAGAAAAATGACAATGAAGAGCCGTCTTCAGCAAGCCCGGAACTTTCTTCTGCGCGGGCTGTGGGAAGCTGATCCTGTCGAACTGCGTGCCGGGAAACGTCTTCTTCGCAAGATGCTGCAGTTTGTCATGGCGGTCGTACGCGAATTTTTTGCCGATAACTGCCTCCTCCATGCTTCAGCACTGGCTTTTACAACGATCCTCTCCTTTGTCCCCTTACTTGCCGTCATGTTTTCACTGCTAAAAGGCTTTGGTGCCGAAGTCGATCTGGAGATTCTCGTCCTTAACAATCTCGCCCTCGGTTCCGAAGAGGTCGTCGATGCCGTCTTTACCTATATCAGCAATACCAGCATGGCAAAACTCGGGACGTTTGGCGTCATATTTTTATTGCTGACGGTCTTGAGCCTCCTTAACAGTATCGAAAAAAGCTTTAACTATATCTGGCGAGTCAAAGAGACCCGCTCGCTGGCACGGCTCTTCTCGGACTACCTTTCCATTACCATCTTCGGCCCGGTTTTGATTCTGGTGGCGATTTCAATGACCACGACGCTGGGGAGTCAGGCTCTGGTCCAGTATCTCGTCGGTTTGGATGTCATCGGCAATATCATTCTGATCCTCTTTAAAATTTTTCCTTACCTCGCCATGTGGGCGGTCTTTACCG
>DIKR01000090.1 GCA_002424625.1 Desulfuromonadaceae bacterium UBA5613
CGAGAATCGCCTGGTAAAACATCTTGAAGGAGAGCTTGCGGAAGATGGCAGCCGCAATCAAAGCGCCGACCACCCCGGTGGCCGCGGATTCGTTCGGCGTGGCCACCCCCAGCAGGATGAGCCCCATCACCGAAAAGATGACAACGAGAAAGGGGAGGGTCCGGGAAAAGGCCACCAGGAACTCCCCGGCGCTGACCCGCGGCTTGGCAATGGCATCGCGGGGCGGTTCCAGGCCGGGATCACGCAGGATGCGGAAGTAGGTATAGATCACCATCATCCCTGCCAGCATGATGCCGGGGAGGATGCCGGCGATGAGCAGCTTGGCGATCGAGGTATCGACCATCGAGCCGATCATGACCACCAGCAGACTCGGCGGAATGATCGGCGCCAGGCTCGCCCCGCCGAGCACCGCGCTGATCGAGAGGCGCTTGTCGTAGCCGCGTTGTTCCATGATCGGCAGGACCGAGCGGCCGAGCATCGCCGCCACCGCCACCGCCGACCCGCTCAAAGCGCCGAAGACCGTCGACAGAGCCGTGACCAGGACGTAATGCCGGCCGCGGACATTGCCGACCATCTTGTCGATCGAATCGATGAGGATCTCGACAGCATTGGAGCGAAAGAGGATCTCCCCCATCAGAATAAAGAGGGGGATGGCCATCAACGATTCCTGGGTCACGGTATTGTAGAGACTATTGGTAAACATGCCGAAACCGGTCGTGCCGAAGAGCAGGACAACGCCACCCACATTAACCACCAGGAAAGCGACAAAGACCGGCATCCCCGTAGCAAACAAGACGAGAAGTACGACAATGGCTAATGATAAAATGACACCCCATTCCATAACGACTACTCCTCTACTTCAATGGAGGGACTGGGCATGATCCCCAACCGTAAAAACTGGACAGCGCTCAGAAAAAAGCCAAAGGGAATGACTGAGGAGACCCACCACTTCGGAACCGGATGGATCCAGATGGTCATGATGCCGGTGTTGAATTGCCGTAACGACTCGGTGCCCGAGATGTAAAAAGCCGCGAGACACATCAGAAAACTCAAGAAAAAAATGACCCGGCGCATGAGCTCTTTTTTGCCCGGCGGCAGACGGTCGACAATGACAGAGATGGCGATGTTGCCGTTGGTGCGGGTAATTTCAGGAAGAACGAGCATGATGGCCAGGGCAAACAGCCACTGGTTGACATCGGCCGACCAGGTGGTGGGGGCGTTAAAGAAGTAGCGCATCACGACTTCATTGAGAATCAGCAGGAGCAGTGCGGCCAAAGCCAACCCACTCAGGTTGTAGCTCAGCTTGGTCACCTGATCGAGAAGGCTGGCCATCCGGTGAAGGATGGCCAGCGCCGGTTGCTTCGCCGTGTTAAGGGCTGTCATTTGGTCATCCCTGTTTTCAGGGCAAGATCCTGGAATTCCTGGCCCGCAACCCCTGAAGTCGCTTTGGCCATGGCCCAAAGGCCATCATTCCAGTATTTTTCGACCATTTTTGTATCATCGGCATGCATGTTGGTCTCTTTCATCCCCTTGCTTTTGAGAAAGGCAAATTCCTCTTCAATCAATTTATTGAAGAAAGCCTGGCTGTCGAGCTCGGTCTGTTTGCCGGCCTCATCGATCCAGTTTCTCTGTTCTGGAGTTAAGCTATTGTACTTTTTAAGATTCATGGTGATCATCATCGAGATCGAGCCAAAAGTCGGCCGCACCATGTAGCCGGCCACTTCGTGCCATTTGAAGTCCTTGACCCCGACCAGCGTCCAGGCGGCACCGTCAAGGACGCCTTTTTGCAAAGACGTATAAACTTCGCCCCCCGCCATGGTGACGGGCGAGCCGCCCAGGGCCAGGATGGTGTTCTGCAGGCTGGGATTGCTGCGCATTTTTAGCCCTTTCAGGCTCGGCTTCGAGCCATTCAACGGATCGCGCGTAATAAAGTGATAGGGGGCGACCGGCGGCAAGGAGACCAGCTTGACGCCGAGTTTGTTGTATTCTTTGTCAAGGGCAGCAAAGAGACCTTTTTCTCTGCGCATAACCGGATCGGTGGTGGTGGCATCCATACCCACCCCCACGCCGATGGTGCCGGCATGATAGGTGGCGTGGGTGAAGGAGAGGTCAAATATGCCGGTTTGAACCGGCTGAAACTGTTCAAATGTGGGAACAACATCGGGCCCGAAGGAGGAAATTTTCAGGCTACCCTTGGAATTAGCTTCGAGATTTTTGATGAAATTATTGGTCGCGCCGATATTGAAAATAAAGTTGGGAGCAAAAGCCGACAGCATTTTCAAGTTTTCCGCGCTGGCGTTTGATGCAAATACCAAAACTGTTAGCAGCACAACGAACAATTTCCGACTCATTTTCGTCTTCATCTTAATGCCTCCATCCCTGTTTAGTGTTTCGCCTCATAAACCCTTCACCCTTGACTCGTGGCGAGGGTGCCTGACTCCTCAACTCTGTTGATCTTGGCCCTTCCGACAAAACCTTTGTTTTATTCATGTTGCGATCTTGCAGAAAATGTCAGCGTCATCACCTTTGTAATCACGTTGTTTTCAGTTTACGTCCACTGTTGGATTTTTCTAAAAAAATATAGAAACAATAAAACTAATAAATTCAGCTTTATTTAATTGTAGCAGGTAAAAGAAAAATACTCCGCCGTTTACGTGCATGTCAAGCATAAATAAAACAATTTTCTATAGTCGCATCATTTTTTTTGAGATAAGTGACGCTAACTTCTTTCCAAGACAACGATGCAGCGCGTGTTGTCTGCCTTTTTTCTACTCCGCCTCTGTCAGGTTCCGGCAGCGGGTCTCCTTGACCAGCAGAGAGCTGACCAGGGCCAGGAATGCACAGAAAACCATAACCAGTAGACCCAAGCGATAATCAGCCCAACCATAGATTCGCACGCCGTCAATCAGCACGCCATTCCAGCCCCGGTCCATGACCCAGCCGAAGAGTGGCTGTGCAATCGCGGCGCCCAGGAAGAGGCCGGTATTGACCAGTCCTACCGCCATCCCGGACAGAGACGGGATAATGACCTCCTTGGCGCTGGCAAAGGTGACGATGAAACCGCCGGCGCTGAAACCCAGAAGAAAGAAAAGGAGAAAACCCGAGAGGCCGGCGCCCCAAGGGGCGTACGCCAAAGCCAGGCAGACGAGGAGGTAGCCGCTGCTGCCGGCGACGATCACCGGCTTGCGGCGACCGAGGCGATCGGAGAGCCAGCCGAAAAACATCGAGCCGCTGGCAAAACCGATCAGTGCCAGGGTGGTGTAGAGGGCGGCAGCACTGCGCTCCAGTCCCAGCGTGTCTCGCAAACAAGGGACAGCCCAGAGGCCGACAAAGGCGAGCATGCTTCCGCCCATGCCGAGATCAACCCAGAAGAGCGGCCAGAGGACCCGAGTGCGCAGAACTCCCAGTAACTCCTGCCACCAAGGGTTCTGCCGCCGCTCGTGACTTGCTTTGCCCTCTATTTCGCGCAGCGACGGAAAGCCAAGGTCCTCCGGGCGGTTGCGCACCAGAAGCATCGTCAGTCCCGCAAGAAGAAGAGAAAGGAGGCCGAGAGCTACAAAGACGCTGCGCCAGGAATAGAAGCCGAGAAGGGCGGCGAGTGGGCCGGCCGAGGAGATAGCGCCGACATTGCCAAGGAGAAGGGTTAGACCGCTGATTCGTCCGTAATGACGATCACTGAACCAGACACTATTACTTTTAAAGAGCCCGACAAAGACCACTGAAACCCCGAGACCGACGAGGGCGCGCCCCGTTGCCGCAGCAGCAAAGGTCTCACCGAGACCAAAGAGGATAGACCCGCAACCGGCCACCAGATTGCCGATTGCGACCGTAACCCGGGCACCAAGGGTATCGGCAAGGATGCCGGCCGGAATCTGCATCAGGGTATAGATGTAGAAGTACATGGCGGCCAGGGAGCCGAGAGCGACACCGGTAGTCCCGAAGGCCCGCATTAATTCGTCACTGACAACGGCCGGGGCCATGCGGTGAAAGAAGACCAGCATGTAGGCGGCGATCAGAACCGAGAAGATCGACCAGCGCGCCAACACAAAACGGGAGCGATCGTAGGCGGGGCGGCCCTGTGTCTGACTGAGCATGAAACACCTCCGACCGCCAAGAGGAAAGCGGCATATCAAGGGGAGCATTTACCTGCTTGGGGGGGCGGAGGGAGCCGCCGACTACTGGTGCGACAACAAAAATTCCGGCTTTTACGTAAAACATGCGTTCTATTAAGCCGCAGCACTGGGCTGGCCTGTGCCCAGATATTTCGGCTTACGTCCACTGCCAACTTTTGACAGAGATAGATTGAAGATAATTAACGTAGTAAATTCAGCGATATAAAAAAGGGATTTTGCACCTGTGAAAATAACTACTTTATGCTTACGTGCATGTCAAGCAAAAATAGAACATTTTTATATCTGTCTAGGAAAAGGGCTGAGAGGGGTAATAACCTTTGTCGACAAAGGGATTGACACGACCTCCCGAAAGAGGTTAAAGTTTTTGAAATTGACGTAAAAGGAAGTCTATGAGCCGCCTGAGCCCTGACCACGCAAACAGTGAAGAGATCATTCCTATCGGTGAACTGGCAAACACCCTGGGACTAACAACGCGCACTCTCCGCTACTGGGAAGAAGTCGGTATGATCGAGTCGGTTCCGCGAGCAGACGGCGCTACCCGCGGCTACACTCCCTACTACGTGCGACGCATTCGCTTCATCATGAAGTTGAAGGATTTCGGTCTCACCATCAAGGAGATGCAGGACCTGTACGTGGCGTACGGCGAAGCCAAGCAGACCGAGCGCATGATCCCGCGCCTGGTCGAGATCCTGGACGAACATATCAATAAGGTCGATGAAAAGATGGCGAAACTGGCTTCCCTGCGCAAAGATATCGTCGAGTACCGGCAAAAGATCAGCTCCAGACTCGCCTCCTCCAACACCAAGGAATAGTTCCGCTAAAGGCTGTCGCCTGACAGGGGAATTGAAGACGCATTACGACTCTCCGAAAAACGTACCCGGATGAGTCATTATTCTCTCTGCGCACTTAAAAAAAGGTCCATTGTCGGTCAATCCGGCAAGTGGACCTTTTTTAGTGCGTACGGCAGGGCGCGTGTAAGCGCCAACACTTGTTACCCCATGCGCCGATCGAGACTCCGGTACTGAATCGCTTCAGCAAGGTGTTGTTCGCGGATATGCTCCGAGCGGTCGAGATCGGCAATCGTCCGGGCGACCTTGAGGATGCGCGAGTAACTGCGGGCGGAAAGACCGAGGCGTTCGGTGACGAGTTTGAGAAGACGGTGCCCGGCTTCGTCCGGTTCGCAGAATTTGCGAATGAGGCGCGCCGGCATCTGGGCGTTGCAGTGGATGCGGCTGTGACTGAGGCGTTCTTTCTGGATGGAGCGGCAGGCTTCGACGCGTCGGGCAATGACCTCCGACGCTTCGGTGTCGGTGCGGTCGACGAGATCGCGATACTTCACCGCCGGTACTTCGATCTGAATGTCGATACGGTCAAGCAAGGGGCCGGAGATCTTCGAGCGGTAGCGCTGCACCGCGATCGGCGGGCAGGAGCAGGGATGGGCGCTGTCGCCGAGATAACCGCAGGGGCAGGGGTTCATCGCCGAGACGAGCA